>DASYKO010000318.1:0-6960 GCA_035995285.1 Hyphomonadaceae bacterium | reverse complement strand
CAGCGTCATGTTCATGAGCACGCGCATCTGACGGTTGGAGATGCGGTGGGTGTCCATGCGCCAGTCGAGTTCGACCTTTGAATTCTGCGCAAAAAGCTTCTGGAACAGGTCCCGCGCCTCGTTGGTGTTGGTCTGGCCGTCGTTGATCGCCTGGCTGCCGACGGCATAGCGCAGGAAGCGCAGCTTGGCCTCCAGCGTGGCGATGGCCTGCCGCAGCGTCTTCTCGCCCTCGGCCTTCATGGCGGGCCCCATCGAGTCATCGAACAGCATCTCGCAGGCCTGCATCAGCGGGGTGAGCGGCGAGGCGATATCATGGCAGATGCGCGAGGCGACATAGGACGCCAGCCTGGAGGATTCCATCTCAAGTCTTCTCCCGAGCCCGTCGAAAAAACGAATCGGAAGCTAGCCGATCTGGAGTCGAGGCCAAGGAAAGAATTTTAGGGCCCATCTGAGTCTTTTGACGTGTCTTTCGGGTCCTTCATTTCGTTCTCGGTTCCGTCATCGAACCCGCGCCGCGAGGAGATAAAGACTAGCGCCATCAAGCCTGCAGCAAGCAGCACGGTGAGCGTGGCGCCGATGGCGAAGGCGATGACGAAATTGGCGTTCGGGAATTGTTCGAACCAGCCCCCGCCCCACCCTGTCGCCGCAAGCGTGACGAGGATCGCGACGGGGATGAGCACGCAGGCAAGGATGATGATGGTCTTGCGCGACATCTATGCGCCATTGTCTGCGGAGGGGCCGGCGTCAGCATCAGCGAACTGCCAGTTGCCCCGCCAGTCGCGCACGAGCTTCTCGGAGCGCTTCTGCCAGGGCGGCGCCGGGCCGTCCTTCGGCTTCACGCGGGCCTCGAACGTGCAGGTGTAGGTCTCTTCCTCGTCAGGATTTTTGACGCCGGGCTTGCAGGCCACATGGCGCGTCTCGACCTTCGGCGCGGCTTCGATCACGAACGTACCGGACGTGGCAGTCGCGCTCGCGAGCGGCGTCAGCACGCGCAGCTCTTCGATGATGCGAATATCCATCCAGTCCGGCGGGGCGGTCTTCGGATCAGGCGTGGCGCAGGCGGAGAGCGCTGCGCTGGAGAGAGCGAGAATCAGCGGCCACTTTCGCATGGCCGCTTCCTCTTACTGCTTCTTCGTCCACGGGTCGCTGGCGCTGGGCTTGATGAGCTCGCCGGATTGGGCGCGCTCGGCCTGTTTCTGCGCCATCAGCTGGCCGACGACCTGAACGCTCTGGTTCTGCTTGGTGGCGATGTCGGTGTAGGCCTGCAGACGGCCGGCGTTCACTTCGTCGACACGGCGCTTGAGGTCGGGCGTGGCTTTGGAGGCGTCAACGATGGCGAGATAGCCGGTGTAGAGTTCGCCGATGACGCCCTGGGCCTTGGCCTGCTCGATCGCTGGATCGGCGGCGTAGGCGGTCATCAGGGTCGCGGCGGCGAACATCGCGGCGAAGGCGGTGATGAGTTTTTTCAGCATGCTCATGATGAGGCTCCTTTTCCTGCCTCAGAACAGATCTGGGTTTTTGGCGAGCAGATCTTCAAGATCCTTGTCGATCTGGATCTTGACGTTCTGATCGATCTTCACGTTCAGATTGATCACGATCGGCTTGTCCGGCGCCTGCAGCTTCACGGTCGGCGTGCAGGCCACGGCGGTGGCGGCGAGCGCCACGGCGCCGGCTGCGAGGCCAGACGCGGGTGAAAATCTCATCGGCATAAGCCGCTCCTTGCTGCGCGCCGCCCCTGCGGCTGGTCGTACCTTCTATGTATAACGCGCCACGTCAATTAGGGGCGCCAGTTACGGTGCCGCCACTTACTGCGCCTTTGAGGCCGCCTGTAAGTGCGTCCTGCAGGCTGAACCGGCCCTGGGCCTTGTTGGCCAGCTGCATCAGTTCGCTGTCGATCGAGATGCCGAGCTGGAAGGGCGCGCCATCAAGCACGGTCGGGTTGCGGCCGAGAAGGTCGACCGAAAGAACGATCCAGCCCGTTATGTCTCCGTTCACGCCCACTTTCAGCACCTGGTACCTGAAATCCTTCAGCGCATCGAACAGCATCTTGGCGTTTGCGTCCGACTCCGCCGCTGCCTGCCCGACGGAGCCGAGGAATTGTATGACCCCGCCGTCTTCCGAAGCCTGAAGCTCAGCCTTGTCGATCCTGGCTGAACCGGTGCTGAACACGACGGGTATGTCGCCGCTCACAGTTCCCTTCAGCTTCACATCGGGAATCTCGAACTTCTCGACGATGGTGTTGAGATCCCACTTGTCGGCATGGGCGACGATGCGCTTGTCCTCATCGCCGCCGAATTTGAAGTCGACGGGCTTCACCGTGATCCTGCCGCCGACGAACGGCCACTCCGCGCCTTCGATGCGGATGGCGTCGTAGCCGATGAGCTGGAAGCGCACGACGCCCTTCTCGATCGGCAGGCCGAACGTGACCTTGCCGAGCGAGATCGTCTGGCCCGGCGCCGATCGCATGCCGAGAAGATCGAAGACCTCAACCTTGCCGGAGACGCCCTCGAAAATGCCCGCCGAAGCCAGCGAGAAGCCGACATTGTTGAGGTTGATGTTTCCGCTCGATTTAAAGCCATCCGCACTCCAGCTCGCGGCCCCCCCGATATCGGCGCGGCCGGTGACGTTGGCGGGACCGCGCAGCAGGGGCGAGAGATCAGAGGGCTGGAAAGTGCGCGGCAGGAAGACGAGCGGTGTCGGCGCGAAGCTGAGCGATCCGGCGCCGGTCTTGAGGCTGTGCTGTCCGCTGACGTTCGCGATCTGCACGCTCTTCTTCGTGGAGGTGAAGATGCCGGAGAAATCGGCGACGCTGCTCTTCAGTCTCGCCGAGCCTTCGAACTTTGCTTCTTCATAGCGGCGCGTCTCTTCCGGATTGGGATCGAAGATGCGCATGGCGACGCTGCTGAGGCTACCGCTGAGATCATCGCCCACGCCGCCAATATCGAACTTCGCGGCAAGGTCCGCCACGCTGGCCTCGGGCGCCTTGACGCTCGCGCCCTTGAAGCCGCCCGTGACCTTCCAGCCGTTTCGGATGTCGAGAATACCGGTGATGTCGTTGATCGAAACCGGCGTCGTGCGGCCAGCGAGATCGAGATCGATCGTCGTGGGCGCAGCGTCGAAGCCGATGCGCACGCCGCCTTCCGCGCGCCAGTTGATCGCCGTGGCGCCGACAGCGGCTTTCGCGGAAAAGCCGGACGCCTTGATCGGCAGGCTGACCTTCGCAATGTCGCCCTGCCCGATAACGGCCTTGTCCTTCAACTCCGCCAGCCTGCCCCTGGGCGTGTAGTGCAGCGCGCCGGCGCCGAACACAGTCGTGCCATAGCGGCCTTCATCCCACTGGATCACCAGGCCGCGCGGGGCGTCTGCGTAGAACGTGTCCGATCCCCACGCCGTCTTGATCTCGCCTGTTGCGCGCGCGGCCTTCCACACGCCGCCGCCGAGCCCACCGTTGAGATTGAGCGTCAGCTGCCCGCCGGCGACGCCGCCCTTGTCCGTGGTGTCGAAGGTGAGGCCGGCAGCTTCGGCCGACAGAACGTCGTCGCCCACGCGCCAGGGCTGCAGCTTCGCAGCGCCCGCCATAGCGACGGTTTCCTTGACGCCCGTGGCCCTGGCGAGATTGATCTGGAGCGTCGGCGCGCCGCCGCCGGTTGCGCGCAGCGAGCCTTCGGCCTTCCAGCGCCCGCCCTCGTCCGTGCTCCAGGTGACGGCTTCGGTTTTTCCCGGAGGCGCATCCGCTGTGAGCGTGAAGCCGCTGGCCGCGCTGATGCGCGCGCCGGAGAGCGCGGCGATGTCGTAGCCCGTCTCCGTCTGCACGAGCGACCACGGCGCCGTTACATCGAATGCCTGCCCTGCCTTGTCCGCCGCCCGCTTGAGAGCGCTGGCGAAGCCCGGTAGCGCCGCCTCGAAAGGATCGGAGGCGGCGTCCGCCAGATCATTGCGCTGCGCCGCCGTCAGCGTAGCGGAGTGGACCAGCGCCTGGCCTGCAATGCGCGGCCTGCCCGTGGCAGGAATTTCGACCGTGCCCTTGATCTCGAGCCGGTCTGCACTGCCCGGCTTCGCCTTCATCTCGGAGACATCGAACGAGAAATCGCCGCCTGAGCCGCCCGTCGCGCGCGGCGCCACGTCGGCCTTGATGAGGCCGGTCTTCCACCCAATTTCGCCGACCGATCCCGCGCCTGCGCTGGCGTTCAGCGTTAGCGTGCGCACCTGCCTGAGCCAGGCGTCGAAATCGAACGCTGCAGGATCGACCGCCGCGGATTCGACTGTCGCCTTCGCTTCGGTGCGCGCGAGCTTGGCGTTTTCGATCTGCACTTCGCCGAGGCTTGCCTGACCCTGTCCGCGCAGTACGCCTGCCGTCTGATCCAGCGAGGCGTCGATCTTCACATCGCTAATGATCGCGCCCCCGGCGCGGAATGTGTCGAGGCCGAGCGTCATCTTCGCGGAGATCGCGCCGTCCTTCACCGTGGCGTTGAGATCAGCGCCCTTGAGGTCGAGTTCAGCGCCGTAGAGCGCGAGCTTCGCCGCAGGCGCATTCATGGTGATCACGAACGCGTCAGGGCCAGTGGCGGCCACAGCGCCCTTTGCCTCCACCGGGCCCAGCGGCGTGTCGCCGATGATGCGTATCGTCTTGAAGTCGAGCTTCGGCAGCGGCCCGGGCTTGCCGCCGGGCTTCGTGAATGCCTTCACAGCCGCATCGAGATCGCCCAGCACGGGCCGTGTGCCGGTGAGGTCCACGCGCATCACGATCGTGTCCCCGGCGACGAACGAGGGCTGGGGCGAAAACAGCGAGGCCCAGTTCAGGTCGACTGCGAGACGATCGCCCGAGAGCGCGGCATTAGGGGCCTTCGGGGCCCTGATATCGAACTGCTGCAGAGTAATGCCGCCGAGATCGACACGGCTCACGCGAAGCTTGCAGATCAGTTTCTGCGATGAACAGATGTTCTGGACGACAGCGCCTGCGACATGCTGCCGAAAGATTACAAGCAGCGCGACGAATAGCAGCAATAAGGCGCCAATCAGGCGAATTTTGCGCCCGTTACTTGGCTTTGGCAGCTGGGGCTCAAGTTTTTCTTCAGTCATTAGGTGTAGGATTATGCATTCGCGCTTGTGGAAAAACAGCCGAGCGTTTTTATATGGCCCTCTTGGCCTGCTGCGGGTCGGTTTGTCGACTGCGGGGAATACGGCAGAGGTCATGCATCCGTTCCGAAAGGAACTTCTGGAGCACCCATGAAAAACGCCTGGTTTGAATGGGGGCTGGGAGTGGCTGCGGCTGCTCTCATGGGGACGGGACTTGTTGTTGTGGGCGTCATTGCGCGCCCTGTCGAAGCTGCGACCTCCACCACTGCTGACGCCAAGACAGACCCGCGCCTGATGCTCGCCTCGCTGACGAGCGCTGATCAGGACCTCGCCTCCAAACAAGAAATGCGTCGCGTTTCGGTAGCCCGCAATGAAACGCTTTCAGGCGTGCTCGATCGCATCGGCGCGCCGCGAGATGAAGCCAACGCTGCCGTCTACGCAGCGGCCCAGGCGACTGACCTGCGCAATATTCGCCCCGGCGACGACATCACTGCATGGCTTGAGACCGACGACACGACCGGCGCGGTTCGCCTGATGGGCGTCTCGCTGCGTCCAGAAGTCGAGCGTCAGGTTCTGGTCTCCAAGAATCTCGACGGCGCGTGGACGACGCACGAGCTCAAGACCTCGATGACGCCGGGCATCAACTACATCGCCGGCGACATCGACTCGACGATCTACGAGTCGGCGCTGGCCTTGGGCGCGGGCGACCAGCAGGTCGTCGATTACGCCACCATCTTCGGCTACGACATCGACTTCCAGCGCGAGATCCGCCCCGGCGACCATTTCGAGTTTCTCTACGAGACCTTCGATGACGAGCGCGGCCGTCCGGTGAAAGCCGGCAACATGCTGATGGCCTCGATCGAGGGCGCAGCGCTGACCAAGACCTTCTACCGCTACACCCCGTCGGATGACGGCGCCGTCGACTATTTCGACGAACAGGGCCAGAGCGCGAAGAAGTTCCTGATGAAGACGCCGATCAACGGCGCGCGCATCTCCTCCAGCTTCGGCAACCGCGTCCATCCGATCCTCGGCTACACCAAGCTGCACAAGGGCACCGACTTCGCCGCCATGACCGGCACGCCGATCTACGCGGCGGGCAATGGCGTGATCGGCCGCTACGGCCCGTTCTCGACATACGGCAACTATGCCCTGATCAAGCACGCCAATGGCTACGAGACCGCGTACGGCCACATGAGCCGCTATGTGAAAGGCCTGCGCGTCGGCAGCCACGTCACCCAGGGCCAGGTCATCGGCTATGTCGGCATGACGGGCGGCGCCACCGGCCCTCACCTGCACTACGAGGTCCACATCAACGGCAAGGCGCTGAACGCCATGACGCTGAAACTGCCCACGGGCCGCAAGCTCGGCGGCGACCAGCTCGAAGCGTTCAAGACCGAAATGGCCCGTATCAATGCGCTGCGCGATGCCGAGCTGGCCAATCAGGCCCTCGTCGCCGCGGCCGAACCCGCCCCGAAAACGGGCTTCGCGACCATCCCGGCAGCCGCCACCTCGGCCCCGGACACGCGCGACGAAATTTCCAGGCCGTAAGGATCAAATCGGCCGCGCGCGTCTTCAGGATGCGGCGGCTGACCACCTTTGCGGTTCAGCACATTGAGCAAGTCTTCCACGCGGCCATTCTTGGCGCGTTCTGCGAAGAAGGCCTTTGCGTCCAGAAGATCGAGCGCACGCGCCGCCGCTGCCTCCAGCACAAATGCTTCACGCGAAACGCCAGCTGCCTTCGCCGCGTCAGATATGGCGTCTGCGACCTTCTCGGGGATGTCGATGGTGAGGGTCTCGGTCATGGATCGAGCTTACCGCGACATTGGGGCAAAGCCACCCACCCACACCTGTCCGCCCCCCTTCGGGCGGGCGGGACCATGTTGC
>DASYKO010000317.1:0-16043 GCA_035995285.1 Hyphomonadaceae bacterium | reverse complement strand
CTCGCGCACTTTCACCAGAGCCTGGTGAAGGAGCGGAACGGTCTGCGAGAGATCGAGGATGTGGATGCCGGAGCGTTCGCCGAAGATGAAACCCTTCATCTTGGGGTTCCAGCGGTGAACCTGGTGTCCAAAGTGCACGCCAGCTTCGAGCAATTGGCGCATAGAAAAATCGGGTAGTGCCACTGTAGTCTCCTAATCCGGTTGGCCGCCGCGGACAGAACGAGCTTGCGCCCGCACCGGAATGGGTCCGCGTGTCGGAATGGCGCGGGTTATACATGGGATTGGGCCCGGAACAACCCCTGCCCTGCCGGGCGCTAATCCCGCTCGAATCAGGGCTCAGGCTGCCGCCGGACGCACCTGATTCACGCCGGGCACGGCCTTGAAGGCCTGCATGGCCCCGAAATCCACCGGATAGCGGCCATCGAGGGCGATGGTGACCAGCCTGCCTTCCTCGACCGGGATCTCGAGGTGGATCGACCCACGCACCCCATTCGACGGGCTTTTGCTCAGCCCCAGCACCACCCGAGCGATGTGCTCCAGCGGGGCATCCGCACTCACACGCACATAGAGCGCCTCGTGCGTGCCGATGGCGGCCTGGGTGAGGTTCTTCACGCTGTCCATCGAGAAGCGAAGTTCCTCGTCCACCTTGCGCACGCGCACATTGCAGATCACCCGCTCGCCGACTTCAAGGACATCGCGCGAGTTCTGCAGCAGCTCGTCGTTTACGAAGAGCTCGTACTCGCCGGAAGGGTCCGAGAGCGTGACGATGGCGAACTTGCCGCCGGCCTTGGCCGGTTTTTCCACACGCGCCCGTACGACGCCGATCATGCGCAGCGACTGCTGATGACGGCCGGCTTCCTCACGTTCGGCGGCCAGAGTAATGCCCTGACGCATTTCCCCGGTAAGAAGATCATCCAGCGGATGGCCCGACAGGAAGAAGCCGACGCTGGCGAGTTCATTGTCCAGCCGTTCCGTCTCGCCCCATGCGGAGGCGTCCGGCAAGCGAACGCGCTGCACGGGTTCGTTGTCGAATAGGCCTGACTGGTTCGAGGTTCGCGTGTCTTCCGCCGCCGTCGCAACAGCGGACAACATCGGCGCCCCGGCGAACGCCTTGGCGCGGTTGGGCTCGACATCCTGGAAGGCGCCCGCCTTAGCCAGCGCCTCGAAACAACGCCGGTTCACGAGCCGCGCATCTATTCGTTCGGCGAAATCCTGCAGGTCCTTGAACTTGCCGCTGGATGCGCGCGCAGCCTCAACCGACAGCATGGCCGGCTTGCCGACGCCCTTGATGGCGCCCAGTGCGTAGCGGACCGCGCCGTCTTCAACGGTGAAGTCCGCGCCCGATTTGTTGATGTCCGGCAGGCGAACTTCGATTTTCATGCGCCGTGCTTCCTGGAAGAACACGGCGAGCTTGTCGGTGTTGCCCATGTCGAGGCTCATCGAGGCAGTCAGGAACTCGACCGGATGGTTCGCCTTGAGCCAGGCCGTCTGGTAGGTCAGCAGCGCATACGGCGCCGAGTGGGATTTGTTGAAGCCGTAGTCGGCAAACTTCGCGCAAGCCTCGAATGTCATATGCGCATCGGGCTCAGAGATGCCCTTCTCCTGTGCGCCTTCCATGAAGCGCACGCGCTGCTTGTCCATCTCCGCGCGGATCTTCTTGCCCATGGCGCGGCGCAGAAGGTCGGCCTCGCCGAACGAATAGCCAGCAAGCTCCCGCGCAATCTGCATCACCTGTTCCTGATAGGTGATGATGCCGAAGGTCGGCTCCAGAATCGGCTTCAGCCAGGGTGTGAGCGCCTCGGTGAAGTAATCGGTCTCCTCCAGCCCCTTCTTCCGGTTGCAGTAGGTCGGGATGTTCGCCATTGGGCCCGGGCGATAGAGCGCCACGAGTACGATGAGGTCTTCGAACCTGTCCGGAACCATGTCCACAAGCGCCCGCCGCATGCCCTGGCTTTCAACCTGGAACACGCCGACAACGTCGCCCTTCTGAAGCATCTCGTACGTCTTCTTGTCGTCCAGCGGCAGACGCTGCAGGTCGATATCGACGCCCTTGTCCTTGCAGAGCTTCAGCGCGCGATCGATGACGGTGAGCGTCTTGAGACCCAGGAAGTCGAACTTCACGAGGCCCGCCGCCTCCGCCCACTTCATGTTGAACTGGGTCGCCGGGATATCGGATTTCGGATCGCGGTAGAGCGCCACCAGATCCACGAGCGGACGATCGCCGATGACGATTCCGGCTGCGTGCGTCGAAGCGTTGCGATACAGCCCCTCAAGCTGCTGCGCCGTCTCGAACAGGCTGGCGACCGCCTCGTCTTCCTCGATCGCCTCTTCAAGCTTGGGTTCCATCTCCAGCGATTCCGCCAGCGTAGGCGGTTTGGCGGGATTGAATGGCACCAGCTTCGCCAGCTTGTCGACCTGGTGGAAAGGCAGCTGCATCACCCGCCCGACGTCGCGCAGCACGGCCCGCGCCTGTAGGGTGCCGAACGTGATGATCTGCGCCACGCGATCGGCGCCATATCTCTCGCGCACATACTCGATCACCTCGCCACGCCGCTCCTGACAGAAGTCGACGTCGAAGTCAGGCATCGAAACGCGCTCGGGGTTCAGGAAGCGCTCGAACAGCAGGCCGAACCGGATCGGATCAAGGTCCGTGATCGTAAGCGCCCACGCCACAACCGAACCTGCCCCCGAACCCCGTCCCGGCCCTACCGGAATGCCCTGCGCCTTGGCCCACTTGATGAAGTCGGCAACGATGAGGAAGTAGCCCGGAAAACCCATCTTCTCGATGATGCCCAGCTCGTAAGCGAGCCTGTCTTCATAGACTTGCAGCTCAGCCGCAGGCTGAACGATCTTCAGCCGCTCCTTGAGGCCGGCCTTGGCCTGCGCGGTCAACTCCGCCCCTTCATCTCGTCCACGCTTGGTGTCGAACGGCGGCAGCAAGGGTTTGCGCTTGTTCGGACGGTAGGCGCAGCGCTTCGCGATCTCGACAGTCGATTCTAGCGCCTCGGGCAGGTCCGAGAAGGTAGCCGCCATCTCGGCGGGCGACTTCAGGTATTGCTGCGGCGAGGCACGCGGGCGATCCGCCTGGCTGACATAGGCAGAGTTGGCGATGCACATCAGCACGTCATGCACTTCGTGCTGTTCCGGTTTCTGGAAGCGCGCGTCGTTGGTCGCAACCAGGGGCAAGCCCAGCTGATACGCAAGGTCGATCAGCAGGCCCTCCGCGGCGATCTCCTCCGGCCGGCCATGTCTCTGCAGCTCAACATAAAGCCGGTCGCCGAAAGCCCGCGACAGCTGCTCGAGCCCCGCCCTGACCTCGTCGACCCGCCCGGCCGCGGCGCGGCGGTTGAACAGCCCGCCATGGCCTCCGGTGAGACAGATGATGCCCTCGGCATGCGCAAGCACATCCGCGATCGCCACTTGCCGGCTATCCCCCGCGGGCGTGACAAACGCCTTGGTCGAAAGCTCCATCAGGTTGCGATACCCGGCCTCGCTCTGCGCTAGAAGGGCGAGCTTGCCCTGCTCTCCCGAGACGCCCGGTTCGATAATGTCGAGGGTGAGGCCCGTGATCGGCTGCACGCCCGCCTCGGCCAGCGCCTCGGCAAGCTCAAGCGCAGCAAAGAGGTTCTCGTCCGTCACGCCAACGGCTGGCGCGCCGGTGGCGGCCGCCCACTTCGCCAGATCCTTGGGACGGATCATGCTCTGCAGCAGGGACAATGCTGTCCGCACACGCAGATGGATGAAACGGGGCGTTTCCGCCGTCATTAAACTTACCTCAGATTAGCCCGCGATAACCCGCCAGATATGGCCCCGGCGGAACGCTCTTTCGACCCTACACCGAGTCGCCGCCGCCCCGCGGAGCGGCTGGGGACAGATGCCCCTCATGCAGCGCAAGCACGCGATCCATATAGGTCGTGAGCTCGAGGTTATGGGTTGCGACGAGGACCGCCACCCCCTCTTGCCGGGCAATGTCGAAAAGGCTCTGGAAAACCACCATTGAGGTGTTGGGATCGAGGTTCCCGGTGGGCTCGTCCGCGATCAGCACCTTCGGCTTGTTGGCAAGCGAGCGCGCGATAGCCACCCGCTGCTGCTCCCCGCCCGAGAGCTGGCCGGGCCGGTGATGGTCCCGCTCGTTGAGGCCCATCATCCGCAGCAGATCCTGCCCGCGCTTGCGCGCCTTCGTGCGTGACATGCCGTTGATCATCAGCGGCGCAGCAACATTGTCCACCGCGTTCAGTTCGGGCAGCAGATGGTGGAACTGATAGACGAAGCCGAGCTGCAGCCGGCGAGCGATCGTGCGGTCCTTGTCGCTCATCCTGAGCGCATCTTTCCCGCTGATCAGCACGTGGCCTTCATCAGGCTTCTCCAGCAGGCCCGCGACGTGGAGCAGCGTGGATTTGCCGGAACCCGACGGACCGACGAGGCCGGTCACTTCACCCGCGCGAAGCTCCAGATCAACGCCACGCAGAACCTCCAGGATGCGATCGCCCGAACGGTAGCGCCGCTTGACGCCCGTGAGCGACAGCACCGGGGCGCCGATAACGGGTTTGGCTGAAACGGCCGCGGCTTCCATCATTCGAACCTGAGCGCTTCAACCGGATTGAGCCGGGCGGCCCACATGGACGGGATGATCGACATGAAGAGCGTCACCACGAACGCCGACCCCGCAACCCAGGCGACCTCCGCCCATTCCAGCTTCGCCGGCAGCGAATCCAGCATGTAGATGTCGCGCGGGAAAAGTTCGGTGTGCGTGATGAACTCCAGCGTGTGCTGGATCGGCGCGATGTAGATGGCGCACAGCACGCCGAGCAACACGCCCGTGCCGACCCCGGCCATGCCCAGGAAAGTCCCGCTCATCAGGAAGATGCGCACGACGCCCGCACGCGTTGAACCGATCGTCCGCAGGATGGCCACATCCCTCGCCTTGTTCTTCACCAGCATCAGCACGCCCGTGATGATGTTGAGCGCCGTGATGATCACCACGATGAACAGGATCAGCCGCATCACGTTGCGCTCGACGATCAGCGCGGTAACGTAAGAGCCATTTCTGGCCGTCCAGCCCTGGATCGGGAGAGCTTTCTTCAAGCCGACCGTGCTGGCAAACTCCTTGTCCGTATCGGGATTGGCCAGCCGCACGCCGACGATGGGATAGCCTTCATCCTCGCCGAAGAAGTTCTTGGCCTCCTCGATCGGTAGGAAGGCGATATAGCGGTCATAGCGCTCGTTACCGACATGGAAGACCGCCGACACCCGGAACTCGCGCGAGCGGGTGACCGTGCCCATCGGCGTGGAGGCGCCATTTGCCTGGGTCAGCTTGATGACGTCGCCGACGCCGACCCGCAGCCATTGGGCGAACATGTCTCCGACGACAATGTCGGTTGGCTCATCCGGATCCGGTTTCGGATCGCCAAAGTGATCAATCGAGCCATCGCCGGCGAAGCGCCAGGCATTCGGTTCGGGATTGGGGTCGTTGCGCGCCTTGATGCCCTTGGCGATGCTGTCGGCCACCAGCTTGTTATTCCGCAGGTCCTCCGGGCGGACGCCGCGCACCTGAACCCCGTCGCTGACGCCTGAACTTGACGAAGCCAGTGCAGTCCCTTCCGTCATCGGTTCGACCGAGATGACCCCCGGCTCCATCCGCACTTCTTCCATCAGCGCGTCGACCTGCGGCTGCGGAAGGCCGCGCGTGTCGATGAAGGCGTGCGCTTCGAAGCCGATGATCTTGGAGATCAGCTCCAGCCGGAAACCGTTCATGATCGACATGGTGAGGATCAGCGCCCACACGCCCAGCATGATGCCGACGACCGAGACGATCGAAATAAAGGCAAGTCCGCCATGCTCGCGCTTGGCGCCGAGATAACGGGTCGCCAGCATGCGCTCGAAAGGCCCGAATGGCCGTTCGATCACACGTGTTCCTACAGCCTCGCCGGGAGAGCCCATCTAGGCAGCCTTCGCAGCAAGAGCGCGCTTGATCGCGGCGTCGAGGCTCATCTCTTCGCTCGTGCCCGCCTTGCGGTTGCGGAATTCAACGACACCGGCCTTCACGCCCTTGGGCCCGACCACGATCAAGTCGGGCACACCGATCAATTCCATCGTCGAGAACTTGGCGCCGGGGCGATCCGCCGTATCGTCATAGAGCACGTCGACGCCAGCCTTCTGCAGCTGGCTGTAGGCGCTCTCGCAGATACTAGTGACTTCCGCATCGTCGGCGCGCAGGCTGACGACCGCCACTTCGAACGGCGCGACGGATCGCGGCCAGATCACACCTTTGTCGTCGTGGCTTGCCTCAATGATCGCACCTACCAGACGCGAAACGCCGACGCCATACGAGCCCATCTGCGCCGGCACGGATTTGCCGTCGGGCCCCGCGATCTCGGCCTTCATCGGGGCCGAATACTTTGTGCCAAAATAGAAGATGTGGCCGACTTCGATGCCGCGCGCCGAGAGCCGATCACCTTCCGGAATCTTCTCGAACGCCGCCGCGTCGTGCATCTCTTCGGTGGCCGCATAGAGCGAGGTGCGCTTCTCAACCAGCGGCTGGAGATCGCCATACCAGTCCACGTCCGGCCCCGGCGCGCCCATGTCGACCAGCTCGCGATGGCAATAGACCTGGCTCTCGCCCGTCTCGGCCAGCACGATGAATTCGTGGCTGAGATCGCCGCCGATCGGACCCGTATCCGCGCGCATCGGTACGGCCTTCAGCCCCATCCGCGCGAACAGGTTGAGATAGGCGATGAACATCCGGTTGTAGGCCTTGCGCGCGTTCGCCTCATCGATGTCGAACGAGTAGGCGTCCTTCATCAGGAACTCACGCCCGCGCATCACGCCAAAACGCGGCCTGCGTTCGTCCCGGAACTTCCACTGCTGATGATACAGATTGAGCGGCAGGTCCTTGTAGCTCTTCACATAGGTCCGGAAGATCTCGGTGATCATCTCTTCGTTGGTGGGCCCGTAGAGCAGCTCGCGCTCATGCCGGTCGACAATGCGCAGCATCTCGGGGCCATAGGCGTCATAGCGGCCGGATTCGCGCCAGAGATCCGCCAGCTGCAGCGTCGGCATCAGGAGCTCAACCGCCCCTGCCCGGTTCATCTCTTCACGGACGATCTGCTCGACCTTCTTGAGCACGCGGAAGCCGAGCGGCAGCCATGCATAAATCCCGGCAGCCTCCTGCCGGATCATCCCCGCGCGCAGCATCAGCCGGTGCGAGACGATCTGCGCGTCGGCGGGCGCTTCCTTGAGCGTCGGCATGAAATAGCGGGACAGGCGCATGAAAAGCCGGATTCCTGATGGCAGGGCAGATCAGGCTGGATAGCTGCGTCGAGCCTGTGGCGCAATGTGGGCGGCCTTGCGGAAACCCCTCAATCCCTCGGAATCATGAAGGAGAGCCAACCAAAGTACAGGGTCATCCAGATCAGGAGGGTGATGGCCGCCGCACCGACCGTGGCGATGATGAATTTCGGCTTCCAGGAGATGCGCTCAGGCGCACCCGCCTCGCTGCCAGGAACCACGGAACCCGCGTCCTGCTGGCTGCGCGTCCCCGCCGACAGGGTCGGAAGGAACACCACCCACCAGGAGATGAAGAAGACGACGACGGCCTCGAAGATGCCCATGCCGGAACCCTAGTGGGCGCCCTTCGGCGTTTCCATGAGCTCAATCAGCACACCGTCCGAATCCTTGGGATGGATGAAGATCACCGGCGTTCCGTGCGCGCCGATGCGAGGTTCGCCGAGCACCTTGGCGCCCTTCTTCTCCATCTCGGCCTTCGCCTCATGGATGTCCTTCACCTCGAAGCAGACATGGTGCTGCCCGCCCTTCGGGTTCTTCTCGAGGAAGTTGATGATAGGCGACTTCTCGCCCAGCGGCTCGATGATCTCCAGCTGCGTGTTCGGCAGGTTGATGAAGCCCACGCGCACGCCCTGGGCCGGCATGTCGAAAGGCTGCACGAACTCCGTCGCGCCGTAGAGATTGCGATAGGTCTCGAAAGTCTTCTCGATCGAAGGCACGGCGATGCCGATATGGTTCATGCGCCCGATGGTCCCAGTACCGACTGACATGTGGTCTCCGTCTCAGATCCTGTGAATTGTAATATCCACAAGCGGCCGCTTGCCGAAATTGACTTCAGCCGCCCGACGAACCGCCTTGGTCAGCACACGCTCGATCTTTTCATCGTCGTTGAAGTCGGCCTTCTTGAGCGCGTCGATTGCAGCCTCGGCCGCCTCGTCGATCGGCTCCATGGATTCATCCGCAGGGCGACCATCCGGCTCCGAGAACCCGCGCGCAACGATGATTGGTCCATCCTCGACACGCCCCTTGGAGATGACGAGGCTCACGGCGAGGTGGCCGTTGTAGGCCATCTTCCGCCGTTCCCACATCCCGCCGGCCTTGTCGGACGTCAGCACCTGACCATCGACATGAAGCCGCCCAGCCGGAACCTGATCGATCAACTCAACCGGCCCCGGCGCGAGCCGGATAACATCACCATTGTCCGGCGTGATCGCCTCCGGCACCTGCAGCGACTTGGCAAAGCGCGCGTGCTCCATGATGTGCCGACGCTCGCCGTGGACCGGCACGGCGATCTTGGGCTTGGCCCACGCATACATGCGGCGAAGCTCGTCGCGATGCGGGTGGCCGGATACGTGTATGTCGAACTGGCGCGATGTGACCAGCCTAATGCCGCGCTCAGCCAGCGTGTTCTGGATCTCACTGATCGAACGCTCATTGCCGGGAATGACGCGAGAGGAAAAGATCACGCTGTCGCCCTTGCCCATCTTCACGCTGGGATGGTCGCCCCGCGCGATACGCGCCAGCGCGGCATTGGGTTCGCCCTGGCTGCCGGTGCACAGGTAGAGCACGTGCCGGTCCGGCAGGTCGGCGGCGTCTTCCGGTTCGAGGAAGCTGAATTCCTTGAGCAGACCCACCGACTGGGCCGCGGCGACGATGCGGATCATCGAGCGGCCGACGAGACAGACCGAACGGTCATTCGCCTTTGCCGCCTGACAGGCAGACTGCACGCGCGCGACGTTG
The DNA here is from genome assembly GCA_035995285.1 of Hyphomonadaceae bacterium. Lineage (GTDB taxonomy): Bacteria > Pseudomonadota > Alphaproteobacteria > Caulobacterales > Hyphomonadaceae > UBA7672. The sequence continues at coordinate 7,019 of DASYKO010000317.1, read as the reverse complement.
GAGGCGAAGGCCGTAATCGCGACCTTTCCCGTCTGGTCCGCAACCGCCTCGATCAGCGCCTTGCGCGCGCTGCCTTCGGAGCCCGCCTCGCCTTCCTCGAACACGTTGGTCGAGTCGCAGACCATGGCGAGGATGCCCTCACGGCCCAGCTGCTCGATCTTGGCCTGGTCGAAATCCTCGTCGATCAGCGGATCGGGATCGATCTTCCAGTCACCGGTGTGGAGGATGAGGCCGAGCGGGGTCCGGATGGCGAGCCCATTGGGCTCGGGGATCGAGTGAGTGAGCGTCACCAGCTCGACCTCGAACGGCCCGAACTGGCGCGTTTCGCCAAGCTGCATGATGTGCAGCTTCGCCTCGCTATCAAGGCCGCGCTCCTTCAGCTTCTCGTTGACGAGGTAGGCGGTGAAAGGCGTCGCATAGATCGGCGCGCGAAGCTTCGGCCAGAGCCAGCCAATAGCGCCGATATGATCTTCATGCGCGTGGGTAAGAACGATCGCCTCGATGTCGCCGGCAAAGCCCTCAAGCCAGACCGGGTCGGGCATGATCAGGTCCACGCCTGGCGTCGAGTCATCGCCAAAGGTCACACCCACATCGACGATGATCCAGCGCCGATCCTCCGGCGGGCCATAGCCATAGGCGTTCAGGTTCATCCCGATTTCGCGGCAGCCGCCGAGCGGCGCGAAGATGAGTTCAGCCTTGCTCATTTCAGCTCGGCTTTGGCCTTCGCGAGATTGCGCTCATAGAGCAGCAAGAGCCCGCGAATGGTGATGTCCCCATCATAGTGGTCGATTGTGCGCGCCGATCCCTGGAACAGGGAAACGACGCCGCCGGTTGCGATTACTGTCATGGGCTTGCCGTACTCGGCCTTGATGCGTTCGACCAGCCCATCAATCAGGTCGACATATCCCCAGAACACGCCGGATTGCATCGCGCTTACCGTATCCTTGCCGATCACCTGGCCCTGCGGCGGCTTCTGGATCGCCACGCGGGGCAGCTTGGCTGCTGCGTCATGCAACGCTTTCATGGAGAGGTTGATCCCGGGGGCGATAATACCGCCCTCAAAGCCCGCATCTTCGCCAATGATATCAAAGGTGGTCGCCGTACCGCTATCGATCACGATCAGCGGCCCTTTATGGAGCGCATGAGCTCCAATGGCGTTGACGAGGCGGTCAGCCCCTACCTCGCTGGGCTTGGGCAGGCGGACCGGAATGCCGAGTTCGACATTCTCGCCCACCACGAAGGGCTCAACGTTGAGATAGCGCCGCGCCAGGTTGCGCTGGTTGAACAGCGACTGCGGCACGACGGTCGAGATGATGCAGTCGTCGATGTCGGCGAACTTCAGCCCCTGCATCCCCATCAGCTGGGAGAGCCACACGGCATAGTCGTCCGCCGTCTTGGTCATGTCCGTGGCGCTGCGCCACTGCGCCCGCCATTCCTTGCCGTCGTGGACGGCGAAGAGGGTGTTGGTGTTGCCGGTGTCGATCGCCAGAAGCATGGCGGTGTCCCTGAACTCTGTTGCTAACCCAATAGCGAGATTTCGCCCGCCCGAACATGGGTGGTTGAACCATCGGCGAGACGCAGGATCAGCGCCCCGTCCTCCGCCAGCCCTTCCATGACGCCCTCGATACGTCCGGAAATCGGGTTCAGTTCAACCCGGCGGCCCATGTGGGCGGCGTGTTTCAGCCAATCTGCTCGCGTTTCACTGAAACCGGCGCTCAAGAGGCTCGAAAGCCGGGCGCGAAAGGCAATGTCCAGCGCCGCCAGCGTTTCGCCTGCCGTCTTGCCCTGCCCGCCTGGCATCTCACTGAGGCAGGCGGTTGGGCGGTCCGGCCGGCGCGGCGCAGTCGCCACATTGATCCCGAACCCGGCCGCCATCCATAGCCGCCCCTGCGCCTGCCCCGTCTCGATCAGTATGCCGGCAAGCTTGGCGTCACCTGCGAGAACATCGTTCGGCCATTTGAGACGCAGCGCTTCGGCGTCCACGCCAAGAGCCTGAGCCGCATCAAGAACCGCAAGACCTGCTGAGAAGCAAACCAGCGCAGCTTCGGTGAGTGGCTTTGGAAACTCGAACAACGCCGTGGCGAAGAGATTGCCCGTCGGCGAGTCCCAGTCGCGCCCCAGCCTGCCCCGTCCGGCCGTTTGCGTGCGCGCCGTGAGCCAGCAGGGCCCGAGATCGCCGGCAGCCGAACGCCGGCGCCCCTCTTCGTTGGTCGAGTCGATCTCGTCGAACCGGACAATCGGCCAGGACGCGCCCAGATCCACCTCAGCCTGCCGAGGCTTGCGCAGCCGCGCTCAACAGAACCTGGATCGTGATCGTCAGCACCGGGAAGATGATCACCGCCGTCGCCAGCACGGTGGCCGCGACGGTGAAGTCCGTCTTGTCCAGCGGCTCGCCAGGCGGCTTCATCATCATCGCCCAGACGAGGCGCAGATAGTAGCCGAGCGAGATGACGCTGGAGAGAGCACCCACAAGCACCAGCCACAGCATGTCAGACCGCAGGCCGGCCTCGAACACCTCGAACTTGCCCCAGAACCCGGCCGCCGGAGGAATGCCCGCCACCGAGAAGATCAGGATGATCAACCCCAGCGTCACGCCCGGCTTCAGCTTGCCGAGGCCGTTGAGGTCCGAGACCTGATCCACCGACTTGCCGCCCCGGCGCAGCGACAGCACGCCGCCGAAGATCCCGAGCGTCGCGATCACATAGAGCGACATGTAGACCAGCACCGCCGCCGCCCCCAGCTCCGCCCCCGCGACAATGCCGATCAGCGCAAAGCCGACGTTGGAGATCGAAGAGTAGGCTAGAATCCGCTTCACGCTGTTCTGCACCAGCGCGCCGAACGATCCGATCAGCATCGACATCGCCGCAATGATCGCGATGACCAGACGCCACGAATGCTCATGCGGTCCGAACGTCGTGAACATCACATGCGCCAGCAGCGCCACCGCCGCGATCTTCGGCGCCGACGCGAAGAATGCCACCACAGAGGACGGGGCGCCTTCGTAAACGTCGGGCGTCCAGATGTGGAAAGGCGCTGCAGAAGCCTTGAACGCCAAGCCGCAGATGATGAGCACGAGGCCGAACTGCAGCCCCACCGAGTCACCCGCTGCGGCGATCATCTGGTAGTTGGTCGAGCCCGAGAAGCCATAGACCAGCGACGAGCCATAGAGCAGCAGGCCGGAAGCCAGCGCGCCGAGCACGAAGTATTTGAGGCCCGCCTCTGCCGACTGCAGATTGTCGCGCTTGAAGGCCGCCAGAACGTAGGACGACAGGCTCAGCGTCTCGATGCCGACATACAGCGTCATCAGGTCGTTGGCCGACAGCATCACGCCCGCGCCCATCGAAGCGAAGATGGTCAGCAGCGAATACTCGTACCGCTCCATCTTCGACGACTTGAGGAACCCGCCGGACATGAGCAGCGCCACCGCGCCCAGCCCATAGGTGAAGGCCTTGGCGAAGAGCACGAACGGCGTGATGCGATAGAGCCCGCCGAACGCCTCGGCGTCTCCCATCGGGAACTGGATCACCGTCAGCGTCGCAGCTGCGCCAAGCGCGATGACGGAGAGCAGCCGGATCAGGCCGGCGATACGGTCCCCGCCTATGGCGCCAAGCAGCAGGGCCGCAAGGCCAAAGCCGGCGAGCAGTGCGTCTGGCCCGGCAATCTGGAGATCAGCAAGCAGGGTCATGTTCCTACCTCCCGATCATGTCTAGGATCGCATCGGTCGATCCCTTTGTAAGGTCGAACACCAGCGAGGGCACCACGCCGAACACCAAAGCGGCGATGGCAAGCAGGCCCAGAATGAAGACCTCCGATGCGGTCACGTCCTTGATGTCCATCAGCTTGTCGTTGGTCATCTCGCCGAACACCGTGCGGCGATAGAGCGTGAGCATGTAGACCGCCGAGAGAATGACCCCGAGCGCGGCGCCTGCCGCCGCCCAGGTCGAAGCCTGGAAGCCGCCCACCATGGTGAGGATTTCGCCTACGAACCCGCTGGTTCCCGGCAGGCCGACGTTGGCCATCGAGAACAGCATGAACAGCGCCGCGTAGACCGGCATGCGGTGAACCAGGCCGCCATAGAACGCAATCTCGCGCGTGTGCATCCGGTCGTAGATCACGCCGACGCAGAAGAAGAGCGCGCCGGAGATGATGCCGTGGCTGATCATCTGGAAGATCGCGCCCTGGATGCCCGTCTCGGTGAACGAGAAGATGCCCAGCGTCACGAAACCCATGTGGGCCACCGACGAGTACGCCACCAGCTTCTTCATGTCTGTCTGCCGGAAGGCGACCAGCGAGGCGTAGATGATGGCAATGATCGAGAGCGCGAACATCAGCGGTTGGAACAGCACTGACGCATCCGGGAACATCGGCAGCGAGAACCGCAGGAAGCCATAGCCGCCCATCTTCAGCAGCACCGCCGCCAGCACGACCGAGCCGGCGGTCGGCGCCTCGACGTGCGCATCCGGCAGCCAAGTATGCACAGGCCACATCGGCAGCTTCACCGAGAACGACGCGAAGAACGCCAGCCAAAGCCAAGTCTGCACCTCGCGGCTGAACGGGAACTTCTGCAGCGCCTCGATGTCGGTCGTGCCGGACACCGAGTACATGTAGATCAGCGCGATCAGCAGCAGCAGCGATCCGAGCAGCGTGTAGAGGAAGAACTTGAACGAGGCGTACAGCCTGTTCTTGCCGCCCCAGATGCCGATGATGAGGAACATCGGGATCAGGCCGCCTTCGAAGAACACGTAGAACAGCACCAGATCGAGCGAGCAGAACACGCCGATCATCAGGCATTCGAGGATCAGGAAGGCGATCATGTAATCGCCCAGCCGGTCTTCGATCGAGCGCATGGACTGCATGACGCAAAGCGGCATCAGCGCGGTCGTCAGGATGATCAGCGAGATCGCCATGCCGTCGACGCCGAGCTTGTAGGACGAGCCGCCGAACCACGGCACGTTTTCGACCAGCTGGAAGCCGGCCTTCGCCATGTCGAACTGCGTCAATGCGATGATCGACACAACGAGCGTAACGATCGTCGTCAGCAGCGAAATCGGCTTGGAAATGCTGGACGCCGCGTTCGAGCCGGCCAGGACGCGCACAGCCAGGATCAGCAGCGCGCCAACCAGCGGCAGGAAGATCGTGATCGAGAGAAGAGGCAGGCCCGTCATCTAGCGCCCCTGCCCGAAAAGAACGATCGCCGAGAAGACGACAGCCGCAAGCAACACCACGAGCGCGTAGTGGAAGAGATAGCCGGTATGCAGCCGCGACAGCCCGCCTGCACTCGCCTTCGCAACGCCGGTCACGCCATCAGGGCCGATGCCGTCAATGACCTTCTTGTCCGTCTTCCACAGGACGTCGCCCAGCAGAGCCGTGCCTTTGACGAAGACGAATTTGTAGATCTCGTCGAAATACCATTTGTGCGACAGGAACGAGTGCATCGGCCCGCCATTGCGCGCCATCTTCCGCGGCACCGACGGCGCCAGCAGATAGAAGATCACGGCGAAGAACAGCCCGCCGATCCATGCGAAGGCCGGCGCCAGCTTCACCCACAGCGGAACCTCATGCCGTTCGTGCAGCACATGGTTTTCGGCGCCCGTGAAGATCGCCGTTCCCCAGAAATCATGCTGACCGGCGTCAACGAACGCGTTGTAGAACACGCCGCCCGCAAACACCGCCCCGAGCGCCAGCAGGATCAGCGGGATCGACATCGAGGCCGGCGCATCATGCGCATGGTCGTAGGTGTGATGATCCGCCCGCGTCTTGCCCTCGAACGTCATGAACATCAGGCGCCAGGAATAGAACGAGGTCAGGAACGCCGCGATGATGGAGAGCCAGAACGCGAACTGGGCGTACGGATCATGCGAGGCAAACGAGCTCTCGATGATCGCGTCTTTGGAATAGAACCCGGCAAAGCCGAAGTTCAGTCCCTCGATGCCTGGAATGCCCACGCCCGTCAGCGCCAGCGTCCCGATCAGCATCATCGCCCAGGTCAGCGGCATCTTCTTCCGCAGGCCGCCCATGTTCCGCATGTCCTGCTCATGGTGCATCCCGTGGATGACCGCGCCGGCGGAGAGGAACAGCAGCGCCTTGAAGAAGGCGTGCGTGAAGAGGTGGAACATCGCGGCCTGATAGGCGCCGACGCCAGCCGCAAAGAACATGTAGCCGAGCTGTGAACAGGTCGAATACGCAACCACCCGCTTGATGTCGTTCTGCGCAAGGCCGACCGTCGCCGCGAAGAAGGCCGTGGTCGCGCCGATCACCGTGATGATGTTCGCCGCAACGACCGTGTGCTCGTAGAGGTACGAGCAGCGGCAGACGAGGAAGACACCCGCCGTCACCATGGTGGCGGCGTGGATCAGCGCGGAAACCGGCGTCGGGCCTTCCATCGCATCCGGCAGCCAGGTGTGCAGGAAGAACTGCGCCGACTTGCCCATCGCTCCGATGAACAGGAGCACGCCGATGATCTCCAGCGCCCAGACATGCTGGCCGAGGAAGTCGAACGTCACCTGCTGGATAGGAGTCGCCACCGTCTGCCCGATCGGCTGGACCGGGATGTTGTTGGCGATGATGTGGAACACCGTATCGAAGCCGATGGACGAGAACTGCTCGACGCCGACCTGGGCTAGATAGGCAGCCACCGGCTTGCCGTCCGCGCCCAGCGAGGCAGCCGGAACCTGGATCACGAACACCAGCGCCATGATGCCGAGCGCAAAGCCGAAATCGCCCACGCGGTTGACCACGAAGGCCTTGATGGCCGCATCGTTCGCCGACGGCTTCTTGTACCAGAACCCGATCAGCAGATAAGAGGCGAGCCCCACGCCTTCCCAGCCGAAGAACATCTGGATGAAGTTGTCCGCCGTCACCAGCATCAACATCGCGAAGGTGAACAGCGACAGGTAGGCGAAGAACCGCGCCCGGTGCGGATCGTCTTCCATGTAACCGATCGAATAGATGTGCACGAGCGAGGACACGCCCGTCACCACGAACATCATCGTAATGGACAGCGTATCGAGGCGGATCGC
>DASYKO010000316.1:0-9246 GCA_035995285.1 Hyphomonadaceae bacterium | reverse complement strand
CGCGCTACTCGGCGGCGCAGCGGCTGCAGCGGCATGGGCGTCGCTTCCCGCAACAGGCGAGGCGCAGCAGAAGCGCAAGAAGCTGGGGCCGAATGATCGGGTGAACGTCGCCGCCATCGGCGCAGGCGGCAAGGGCGCGGGGAATATGCAGGCGCTGCTCAGCCAGAATATCGTAGCGCTCGCCGACGTCGATTTCGACAAGGTCGGGCGGGACATGATCGACAAGAAGACCGGGCAGCTGAAGGCGGACAAGGTCGAGCAGAAGGCGGCTTACGACAAGGCCGCTCGCTTCACCGATTTCCGCAAGATGCTGGATACGCGCAAGGACATCGAGGCGGTGGTGATCGCCACGCCCGACCACAACCACGCGCTCGCGGCGCGCATGGCGATGGAGCGGGGCATCCACGTCTATGTGCAGAAGCCGCTGACCACGACCGTGCGCGAGAGCCGGTTGCTGAACGCTCTCTCACGTCGCTATCCCAACCTCATCACGCAGATGGGGAACCAGGGACACTCGGGCGACGATGGCCGGCGCGTGATCGAGCTGATCCGCGGCGGGGCAATCGGCAAGGTGAGCGAGGTGCAGATCTGGACCAACCGTCCGATCTGGCCGCAGGGCGTTGCGCGGCCGGCGGCTGTGCCTGTGCCGGCGGGGCTCGACTGGGATCTGTGGTTGGGCTGTGCGGATGTGAACTGGGGCTATAATCCCGATTATGCGCACTTCAACTGGCGCGGCTGGGTGCCGTTCGGTTCGGGCGCGCTGGGAGACATGGGCGCGCACCTGATCGACTTTCCGATGTGGGCGCTGGAGCCCGGCCTGCCGACGCGCATCGAGACGCGCCATACGCTGTGGGGCGGCGACACCAACCAGGGCGACGGCAAACCGCCGGCGGAGCTGGGGAGCTATCCCGTCGGCAGCGTCACGCACTATGAATTCGGGGCGGCGAAGGGCGGGCCCGTCACCATCAAATGGCATGATGGCGGCCTGATGCCGCCGACGCCGCGCGGCATGCCGCCGGGGCGCATCATGGAATCCGAAGGCGGCGTGCTGTTCATCGGCGACAAGGGCATGCTGCTGCACGACACCTATGGCGAGAACCCGACGCTGATCGGCGAAGAGGCGCTGGTGCGGGCGCAGTCGATCCCGCAATCGCTTTCGCGCGTGGCCGGCGGCATGGGCGGGCACGAGATGAACTTCATCCGCGCCATCCGCGGCGAGGAGGCGATCTCGCATCCGTTCGAGGTGGCCTGTCCGCTGAACGAGACCATGCTGCTCGGCATCGCCGCGCTGCGGGCGGAACAGCCGATCGAATACGACGGCGTGCGCAGCGAAATCATGAACATCAAGAGCGCCAACGCCTTGCTCGACCGGCCCTATCGCAAGGGCTGGGATCTCTACGCGACGGGCTGAGGCATTCGCGTTCGGGAATGGGGAACGGCATGACGGTGAACGAAACTGCAATGCTTGCCGGCATCCTGCTGTTTGCGACCTTCGCCAGCGGCACAATCTACGCCGCGATTTTCCGCGCCACGTCGAAACTTGTGATCGGGTCACTGGTGAGCTGGCCGTCCGCATTTGCGGCGGGCATTGTCGGTATCGTGGCTTTCGTTCTTGCGGCCGGCATATTTTATATCGTGATCAACTACGCCAAGGTCTATGGCGTGATTGTCGTCGCTGTGGGGTACGCCGCGGTCCTTGGCGCCCAGTGGATCGCAACCAGCCTCCTGCTGCGGACGGCGGATGGAAAGCGCGTGGGTTTCCTTGGCGCATTCAAGATCCTGATCCTGCCCACCGTGCTGATCGTCGGGTATTCCTACGTCACCCGGCCAGACATCGGCGCTGGCTACTGATGCGAAAATGCCGCCATTGCGGGCGGCATCCGGCTCGGTAAGGTGACGCATGGCCATTCCTGCTTCTCTCGCGAACATGCTCTCGATCCCGGTGATCGGATCGCCGCTCTTCATCATCTCGAACCCCGACCTTGTGCTGGCGCAGTGCAAGGCCGGGATCATCGGCTCGTTTCCGTCGCTCAATGCGCGGCCGATCGAGCAGCTGGATGAATGGCTCTCGCGCATCAACGAGGAATTGTCCGCCGCCCGGCGAGCGAATCCAGCGGCGAGGATTGCGCCCTATGCCGTGAACCTCATCGTCCACAAGTCGAACCAGCGCATCGAGGAAGACCTGGCGATGTGCGTGAAGCACAAGGTTCCGATGGTGATCACGTCGCTTGGCGCGCGGCCCGAGGTGAACGAGGCGATCCATTCCTATGGCGGCATCGTCATGCACGACATCATCAACATCGTCTTCGCGCACAAGGCGCTGGAGAAGGGCGCGGATGGTCTGATCGCCGTGAGCGCCGGGGCAGGCGGCCATGCCGGCGTGCTCTCGCCTTTCGCGCTGATCCAGGAGATCCGCGAGTTCTTCAAGGGTCCGCTCGCCCTCTCGGGCGCGATCGCTACCGGTTCCGCCGTGCTGGCGGCGCAGGCCATGGGCGCGGACTTTGCCTATATCGGCTCGGCCTTCATCCCGACGCACGAGGCGCGGGCGCCGGACCGCTACAAGAACATGATCGTGGAATCCGCCGCGAAGGACATCGTCTATTCCAGCCTCTTCACCGGCGTGCACGGCAACTATCTCTCTCCCTCCGTGGCCGCAGCCGGCATGGACCCGAACAATCTTCCCGATGGCGACAAGGCGCAGATGAGCTTCAAGGCTGGCGAAGGCTCGAAGGCGAAAGCCTGGAAAGACGTCTGGGGCTCCGGCCAGGGCATCGGCGCGGTGCAGGCTCGCATGGGCGCGGGCGAATACATCGCGCAGCTCAAGCGGGAATACGAAGAGGCGCGGACGAGCCTGGCGAAGGACGCCGCGGCGTTCGTCTAGGCTTTGCCGATAACCCGCGCGACCTGCAGCGTATCTGCGTACTGCTGGAATTGCGCGGCCTTGCCGTCCTTCACGCGCCACACGTGGACCATCTGTGTGTTCTGCGGCTTGCCCGTGGCCTTGTACGAGCCGCGATAGCGGCCGAGGACGACGATAGTGTCGCCCGCATCGAGGAATTCCTCGGGCGCGACGGTGAAGCCATCCCATTCCGTCGCGAGGCGCATGAAGACGCCCTGCACGATGGCGTCCGGACCGACATAGGGGTTCTTGTCGGCGTAGGGAAAGTTCTCGGCCTCGTTCCAGACCATGGCCGGCGACATTGCGCCGAGCACGGCCGGCACGTCGCCCTTGCCGAATGCGTCGTAGATGCCCTTGATCAGGGCGACATTTTCCTTGGACATGATTTCCCTCCCGGTGTTCCCCAAAGTCTTGCTCCAGAAGTCTTACGGTTATCACGCCATTCCGGTTCACGCACGCCATGCCCAAAATGCAGGCCGAGAATATCTGCAGGGTCGAATAGATAACCTCGTTTGCGCGACGTCAGCGAACCGGCGCATACAGCGGCCATGATCACCGATCCACTCAAGGACTTGCCTACGCTTGCCGACATCGAGGATGCCGCGAAGCGCCTCGAAGGCATCGCCGTTCGCACGCCGCTGCTGCGCAACGAAGCGCTGGATGCGCTTGTCGGCGCGCCGGTGTGGATCAAGCCGGAGAACCTGCAGCGGACGGGCTCGTTCAAGATGCGCGGCGCCTGGAACCGGATCAGCCGGATTCCGGAGGGCGACCGCAAGCGTGGCGTCGTCGCGTTTTCTTCCGGCAATCACGCGCAGGGCGTGGCCGAAAGCGCGAAGATCCTCGGGCTTCATGCCACCATCGTCATGCCCGCCGATGCGCCGAAGGCGAAGATCGAGGCGGCCCGCGGCCGGGGCGCCGAAGTGCGTCTCTATGACCGCGTGAAGGAAAGCCGTGAGGGCATCGCTGCAGAGATCGCCGAGCGCGCCGGCGCCACGACCGTGCGCCCGTTTGACGATGCCTGGATCATGGCCGGGCAGGGTACGGCAGGGCTTGAAGCAGCGACCGACGCCAAGGCCAGGGGCGTCACTTTCGGCAGCCTGATCTGCAATGCGTCCGGCGGCGGCTTCATCTCGGGCGTTGCCACGGCATTCGAGGCGCTCTCCCCTTCAACCGAGGTCTGGGCCGCCGAACCGGCAGGCCATGACGACACGATCCGCTCTCTGGCTGCCGGCAAGATCGTCTCGAACGAACCGGGTTACCGCTCCATCGCCGACGCCCTGCTCACGCCAGAGCCCGGCGTGCTTCCGTTCGAGGTTGAAAAGCGGCGCGTAAAGGGCGGCTTCGCCGCGACCGATGATCAACTGCTGGACGCAATGTCCTTCGCCTTCCATCACCTGAAACTGGTGGTCGAGCCCGGCGGCGCCACCTCGCTCGCAGTGCTCCTCAACAACCGCAAGCACTTCGCGGCGCGCGGACCGGTGCTGGTGATCCTGTCGGGCGGGAATGTCGATGCGGAGATGTTCGCGCGGGCGATTGCGCGGACGCCACCGGTTTGAGCGTACGCCCTCGTGGTTCGACGGGCGGCCCTTCGGGCCTGCTCACCATGAGGCCGTGCTCACTGCTCTCTGCCGCCTAAGGCGCCCCGCGCCGTAGATCTTCGCTCAGCCTGATATCCACCGGCTGACCGGCGAGGCGGTAGCGGTAGACCTGTGTGTTCTCGAGGATGCGCATGACGTAGTTGCGGGTCTCGGCAAACGGGATGCTCTCGATCCAGTCGACGGGATCGACCTGGCCGCGCGGATCGCCGTAGTCGCGGATCCATTGACGCGCCCGGCTCGGGCCTGCGTTGTAAGCGGCTGCTGCGAGAATGTAAGAGCCGTGGAAGTCGTCGACCACGTCGTCGAGGAAGCCGCGGCCGAGTTTGAGGTTGTAGCTCGGATCATCCGTCAGCCAGCTGGAGCGGAAGGAGAGGCCTACCATCTTCGCCTCGGCCTGCGCATAGCGCGGCACCATCTGCATCAGGCCGCGGGCATCTGCGCCTGAGATCGCACGCGGATTGAATTCGCTCTCCTGCCGCGACAGCGCCAGCACCAGCGCCGGTTCCGCAGAGCCCGTGCGAGGAGACGAGGGCAGGTCGAGCAGCGGGAACACCGCATCCGGCGCCACCAGCCCGCGGCCAAGCCCGGCTTTTGCACCACGCACGGCGGCGCGCATTTCGAGATAGCCTGCCGCGATGTCGAAGAGCATCTGGTGCTCGACGGCTGTCGTCAGCAGATCATCGATCGCATAGGAGAATCGCTCGAACGAGGCGAGGCGGCCCGTTTCCGCCAGCAGGATCGCGGCGCGCACGTCATTGCGCTTGGCGAAGGCGGCGCGGTCTTCATCGCTCGGCGGCGGGTGGCCGTCGAAGCTGACCTTGGCCGCTTCGGGATGCTTCTGCTTCACCTTCTCGGCGCCAAGCTGGCCGTAGAACACATACGGATATTTCGACGCCGCCAGATATGCCTCCTGCGCCTCCGGAATCTTCTGCTGCTTCGTCAGCGCCTCGCCCAGCCAGTATTGCGCGCGCGAAATGCTGATCGGTGTCTGCACGCCGGCTGCGAAGGTGCGGAAGTGTTTCTCGCCCAACGGAGCATCGTTGAGTTTCTGCAGCGCGATCCAGCCGGCCGTCCACTCTGCATCGCGGAACGCCTCGCCGGGCAGGAGGCCGTGGTTGGCCGCCAGCTGATACGCCGTGCGGTAGTCGCGATCGCGGATCAGCCCGCGCATCACGGATTGCTTCTCGTCCCAGATCGCCTCGCGGCCCACCTCAGGCGCCGTCAACCCGCTGACCTTGAGCAGCAGGTCGAGCTCCGCGCTGTCGCGCCCGCGCCGTTCGTTCCAGCGCGCGCGGTCGAAGGTGAGGCCCGGGTCGTCCATGTACTCCGCCGGCACAGCTGCCAGCATCGTGTCGACCTTCTTGGCGTTCTGCATGAACCCGATGCGCGCATCGAGGAGCTTCTTCCGCCCCGCACTCAGCTTCGACGACAGCGCCTTCGCGTTGTTGATCTCCGAGCGCCAGAGGAACATGTCCGCCCGCGCCCAGTGATCCTCGGAGGAAAGACCCGAGCCGTAGATCTTGAGCATGTCCTGCGCTGCATCCGAGGACATCGGCCGCGTGCGCCACGCCTGCTTGACCACGGCCAGCATCTCGTCCGTCTTGTTGGCCGAGTGATACGAATCCGCCAGCGCCAGCACGCCATCGCCCGTGCGCGGCCCGCTCTTCTTCAGCCAGTCGATCCGCTCGTCCGCCGTGAGGCTGGAGCGGGTGATCAGCGCCTCGGCTTGGCTCTGGATCAGGTCATAATCCGGCCAGCCCTTGAATTCCTCCAGAGCCTTGGCCAGCTCCGTGAACCCCATCCCGGATGAGTCCGACGCCATCCGCCAGCGCAGCAGCGCCTGCGCCCCCGGATCGTTCAGGCGCCCAATGGCCGAGCGCACCTCGCTCCAGCGGCCGTCATCGGCGGCATCCAGCGCTCGGTTGAGCAGTGAAAACTGCCCCTGTTCCATCCAGGTCGACTGGCGCACTTCCGCCGGCTTCAGCGAGGGCGCCGAGGGATTGGCTGCCCAGGCTGTTCCGCCAAGGCCCAGCGCGCCCGCCAACAGGGAAGCCAAAAGAACCCGCGACATCTGCTTGCCAAACCTACTATTGCCAAACACAGGCATGAAATGATTATCCCGCGAGTCGCGGGCTGCGCCGCAATGATGTAGGGCGTGTCCCGCCCTGGAGACCGTTATGTCTGCCACTTTCAAAGGTTCCTGGCCCGCCCTCGTCACCCCGTTCCGCGACGGGAAGGTGGACGACAAGGCGTTTGTGGCCCTGGTGGAACGCCAAGTCGCGAACGGAACCCACGCGCTTGTCCCGTGCGGAACCACGGGCGAGGCCTCCACGCTCTCGCATGAAGAGCACCGGCACGTGGTCGAGCTGTGCGTGAAAACGGCGGCTGGGCGGATTCCGGTCATCGCGGGCGCAGGCTCCAATTCCACCGACGAGGCGATCAGCCTCATGCAGCATGCAAAGACCGTCGGCGCCCACGCGGCGCTGGTCGTGAACCCCTATTACAACCGCCCCAGCCAAGATGGGGTTTATGCCCATTACAAAACTTTGAACGATGCCGTCCAACTGCCCATTTTCCTTTACAATGTGCCTGGGCGGACAGGGGCCGACCTGCAGCCGGAGCTTATCGGACGTCTGTCCCAGCTGCCTAATGTCATTGGCATCAAGGATGCGTCAGCAGACCTTTCACGGGTTGCCCGTCATACCGCTCTATGTGGGAAAGACTTTGTTCAGATATCGGGCGAAGACCCCACCGCCGTCGGTTTCAACGCCCAGGGCGGGGTCGGCTGCATTTCGGTGACCGCGAACGTCGCCCCCAAACAGTGCTCGCAGATGCAGGAAGCCACCCTGAAGGGCGATTACGCCACCGCCCGCCGCATCAATGACACGCTGGCCCGCCTCCACCGCGCCATGTTCCTCGAGCCCAGCCCGTCGCCGGCGAAATACGCCCTGTCGCTGCTCGGCCTCTGCACGGACGAAACCCGCCTGCCGATCGTGCCGGTGTCGTCCGCCGAGGTGAAGAAAGAGATCGAAGCGGCGATGAAGGAAGCGGGCGTGCTCTGATGGCCCAACCTCCAAAAGGGCCGCGCGGGGGTCAGAACCCCAAAGGCAAGAGCCAACGCGAACTCGCCCGGCAGTCCGTGGCCGAGAACCGCCAGGCGCGCCGCAACTACGCGATCATCGAGGACATGGAAGTCGGCATCGTGCTCACCGGCTCCGAGGTGAAGTCGCTGCGCGAAGGCCGCGCCAATATCGCCGAGGCGTTTGCACGCGAGGAGAAGGGCCAGATCGTCCTCATCAACTCGCACATCCCCACCTATCCGCCCGCCGGCCAGTTCAACCACGAGCCGGGCCGCAAGCGCGTGCTGCTGGTGAAGAAGCGCGAGTACAACAAGCTCGTCGGCGCCGTGCAGCGCGACGGCCGCACGCTCGTTCCCCTCGAACTCTATTTCGGCTCCTCCGGCATGGCAAAAATCAAACTCGCCCTCGCCACCGGCCGCTCCGCCCCTGACAAGCGCGACGTCGAGAAGAAGCGCGACTGGGACAGGGAGAAGGGCAGGCTGCTGAGGAATAGAGGATAGCTGGGACCGCCGGGCGCCTGCCCGGCAGCGCGTTGCGAAGCGACGCGATCACTTCTAATCAGCGCCTCATGCCCACCGAACTTTTCACCCGCGACGTCCTCATCGCCTCTATCGCGAGCGGCGTGCGCCACGACCATCTCTTCTTCTGGGGCCATACCGGAAAGAAGGACGTGCCCGGCAAGTATGTGTTGAGCCAGTGGTGGCCGGCTGAATTCAAGATCGGCAAGCACACCTACGCAACCGCCGAGCACTGGATGATGGCGGAGAAGGCGCGGCTGTTCGGCGATGCAGAAATCGAACAGCAAGTGCTCGCCACGACCAGCCCGAAGGAGGCGAAAGTGTTCGGGCGCAAGGTGAAGGGCCCAACAGGCAATGATGACTGGTCGCGCTGGGATGCGATCAAGTTCGACACTGTCGTGAAAGGCAATGTCGCGAAGTTCACTCAGAACGCCGCGCTCGGTGACTGGCTCGTGTCCACGCATCCGCAGGTCATTGTCGAGGCCAGCCCCGCGGACGCCATCTGGGGCATCGGCCTTGCTGCTGATGATCTCCGTGCGGGCGATCCATCGCAGTGGCGTGGTGAGAACCTTCTGGGCTTTGCGCTGATGAAGGTGAGGGCAGAGCTGAAGCGCTGATCTGTTCCTCAGCGCTCGCGCTGCGGTGGGCCGTCATCCGAGTCGCGTCGTATCTGACCCTTCGTATGCGCAAGCGATGGAAGGGCTGGTCCTGCGCGCTACATTGCAAATAGTTTCGACGTATCACGCACGTCGCAACAGTCGGGCTCGCCCGCAGAGAGAGTCTCCGGTGGAATTCGGGACTTGAGAGGCGTCGCGCTGAGTCGTTTGTGCTGCAAGCGCCAAAAGCAGCGGTGTAAAACTGTCATGCATTACCGCATTGAAACGTCCGAAGACTTGAAAAGCGCACGATAAAGAAAGCACAACGGAGATCGTCCGTGTTCGGAACAAGTCTTTATGTTCAGCGTTACACGGCGGCTTAGGCACGTCTTGCGCTATAGCAAGCGACTGGTCTGAGCATTGTATCCATGGATTACCGCGGGCGGCCTGCCTGTGGCCGTCACAAAAAAGAGGATTCCAAAATATGTCCTGGTTGAAAGAACACGCCGGCAAGGTTCGTGTCATTTCTGTAATCGCTCTGGCCGGCCTGGGCCT
>DASYKO010000315.1:0-5033 GCA_035995285.1 Hyphomonadaceae bacterium | reverse complement strand
ACGTGGACCGTGCCGAACAGGTAGATGGTCGAATCCTTGTCCTTCACCACCCAGATGCCCGGCTCGGCGCTGGCCGGCTGCGAGGCCAGGAAGGCGAGGGCGGCGCCGGCTGCGGCGGCGAATTTGGCGGCGCGGGCGAGGAAGGCGGCGATCAGTTTCATGACATTTCCCCCCATACTTTCTTTGGCTCGAGCCGCCGGCGAAACGGCGCGCTCATGGCGATCTAGGGACGCTAGGCGCTGATGTTCAATAGCTGGTGAATGCTTGCTTGCGGGCGGTGCGGCGGGGGCTATAAGCGCGTCGTTCGTCCGGAGGTTTTGATGGCTGTCCAGAAGTCTGCGCCGAAGAAAGTCGTGCTCGCCTATTCCGGCGGTCTCGACACCTCGATCATCCTCAAATGGCTGCAGACGGAATATGGCTGCGAGGTCGTGACCTTCACGGCGGACCTCGGCCAGGGCGAAGAACTTTCGCCGGCCCGGAAGAAAGCCGAGATGCTCGGCATCAAGCCGGAGAACATCTTCATCGAAGACCTCCGCGAGGAGTTCGTGAAGGACTTCGTATTTCCCATGTTCAGGGCAAACGCCGTCTATGAGGGCCAGTACCTGCTTGGCACGTCGATCGCACGGCCCCTGATCGCCAAGCACCTTGTCGAGATCGCGAAGAAGACCGGCGCCGACGCCGTGGCTCACGGCGCGACCGGCAAGGGCAATGACCAGGTGCGTTTCGAGCTCTCGGCCTATGCGCTCAACCCGTCGATCCGCGTGATCGCGCCGTGGCGCACGTGGGAGTTCAAGTCGCGCACCGACCTCATCGAGTTCGCCGAAAAGCACCAGATCCCGGTCTCGAAAGACAAGCGCGGCGAGGCGCCGTTCTCGGTCGACGCCAACCTGCTGCACTCGTCCTCGGAAGGCAAAGTGCTGGAAGACCCCGCGGTCGAGCCGCCGCCCTACGTCTTCATGCGCACGATCTCTCCGATGGAAGCGCCCGACAAGGCGACCGAAATCTCGATCGGCTTCGAGCGCGGCGATGCGGTGTCCCTCAACGGCAAGGCGCTTTCGCCTGCAACACTGCTGGCGGCCCTCAACGATCTTGGCCGCGACAATGGCATTGGCCGGCTCGACCTGGTCGAGAACCGCTTCGTCGGCATGAAGTCGCGCGGCGTCTACGAGACCCCCGGCGGCACGATCCTTCTGCAGGCCCACCGCGCCATCGAATCCATCACGCTCGACCGGGGGGCGGGGCATCTCAAGGATGAGCTGATGCCGCGCTATGCGGAGCTGATCTATAACGGCTTCTGGTTTGCGCCGGAGCGCGAAATGCTGCAGGCCGCGATCGACAAGAGCCAGGAGAATGTCTCGGGCTCGGTGACGCTCAAGCTCTACAAGGGCAATGTGATCGTGACGGGCAGATCCTCGCCCTATTCCCTCTACTCGGCGGCGCACGTGACCTTCGAGGACGATGCCGGGGCCTACGACCAGCAGGACGCCGAGGGCTTCATCCGCCTCAACGCCCTGCGCCTGCGGCTGCTGGGGCTGAACAAGAAGCGGTAGGGCCTTCAAGGCTCTGCAAACGCTTGCAGGCTCGAAAGCTACGGTTCGCGTGGCTGGAGAATTCGGCCGCCCCTGAGGAAACCCCGAAGGTTCCAGGGTTCCATCGCTGTTATTTGACCTATGCGACGAAATTACCCTGTTTGCATCGGCGTCGACACGGTTAATCATGCTAATGGCACTTGGGTGCTACTGATTCGCTTTGGGAGCGAATCCGGTAATCGGGCAGAAGGGCAGCGGCGTGGATTCGCCCCCGCTCTCTCGTGATCTGACAAACGGCTCTGCTCACGCAGGTGTCTCCGCCGATCCTGTTTCCTCTCAATCCGCATCCAAGTCCCAGCCGGCGTCCAACTGGATCTCGGTCGCTTCGGCGCGGACCATCCTCGTCGTCGACGACAATGACCGGCATCTCGATATCCTCAACACCATCCTTTCCAGCGTCGGCCATGAGGTCGAAATCTGCGGATCCGGCGCCGAAGCGATCCGCCGGCTGATGACGCGCCGCTATGACGTTGTCGTGCTCGACATCATCATGCCGGAGGTGTCCGGCATCGTGGTGGTCGACCAGATGCGCGCAGGCGCCCTCAACAAGCGCACGCCCGTGATTGCCTGCACCGCCAACATGGCTATCGCGCGCAGGCAGCTTGGGGATGCGCCCGAAGTCACTGCCATCATCGGCAAGCCGATCGATACAGCCAATCTCATTCTTGCAGTCGCGAAGGCTCCCGTGCGCGACCGCAGGGCCGACGTGATCAGGATTTGATCCGTGCGGCGCCGGCCCGCCCGTGACGGCGGCCCGCATCCATGCTCCTGTCTTCCGCGCCGGATCTGAAGGAGCCCAATGTCTGGCGATGGAAACGTAAACAACGCGAGTGCGCGCGAGGCTGCGCTGGAGGAGCTCGACCTCCTGCAGGGCGAAGCTTTTCCCGATCTCGACCGGCTGACGGCCCTGGCGGCCGACATCACCGGCGCCAACATCTCCGCCTTTACCGTCCACTATGGCGGCAAGGCCCACCAGATCTCCACCAGCTATGGCATACGCGAGACGCTGGCGGCGTCCGACTGCCTCTGCTCGTTGACGTTCGAGAAGGGCGCAACCGCGGTGCTCGACGATTGCGCGGCTGATCCCAAGGCGTCGCGGTATCAGTATGTCGCTCATCCGCCTCATGTGCGCTCTTTTGCCGGCGCGCCGGTTGCGATCGGGGACGGACCGATCATCGGGGTGCTGGCTGTTGGGCATACCGAGCCGGGCAAGTTTGCGCCGACCGATGTTGCGCGGTTGGAAAAGGTCGCCGAGCTGGTGACGGCTTTCCTGGCCCAGCGGCGCACGGCGGTTCTCGCCGCACGCGCCGCCGTCCTGACCGATGTCGAACGCCAGCGCCAGAACCTGTTCGAGTTGATCTTCGAGGCGATCCAGGAAGGCGTGAACGTCCATACGCCCGGCGGCCAGGTGGTCGAGGCGAACCCGGCCTGTCTGCGCATTCTCGGACTCACGGCCGATGAAATGGCCGGGCGCGCCTTTACCGATCCGCGCTGGCGCACGATCAAGCCGGACGGATCGCCTTTCCCGGTTGAGGAATTCCCGGTCGCCGTCACGGTCCGGACGGGCAAGCCCCTGGAAAACGTGCCGATGGGCGTGGAGCTGCCTTCGGGCGACGTGCGCTGGATCAGCATCAACACGGTGCCGCTGCGCAATCCCGACACGGGCATCGTGGAGCATGCCGTCGTCACCATGAAGGACATCACCCGCCAGCGCGAGGCGGAGGACCGGTTGACCGCCCAGAACGCCCAGCTGGCGGATGCGCTGGTGGAGGCGGAGAAGGGGAATAAAGCGAAGACGGATTTCATGGGCGTGATGAGCCATGAATTGCGCACGCCGATGAATGCGATCCTCAGCTGCGCAACGCTTCTCCGGCAGTCGAACCTCGATCCGGTGCAGCGGCGGACGCTTGGGGTGCTGCAGGATGCCGGGCGGCAGATGCTGGCGCTGCTCAACGACCTGCTCGACCTGTCCAGCCTCAACGCCGACAAGGTGAGGATTTCGCGCGAGCCGGTGTCGCTGGTGCGGCTGATCGAGGATGCGGCCGTGATCTGGTCGAGCGAGATCAAGGCCAAGAGGCTTTCCCTCTCGGTCATGATCGATCCCGCGCTCATCGCACCTCGAGACGTCGATCCGGCGCGGCTGCTGCAGATCATCGGCAACCTGATGGCGAACGCAATCAAGTTTACCTCCGAAGGCGGGATCACCATCCAGGCCTGGCCGGGCAAGGGGCGGGGAGGTGTCGAGCGCGTCGTCATCGATGTCGAGGACACGGGGCCGGGCGTGCCGGAAGAAGCGGCCCGGCGGATCTTCTCGGCGTTCGAACAGGCGGATGCATCGACCACGCGCAAGCACGGCGGTCTGGGGCTGGGGCTGCATGTCGCCCGCAGGCTGGCGGGAGCGATGGGCGGGGATATCGAGCTGGAGAGCCGGCTGGGGCAGGGTTCGCGCTTTACCGTTCGCATCGATGCGCCGATTTCCGGGCGCGCGCCGATGGATGCGGATAACGAGAACACGGCTGGCGAAGCCGAGGTGAAGCAGGTGCTCTGCATCGATGACAATCCGCGCAATCTCTATGTCCTCGTCGAGATTCTGAAGGCGGCGGGGCATATGCCGACCGAGGTGGCGTCGGGCAGGGAGGCGCTCAAACTGCTGGGCGAGAAGAAGTTCGACGTGGTGCTCCTCGACATGGTGATGCCCGATATGGATGGGCTCGATATGCTGGCCCGGCTGCGCGCCGGAGGGGGCATTAACCAGGAGACGCCGGTGATCGCCTGCACGGCCAATGTGCTGCCGGATCAGGTGGAGTCTTATCTCAGCGCAGGCACAGCGGGGGTTCTGGCCAAGCCGCTGAATATCCGGGAAGTCCTTATGGCGGTGGCTGCGGCCGCCTGACCCGCTTGTATTCAGGAGGGGGCGCCGATATTGCAGCCGCGCGTTTAGAGGCCTCCTCCCTACAAGGCCCGGAGCATCAAGATGGACCTTTCCAGGATCCCGATCGGGCCCAATCCGCCCACCGACGTTAACGTCGTGGTCGAGGTGCCGTTGGGCGGCGAGCCGATCAAGTACGAGATCGACAAGGCCTCGGGCGCGATGTTCGTGGACCGGTTCCTCTACACGCCCATGCGCTATCCCTGCAATTACGGGTTCATCCCGCACACGCTGTCTCTGGATGGCGATCCGATCGACGTGATGGTCGTCGGCAACCGCGCGCTGGTTCCCGGCTGCGTCGTGCGCGTCGTGCCGGTGGGCGTCTTGATGATGACGGACGACAAGGGGCAGGATGAAAAGATCCTCGCCGTGCCGCATCCCAAGCTCACGCGCTATTACGAGAAGATCAAGCACTACACCGATCTGCCCGACATCGTGGTCGAGCGCATCGTGCACTTCTTCGAGCACTACAAGGATCTCGAGCCCGGCAAGTGGGTGAAGATCGAGGGCCTGCA
>DASYKO010000314.1:0-4458 GCA_035995285.1 Hyphomonadaceae bacterium | reverse complement strand
TGAAATCTACTGGCCCCCGCCGGCGCGTCCCGGGCGCCGCGTGTAGATCACACGCAGGGTTTCCTGTGCGTGAAGCGATGGCGCCGGATTTTGTGCGTCTGCGAAAAATCCGGCTGTGTCTTTGCTGGACTAAGTATGATCCGCAAATCTTAAAAACCCCCTAGAGCGGAACACCTGTTTCCACGCTTTTGCTCGGTTTCGTCGGTTAAGATTTGTGGTGTTGCGTGTGGCGCCCGTCTTGCGAGTTGAGTCTCGAAATCGCCCCTCGCGTTTTCGCATGGCAAAACTCATCGCCCCGCCGCTGCACCGCAACGGCGGGGTTTTTATTTTGTTCACCAAGGAAATTAACTGCGGACGCTAGTCTGCCGTTAGGGCTGCCGTTGCGGCGGGCGGGGCCGTGGCCTTGAGGTCTGCGGGGCGGGCGGAAAGCGTAAAGATGATCACGCCCAGCCAGATGAGGCCGAAGGTGACGGCGTGGCCTGGGGTAAAGTGTTCGCCCAGCGCCAGGGCGATCACGAATTGCAGCGTCGGCCCGATGTATTGCAGCACGCCGATGGTCGAGAGCTTAAGCCGGCGCGCGCCCAGGGCGAACAGGATCAGCGGGGCCGCCGTGAACGGGCCGGCCAGCAGGAAGAGCAGGATCGCGCCCGTGCTGCCATCGCCCCAGACGCTCGGGGTGTGCGGGATGAAGAAGAGGTAGATCGCAGCGACAGGCGCCAGCCAGATCGCCTCCATCGCAAAGCCGACGCGGCTGTCCACGGCGATCGTCTTGCGGATCGCGCCATAGATGGCGAAGGACACGGCCAGCGACAGCGAGATCCAGGGGAACTGGCCGACGACAACCGCCTGGTTGATGACGCCGAGCGTCGCAATGCCAAGTGCCACAAGCTGCAGCGGGCGGAAGCGTTCGCCGAAGAACATCGCGGCGAAGAGGAACGTCACCAGCGGGTTGATGAAATAGCCGAGCGAGCCTTCGAGCACCCGGTTGTGCGTCACGGCCCAGATGTAGATCGTCCAGTTGCAGGCGATCGCGAGGCTGGAGGCGAGCAGGCCGAACAGCATCCCGCGGTTGCGGCGCAGGGCGGCGAGATCGCTCATCTTGCCGGCGGCGGCGATCAGGATCAGCGCGGTCGGCACCGACCAGACGATCCGGTGCGCGAGGATCACGGTCGGGGAGGCGTCTCCCAGCAGCTTGAAGTAAAGCGGCAGGAAGCCCCAGAGCACATAAGCGCCAATGGCGGCCAAAAGACCGGTGCGAGTTTCGGCATTCATCGGCATCGCCGGTAGATAGGGGGCCCGCGCCTATCCCGGAACCGGAAAAGCGAAATCATTTCTGGCGTCAGCCCTGAGAAAAACTCCGAACGGGTCCGCCCGAGGGAATGACCGGCGGACCAAGGGGAAATGCGACACCGTGTCAGGCCCGGAACGAAGCCGGCGCCCGAAGCCCTTTAGGAAACGCGCAAATTCCTTAACCAGGCGCTTCTAGCATACGTTTCATGCGTATCTTCGGCCTCTGCTTCGATTCGACGTCGCCGGGCGTGCCCCATGGGCATGATCTGGGTCTCGTCGCTTTGTCCTTCGTGATTGCGCTGTTTGCCTCCTACTGCGCGCTGGACATGGCCGAGCGCCTGCGCGCGGCAACGGGCAGGGGACGCCTCCTCTGGCTTGGCATGAGCGGCCTCACGCTCGGCGGCGGCATCTGGTCGATGCACTTCGTCGCGATGACGGCATTCAAGGCGCCCCTCGAGCAAGGCTATGATCCCGGCGCGACATTCCTGTCAGGCGCCGTGGCCGTCGTCGCCGTGACCGCGGGACTCGCAGCGCTCGGCCGTCGGCCGGGATGGGCAAGGCTCATCGCCTCCGGCGCCGTCGTGGGCGTTGGCGTCGTCTCGATGCACTATATCGGCATGGGCGCGCTTCAGGTTCCCGGCGAGATCGTCTACCGGCCGGGTTTTTTCGGGATATCGGTGCTGATCGCGCTGACGGCGGCGACCGTCGCGCTGTGGCTCTCCACGAAGGTGACGCAGGCCTGGCGCCGCGCCGCGGCTGCAGCCGTGATGGCGATTGCGATCTGCGGCATGCACTACACCGCCATGGCCGGCACGGCGATCATCGCCACGCCGGTGTTTCAAGTCGAAGAGGC
Source organism: Hyphomonadaceae bacterium (assembly GCA_035995285.1). Taxonomy (GTDB): domain Bacteria; phylum Pseudomonadota; class Alphaproteobacteria; order Caulobacterales; family Hyphomonadaceae; genus UBA7672. The sequence goes on along the minus strand of DASYKO010000314.1, from coordinate 2,315 downwards.
GGCGGTCTCCAAGCAATTGCTGGCGGCCATCGTCACGGTCTGCGTGGCGAGCCTCCTGCTCCTCGGTCTCATGATGGCTTTCCTCGATCGCCGGGCGGCGAGCCGCGTCGCGGCGTTGGCCGAGGCGGAGCGGTTGCGCCAGCTCAACACCGAACTTGAAGCAGCACGCGCCGCCGCAGAGGCTGCGTCCGAAGCCAAGACGCGCTTCCTTGCCACAATGAGCCACGAGATACGCACGCCGATGAACGGCGTGCTCGGCATGCTCGAAGCAGCGATGCGCGAGAAGCTCGACCCGAAAGTCCACGACCAGATCGCCACGGCGCGGACATCGGCGCAGAACCTCTTGCAGATCCTCAACGACGTCCTCGACCTCTCCAAGATCGAGGCGGGGGAGATGCCGATCGAGCGCATCTCGTTCAGCCCGCGCCGGGAGATCGACAACGTCCTGTCGATGTTCGAGCCGGCTGCAGTAGAGAATGGCCTTGCGTTCAACCGCGAGATCGATCCCGGCCTGCCGCAGTGGCTGATGGGCGATCCCACGCGCTTCCGGCAGATTCTCACCAACCTCGTCGGCAACGCCTTCAAGTTCACCGCTTCTGGCAGCGTCAGCGTATCTGCGCATTATTCGGGGATCGGCGGGCGCAACGGCACTGTGCGCGTAATGGTGCGCGATACCGGCATCGGCATGGACGACAAGGCGCGCGCCAAGCTGTTCGCACGCTTCAGCCAGGCCGACGCCTCGATCACGCGGCGCTATGGCGGAACGGGTCTCGGTCTTGCGATCTGCCGCGAACTCGCGACAGCCATGGGCGGGCGCATCGGCGTTGAGTCAAAGCCCGAACAGGGCTCGACCTTCTGGTTCGAGCTGCCGGCCGAAGACGGGATCGAGCCGGACTGGCTCAGGGCGCAGAAAAAGGCCGACGTGGCGCCAAGCGGCCGGCTGCGTATCCTGGTCGCCGAAGACCATCCGGTGAACCAGAAAGTTCTTATCGCTCTCATGGAGCCGATCGGTCACGAGCTGCACTTCGTCTCCGATGGCGTGCAAGCGATTTCGGCCGTGGAGGCTTCGACGTTCGATGCGCTGCTGATGGACATCCACATGCCGGTGATGGATGGCATGGCGGCGGCGCGGCAGATCCGCTCGCTGCCCGGAGAGGTTTCCCGCATCCCGATCATCGCGCTGACGGCCAACGCCATGGCCGGAGACCGCGAGCGCTGTATCGAGGCAGGGATGAACGACTACATCTCCAAGCCTGTGCAGATCGGCGACCTGATGGAGGCGCTGGCGAACCATTGCGGCGGTTCACTGGCCGAGCGGTCGCAGGCCCGGGCAGAGCCGAAGGCCGAAGCGCCCGTTCCGGACGCCAGCCTCGACGACCTGCTGGCCTCATCCCATACCAAGAGTGCGGCCTAGGCTGGCCCTGCCCTTTTCAGCGCAACACCTAGTTGATGTCGTACGGTGTAATCGCGCTGAAATACCTTTTTGAGCAGTCTTTCGTCGACAACTTGTTGTTGTTCAGAAACAGGGCAAGCGCTGCCATTCCCGCTTTGACGACATCCTTGCGGCCGTCACCATAGATGGCGATCAGGTTCGGAAACATCTTCATTCGGTCAGTGTAGTGTATGTACAGCTCGCCGCCTTCTGCCTTGTAGTAGAGCCATTGAGGCTCCTCCAGGAAACGTCCCTGTCTGCTGGCCTTCAGGTCAGAGAAGAAGCTGCGCATCAATTCGCGTTGTGACTGCGCGCCATCAATTGTGACGCATCCTGACATTTGCAGGCCTGAATCGGATTCGCGGGGTACAGCGGCGACCGAGGGGTTACAGCCGGCCAGCAGAAAACATGCGGCAAGCACGCCTGCGCTCCAGCCGCTTCGCATCCTCTAGGCTTTCAGGGGCGCGCTGAAAGCGCCCCGGTTCAGCAGGAGTTCCGCCGCCTGCACCGAGAGCAGCGAGCCGCCATTGCGCAGGTCGTCGGAGACGATCCACATGGCAAGGCCGTTTTCGACCGTGACATCGTCGCGCACCCGGGAAACGAAAGTCGCCCATTCGCCCACCGCCTCGATCGGCGTGACATACGCGCCTTCCTCGCCCTTGCGTTCGATCAGCATCACGCCAGGGGACTCCCGCAGGATCTTCCGGGCTTCGTTGGCGGGCAGGGGCTCGGCGAGTTCGAGGTGGACCATCTGGCCGACGCCGACAAAGGTCGGCACCCGCACGCAGCTCGCCACCACCTGGATGTCATTGTCGACGATCTTCCGGACTTCGTGGGAGATGCGCCATTCTTCCTCGGTGAAGCCGTCATCCATCACGTCGTC
>DASYKO010000313.1:0-7912 GCA_035995285.1 Hyphomonadaceae bacterium | reverse complement strand
ACTAAGCGGTTTTCGCGGGAGGGCCAGTCTTGCTTGAAAGCAGGACATCCCTCCCGCGCCCTGCCGCTCCACTGAACTCGAGAGTTATGGAGCACTGAAATGACCCGCACGATCGCAACTCTCATCGCACTCACGGCCCTCTCGGCCTGCTCGTCCGATCCGCAAGCCACGGCCGATGCGTCCACGTACACGGTCGCGCAGGCCACGTCGCTGCCGCAGCCCTATGAGCCCGCGCCCGAACTCGACGGCGCGCCGCTCGCCCCGGAAGCCCTCGCTCCCGAAGCCTATGAAGCGCCCGCTCCGGCCCCGCGTGCCGAAGCGATCCGTGCGTCCACCTGCGACATCATCGTCAAGCGCACGCCGAACGGCGTCCTGCTCAAGGCCGTCGCCAATCTCTCGCGTCCGACCGACGGCGATTATTCCTTCGTCATCACCAAGAGCGGCGGCGGCGGATCGTCCGACATCAACCAGGGCGGCGAGCTTGAACGCTATGCCGGCCATCACGAGCTTGGCTCGTCCGAAGTCTCGCTCGGCCGCGGCGCCTCCTACCGCGCCACGCTCAAGCTGATCAGCCCCAGCGGCCGCGAGATCTGCCGCCGAGTCGTTCGTTCGTAGAAGAAGTCTGACCTAGCCGAAGGTCACGGAGAATTCCCATGAAGACGTCATCGCTGAAACTGGGCCTCGTCGCTCTCGCCGCCCTCGCGGCGGCGGGAACGGCCAACGCCGATCAACGCGGCAGCAAGGGATTCTTCGGCAACATCGTTCGTCTCCAACAGAACGGGCATGGCAATGGCGCGGCTCAGGCGCAAACCGGCGCAGGCAACGCCAGCGCCATCGCGCAGACCGGCGTCGCCAACACCGGCACGACCAGCCAGACCGGTTCGAACAACGCCGCCGTCATCGATCAGCATGGCGTCGGCAACACTGCCGGCATCACGCAGACCGGCAACAACAATGCCGGCTGCATTCTCCAGGTCGGCAACGGCCTGAATGCCCAGGCGGTTCAGACCGGCGGGCAGTCGATGGGCGTCATGCAGACGAACAAAGGCGTGGGCGAGATCGGCGCTCCACTCTGCATGGCGGGCGACAAGGGCTCATTCTCCCTGATGAAGAAGGTTATCGTCGGTACAACGAAGTAGAATCTCGACGCGTCCGGCACATCGGTCATTGCCGTCCGCGGGCAGGTGACGCATAGCGGGCCAGCCGTCGCGCGCCGCGGCGGCTTGTGCCCCGGAAGCGCGTTGTGTCTGACCTTCCCCAGTCGCCCGGCCTCGTCGGCTATCTCGCGCCGGACGGCTTCCTCGCCGACCTGCAGCAGGAACTGGGCGACGCCGCGCGCGAAACCCACGGCCGCCTCGTGCTCGCCGAGGGACCGGAGCGCCCGATCGCCTGGGCCGCGAATATCTGGCGCGATCCGGTGATCATGGACATCGCCTCAATCAACGACGGCGCGAACAGGCTGCGCGCCATCCAGCGCAACTGGGCTCTCTATTCCCTGCAGCATCACCGCCGCGCCGCTCTCATCGAGGAGCGCCTGCCAAAAGTCTCCGCCAAGCCCCTCAATTTCGGCGATCCCGTTCCAGCATCACCGCTCGGCTCCTGGACCTTGCTCGCCCCCGACAAGCTCATCGCCTCGTCCCGTTGTTCCAGCGCCTTCCCGAACGGCGAGCCGCAATTCATCGAAGACAAGACCGCGCCAAGTCGCGCCTACTTGAAACTCTGGGAAGCCTTCACGCTCATCGGCGACCGCCCCGGCCCCGGCGATTTCTGCATCGACGTCGGCTCCAGCCCCGGCGGCTGGACCTGGGTCCTCCAACGCCTCGGCGCCAAAGTCCTCAGCATCGACAAGGCGCCACTGGATCCTGCTGTCGCTGCGCTGCCGAATGTGGAAGAACGCCGCGAAAGCGCCTTCGGCCTCGATCCAAAATCGATAGGCAAGATCGACTGGTTCTGCTCGGACATCATCTGCTATCCGAAAAAGCTGCTCACCCTCGTGAAGAACTGGATGGAGAAGGGCGAAGTCCGCCGCTTCGTCTGCACCATCAAATTCCAGGGCCCGACCGACTTCGAGGCTATGCGAGAGTTCGCCGCCATCCCAGGCTCGCGTCTCCTTCACCTTCACAACAACAAACACGAACTCACCTGGGTGCGCCTGTGAAACCGCCGAACCACCCGAGCAATCGACCGCCGCCGCGAACGCCAGCGCCGAGTTCGAAGAGGGCAGAAGACCCGAAGCCCGCGGCAGAGAAGAGCGATCGCTCCGCCCAGAGCGACAAGGCGCTCGCCCGCATCGCCGGCTTCTCCGCCGTGTCCGCACTCTTTGCTGCGGCGCCCGAACGCGTCGAACGCCTGTTCTTCGACGAAAAGTCAGCGCCCCGCGCCAAAGACTTCTGCCAGTTCATGGCCAAGGCGCGAAAGCCCTACCGCCTCGTCCCGCGCCAAGAACTCGACAAGATAGCTGGCACGCCGATTCACGGCGGCATAGTTGCCGTGGCTCAACCGCGCCCCGTTCTGCCCTTCGATCCCGAGGCCGCAAAGTCATGGGCAAGCGACGGACGTCCACTCCTGATCCTCGACGGCGTCGGCAACCCGCACAATCTCGGCGCCATCATGCGTACGACCGCATTCTTCGGCCTGCCGCGCGTGGTGCTGTCCGATCATCCGCAACAAGCCATGCCCTCGGACGCCAGCTATCGCGTCTCCGAGGGCGGCTTCGAGCACATCGATGTCTATCGCGCGACGAAGTTCTCCGAGCAGCTGGCAAAACTCCGCGGCGCCTATCGCATCATCGGCGCAGCGCCTGGCGGCAAATCATCCGTTCCGGTCCGCCGCAAGGGCGAGCCTCCTTTCGCGCTTCTGCTCGGCAACGAAGAACATGGCCTTCCCAAGACATCACTGGATGTCTGCGACAACATCGTTGCCATCGAAGGAGCGGGAAAAGTTGAATCGCTCAACGTCTCAGCCGCGGCTGCGATCCTCATTCACGCGCTCGCCCAGAAATAGGAGCCGCTTAATCGCCCATCGCCTGCCGATGCAGCGCAACGCCGCCGTCCTGCTGGCTCGGATAGCGCGCCATGAATTCCCGCTCGGCCTTGTGCGGATCATTGTCGAGATGCGAGGGCACGTCGAACATCATGGTCGGCCGCTGCACCAGATCATACGGCTTCCACTCGGGAATGCTCGCATTGTTCGGATCGCCTGTGCGCGCAAACGCAATCCACGTATTCGCCATGTTGTCGACCATGGCGCGCGTCTGTTCGGTATCCGGCCCCGTCATGTTTGCGCTCGCCGCGACATTGTCGAACACGAAGGGCAGGTCGAGCGAATGCTGAGACACGCGCCGGCCGCCTTCCACTGGCTGTCGCCACATCAGGCGATATATATAAGTCTTGCCGCGCCCACCCGCCTTCACACGCTGTTCCGCCATGATGGTCTGGTCACGGCAATATCCGCGCGCCGAAGCGATGGTGAAGAACACCTCCGACGGATTAGCCTGCGGCCGCGAGGCCTGGAAGATCCGATACGCCTCGTTGACGTCCTTCTCGTCGACGAAGGCCTTCAGTCGCTCTTTCGCCTGCGCCTCGTTCATGTCGAATATGCCCGGCTCATTGCTCATCTGGTTGGTGAGCTCCGTCCGGTTCGTCCCGAGGATCATCGGCAGATGGTTCGAGATTTGAGGCGCATTCGGCAGGAACGGGTGAGCAGTAAAGGACTTGCCGTCAAGCATCGGCGAGAACCGCGAGCCAGCCGCGCCGATCACTTTCCTCTGCGCCGCCGACAGCGTCTCTACATCGATGGTCTGGAGCTTCCGCGCATCAGCTCTTGCAATGCGGAGTTCCTTCAGCAGGTTTTCCGTAAGCCCATTCGCCTGTTCCACCGTCTGCACCTTGAGATGCGATCCGGATTCCACCACGCCTTTATGGAACAGCCCCTGCGCATCCTTGCCAGCATAGCAGAGACTGACTTTCCGCCCGCCGCCCGACTGGCCGTAGATCATCACATTGTTCGGATCGCCACCGAAGCCCGCGATGTTCTCGCGCACCTATTTCATCGACGCGATCAGGTCGAGATAGCCGACGTTCCCCGATTGCTGGAAATCCCTGCCGAGCACACCGCCGAGATAGCAGTGGCCGAACACGTTGAGCCGGCGGTTGATGGTCACAACCACCACATCTCCGCGCCGCGCCACGCGCGTCCCGTCGTAGAGCGGCTGCGAGCCAACGCCCGCCTCGAACCCGCCGCCATGGAACCACAGCATCACCGGCCGTCGCGCATTATCCAGGCCCGGCGCAAACACGTTGACCCGCAGGCAGTCGTCCGACATCGGCACACGCGAATCCGCCAGCCGTCCCTTGGCCTGCGGAGACTGGTCGCCGAACTCGAACGCATCCTTGATGCCCGACCATTTCGGCGGCGGGGCGGGGGGCATGAAGCGCAGCGGTCCTGCAGCCGCCGCCGCATAGCGCATGCCCTTGAACGCGGTGACGCCGTTCGATTGCACCACACCGCGCACGCGGCCCTGCGCCGTCTCGACCAGCGGCTCGCCAGACTTCTGCGCAAGTGTCGGCCCGCTCGCGCAGGCGGTGGCCGTAAGCGCAAACCCGCCGGTCAGCAGTCCGCGACGATTGAGCTGCATATGTATCTCCCCGAGACGCCGGCTTGCACCGCATTCTGTTTTGCCGGACCCTCGCCGCCGTCTGCCACCGTTGTCAATCCAACTAGACTGCGAACTCCGGTGGGTTACTGATGTTGGATAAGCATCGGCCGATAGGGAGGGATCAATGACCGACGATCGAGGCGCGAGCCGCCGCGAAGCCCTGTCGCTGGCGGCGATCCTTCCAGCCGCAGTTCTTGCTACTGGTATCGCTTCGCCTGCCGCCGCGCAGACGCCGCAAGCTGAACCCAAACCTGCAGGCCCGGTTACGCCCGCGCTCGCGGCCTACATCGCCGGCAGCCACGCGGCGAAGATTCCCGAAGAACACCGCGATCTCGCGCGCCAGCACATCCTCGACACGCTGGCCTCCATCGTCGCCTGCCGCGATCTCGAGCCGGCCGTCCTCGCCCGAAAGTATGCGCTGGCGCAGAGCGGCACGGAGAGCCGCAACGCCGCAACGATTCTAGGCACCAAGGACAGGGCCTCGCTCTCGGACGCCGTCTTCGCCAGCGCCATGGCGGGCCATGGCGCCGAGATCAACGACTTTATCCCCTCAGCTTTCGTCCAGCCCGGCCCCGCCATCGTCAGCGCAGCCATCGGTCTTGCGGAAAAGCGCGGCCTGTCGGGCGATGCGATCGTGCGCGCCGTGGTCGTCGGTTATGAGTTGGCTGGCCGCGTGCCCAAGGCGCTCGGCAACGAAAACCTCCGCAAGGCAGGTATAGCCAACCATGGGCTAGGGCCTGTGTTCGGAACGGCGGCGGCTGCTGCTTCGATGATCGGGATCAAGCAAGACAGAATCAGCGATCTCCTCACCTATTGCGCCCAGCAGGCTTCCGGCTCCTGGCAATGGCTGATGGATGTGGAGCACATCGAGAAGTCTTTTGTCTTCGCCGGCATGGGCGCCCGCAACGGCCTGCAGGCGGCGCTGATGGTGGAGGCGGGCTTCCGCGGAGTGCGCGACAGCTTCGACAATCCCGAGGGATGGCTCCGCGCCGGCGCCTTTGCGAAGGGCGACGCCAATCCCGCTTACCTGATCGAAAAGCTCGGCGAGCGGACGGAACTCAAGGAGACGGCATTCAAGCGCTATCCCGTCGGTGGGCCGACACAACCTGCCGTGCATGGCCTGCTGCAGCTCCTGCCCAAGATCGACCGCACCAAGATCGAGAGTGTGCGCATCGAGATGCCCGGCCGCTGGCAGGCGTTCCGCGACGCGGCGATGCCCGCGCTCAACCTGCGCTACACCTCCTCGCTGATCCTCATCGACGGCAAGCTGGATTTCGTCTCCGCCCAGTCGCTTCAGCGCATGGCGACTGACACGAAGGTCAAGGCGATGATGGAGCGCGTGACCATCGCCCACGATCCCGCGCAGGAAGCTCCCGCCGGCCAGCCGCGAACCGAATCCGCCCGCGTGATCGTCATCGAAACCGGCGGAAGAAAGCAGGAGATCTTCGTGCCCTATGTCGTGGGCTTCCCGTCCCACCCGATGAGCCGTGCAGATGTAGAAGCAAAGGCGATCGAACTTATGGGCCCAGCGCTTGGCGCCTCACGCGCGCGTCAGGTCGTCGAGCGCGTGCGCTCTCTGGATTCGCTCAAGGCGGGAGGCGAACTGGTTGGTCTCATCGCAACTTGAGGGGAAACCATACCGCCAATCTTGAAAGGTCGCTTAGACTGCAAATTGACTGTTAAGCCATCCTGGGTTCCTATGCGGCAGGGCAGCCGCGAAGAGCTTGCCGGGAGGGAGACGCGCTTGCGCGCCAGAACCGCTTACATCGGGCTCGCCGCTGCTGCTGCGCTTGCCGCAATCGTCTCCTGCACGACGCCTGCGCCGGCTGTTTCCGCGGTCGATTCTGCGACTCCCGTCGCCGCCACGCCCCCTGCAGAATTCCGCGGCGACTATGACCCCCTCGTTCGCCACACCGGCTACGTCTCAGCCTATCGCCGATTGACTGAGAGCCAGTACCGCCACGTCGTCGCCGACGCGTTCGGCTCCGACATCGTCATCAACGCCCGCTTCGAACCGGAGCGCAGGGAAGACGGCCTCCAGGCGATTGGCAGCGCGCAGCTGTCCGTCACCACATCGGGACTCGAACAATATCTCGCCGTCGCTCGCTCGGTTGCGGACCAGGTGGTGGATGACAAGCGCCGCGAGAAATTGGTCGCATGCAAGCCGGCTGCCGGATCGAATGGCGAGGCGTGCGCAGACACATTCCTCAAGAAGGCGGGCCTGCAACTCTTCCGCCACCCGCTGACCACCGACGAACTCGCCGGCTTCAAGTCGGTGTGGAAAGAGACGTCCGACAAGTCGGGCGATTTCAACAAGGCGATTAATCTCTCGCTCGTCGCCATGATGATGTCGCCGGAGTTCATGTTCCGGGTAGAGCGTGCCGAAGCAGATCCTGCCCAATCCGGCGCCTATCGTCTCGACGCCTATGCCAAGGCGATGCGGCTTTCCTTCACGCTATGGGACGCCCCGCCGGATGCGGAGCTTGCCGCCGTCGCTCGCTCGGGCGCCATTCAGGATCCGGCCGTCCTGAAGGCGCAGATCGACCGGATGCTTGCCTCGCCTCAGGTGGAGAACGGCGTGCGCGCCTTCTTCACCGACATGATGCAGTTCGAGGCATTCGACACGCTGTCCAAGGATGCGGCGACCTATCCCAACTTCTCGCAAGCCGTTGCCGACAGCGCGCGCGAGGAGACGCTGAAATTCCTCACCGATCACCTCGTCACCAAGGGCGGCGACTATCGGGACATCTTCACTTCGCGCGACGCCATCATCAACCGCGCGCTCGCCTCGGTCTATGACGTGCCTTACCCATCCTCCGATCCGTGGACGCACGTCACCTTCCCGGAAAAATCAGAGCGGGCAGGGGTGCTCACGCAAGTCACCTTCCTCTCGCTGTTCGCACATCCCGGCAGCTCGTCGCCGACGATCCGCGGCGTGAAGCTCAACGAGATGTTCGCCTGCATCGCCATTCCGCCGCCGCCGGCCGACGTCGATTTCTCCAAGGTGCAGGCGCTGGAAAAGGGCACGGTGCGCACGCGCCTGCTCGACCACATGACCAACAAGGGCTGCTCCGGCTGCCACATGATTTCTGACCCGCCGGGCCTCGCGCTAGAGCGCTTCGACGGCCTCGGCCAGTTCCGCACGCTGGAGAACGGCGCCCCGATCGACGTCAGCGCTGACCTCGGTAGCAAGAAGTTCTCGGGCTCGCTCGGCCTCGGCCAGTACATGCACGATGATCCGGCAGTGCCCGCCTG
>DASYKO010000312.1:0-3656 GCA_035995285.1 Hyphomonadaceae bacterium | reverse complement strand
CCTCGCCATCCTGAGGCGGCTCGCCCTCAACATCCTGCGCGCCTATCCCGACACAACCCCAATCCGCCGCAAAATCAAACGCGCCGGATGGGAGCCGACCTTCCTCCTCTCCCTCCTCGCCAATATGCGATAGCCCTGCCTCCGGAGGGGGGGAGGACAGGAGGGGGTCAGAACCGGCAGACGTGAGTGGCTACTTCTTCTTAGCCGGTTTCTTTGGCGCAGCTTTCTTTGCTGGCTTGGCGACGGCTTTTGCAGGTGCCTTCTTTGCTGCAGCCTTCTTCACGGGCGCCGCTTTCTTCGCCGGCTTCGCGATCGCTGACGACGTGCCCATCATCGCATCCCCGCCGTCGTATTCGCGCCAGATGTGGACGACGGCGTTGGCGTGGCCGTGGCCCAGGCCGAGCTTATCCATCAGGAGAGAGCGCTGGTCGCCGTGGGTCTTGAGGCCGGACTTGGAGAGGACCAGCGCCATGTCGTCATAGCGCTTGCCCGAGGTCTTCTCGGCGGCGCCGAGATAGGACTGGTAGCCCTTGTGGAGCTTCGATCTGTCGAGAGCCATTACTGGGCGCCTTTCAGCGAAGCTTCGCGGATCGCCTTGAACTCGTTGCCCTTGTACCATTCGGGCCATGCGTCGGAGTTGGCGATGCGGGAGGCGACTTCGTAATCGACGTTGATGTCCTCAGCCATGCCGGAGAAGTCCCAGTCGTCGTGGAACTCGTCCTTGGGCGAGTGATAGGCGTTGGTGCGGTAGTCTTCGCCGAGCTTCATGCCGGCTTCCTTGCCGCCGGTGACGAGATCGACGCCGCTGTCGATGTAGAGCATCGGCACGCCTTTCTTGGCGAGCTCGACATGGTCCGAGCGGTAGAAGTATCCGGCTTGCGGTTCGGGGTCGGGGCCCATGACGCGGCCCTTCTCCTTCAGCACGGCGCCGAGCGTGTCTTCGAGTTGCGAGGCGCCGTAGCCGATGACGACGACGTCTTTCGAGGGGCCTGCGGGCTGGAGGGCATCGATATTGATGCCGCCGACGATCTTGTTGAGCGGGATCAGCGGATGCGCGCCGAAATAGGCCGAGCCGAGGAGGCCGGATTCTTCGAGCGTGACGGCGAGGAAAGTCATCGAGCGCTGCGGTTTGGGGCCTGAAGCGGCCTTCTCGGCCATGTCGAGAATGGCTGAGACGCCTGTCGCGTTGTCGACGGCGCCGTTGTAGATCGCGTCCTCGCCTGGCTTGGCGGTGGAGTTCTTTCCGAGGTGATCCCAGTGCGCCATCAGAAGGAAGTGCTCGTCGGGCTTGGTTGAGCCCTTCACCGTGCCGATCACGTTGCGCGAGGTGCGTTTCTCGATCGTCTGGTTGATGGTGGCGGTAGCTTTCAGCCCTGTCATGGGCACGGGCTTGAAGCCGCGCTTGTTGGCGGCGGCGCGCATCTTGTCGATGTCGAGGCCGGCGGCGGCGAACATTTCCTTGGCCTTGTCGTACTGGATCCAGCCTTCGAGTTGCGCGCGGTCGGCGCCTGCGTCCGGGCGGACGAGATCGGCTTGTTCGCCGGTCCAGCTATCCTGCACGACGTTCCAGCCGTAAGCGGCCGGCTTGGTTTCGTGGATGATGAGGGCGGCGGTGGCGTGCTGGCGGGCGGCCTCTTCGAACTTGTAGGTCCAGCGGCCGTAATAGGTCATCGCCTGGCCCTTGAAGAGGCTCTTGTCGTTGGTGATGAAGCCGGGATCGTTGACGAACATGACGACGGTTTTGCCTTTGACGTCGAGGCCTGCGTAGTCGTTCCACTTCTCCTCGGGCGCCACGACGCCGTAGCCGACGAAGACCATGTCCGAGTCTGCGAAGGAGACTGTCGGCTGGTCCTGCTTCTTGGAGATGTAGACGGCGTCGGGGCCGAGCTTGAGGTCCCAGCTCTTGTCCTTGCCGGCGATCTTGAGGGACGACGTGTCGGGGTTCACTGTCTGGGCGACCATCTCGACGGTCTGGAAATAGGTGCCGTCCGGATTGCCGGGTTCGACGCCGGCGCGTTTCATTTCATCCGCGATCCACTGCGCGGCTGCTTCGCCGGCGACTGTGCCGGGGCCGCGGCCCTCGTATTTGTCGTCGGCCAGTTCCTTGTCGCGCGCGGCTAGGTCTGCGGCGGTGATCTCTGGGCTGGTGGTCAGCTTGGCGCCGACGGGGCCAGCGGGGGCGGCGGGCGGCGGGGCTTCGGCGACTTTCGGTTTTTCTCCGCAGGCGGAGAGGGCGAGGGCGGCCAGGCCGGTTGCGGCCAACGTAAGCAATCTCATTCCACGAACTCCCTGTGGGCGCGGGCACATTAGCCTCGGCTAGGGCTGCGGCAAGGGAGGGAATTGCTGGGTGAGCACGAATTAAAAGACCCGCCACTTGCGTAGCGGGTCCTTCAAAACTGAACGGGGTTCGATTCGAGTCTACTAGCCAACCAGTTCGAGGAAAGAATGCTTTTTGAGGGGGTGGGTTCCGGGGGAATTGCAGCTCGCGGTTTTCCTCCCTCAGTCGCGCAGCGACTGGGGGAGGTGGATCGCAAGCGGAGCTTGCGAGACGGTGGGGGCAGCCACTGAAGGTCAGTGTGCGGCGGTTTTGCGGTTGGACCATGCGGTCCGGCGGCTGCCCCCACCGTCTCGATGCTTCGCATCGATCCACCTCCCCCGGCCTTTGGCCGAGGGAGGAAAAAGTCAGTCGTGCTCCGGCTCATCCGGATTGTGGTCCGGCGGGTTGGGGTCGCCGGGGAGGGGGATCCAGCTGGTCTCTTCGGGGGGCTGGGTGAAGCGGGAGGACTGGAAGCCGGAGGCGATGGAGGTGCGCCAGTCGGCGGCGGCTTGCGCGAGGCGTTCCTTCGAGGAGGCGACGAAGTTCCAGTCGAGGTGGCGTGGCGCGTCGAGCGGGTCGCCGCCGGCTATCATGATGCGGGCGCCTGCCGAGAGGCGGACGCGGGGGCGGTCTGCGGAGAGAATGGCCATCTGGCCTTCGGGGATGGTCTCGCCGGCGATCTCGGCGAAGCCGCGGACGGGGTAGAGGCAGAGTTCGGCGGCGGGCGGGAGTTCGATTTCGGTCTCGCGATCCGTCTCGAGCACGAGCTGGCAGATGCCGGTTGGGAATTCTACGGGGGAGCGCTGGCCGTAGGCGCTGCCGGAGATGAGGATGCCGGTGGCGTCGCGTGACTTGATGCGCGGGAGGGTGTCGGCGGGGTGGTGGCGGAAGGTGGGGGCTTGGTCCTCGTGGGAGAGGGGCAGGGCGACCCAGGTCTGGATGGCTTCGATGCGGTGACCTCGGGCGCGCTCCTCTTGCGGGGTGCGTTCGGAATGGACGATGCCGCGGCCGGCGGTCATCCAGTTCACGGCGCCGGGGCGGATCGTCTGGATGGAGCCGATGCTGTCGCGGTGGTCGAGCGCGCCTTCGAACAGCCAGGTCACGGTGGCGAGGCCGATGTGGGGGTGCGACCGGACGTCGATGCCCTTGCCGGGGGCAAGGATGGCGGGGCCCAGATGGTCGAAAAACACGAAGGGGCCGACATTCCGGCGCTGGGCGAAGGGCAGGAGGCGGCGCACCGTGAACCCGCCAATGTCGCGCGGGCGGGGCTCTATCAGCAGTTCAACAGACTTGCCTTGAGCAGACTGGGACACTTTTGACCCTTCCAAATTCGGCAACC
>DASYKO010000311.1:0-5531 GCA_035995285.1 Hyphomonadaceae bacterium | reverse complement strand
CAAGATAATCGTCCGCCTTCCAGCCGGGCGGCACAGGCTCTTCGGGATAAAGATATTTCAGTTCGCCGAGGTCGAACTCGATCAGGTCAAGGAACATCTGCGTCTGCGCAATCGCCTCCGGAGCGTTCGCAAAGAGACGCGACATCTCCTGGGGGTCCTTGAGATGCCGTTCCGCATTCGCCTCAAGGCTCCTGCCCGCCTCTTCGATCTTCACGCCTTCGCGAATGCAGGTCATGACGTCCTGCAGGTCGCGCTGTTCCGGCTCATGATAAAGCGCATCGTTGATCGCAATCAGCGATGTGCGGGCGCTTGCGGCGATCTCCTTCAGCTTCTGCAGGCGGCGCTCGTCGCCGCCTTGCCGGTGCATCGCGGCGCCGAGCCACACCAGGGCTCTCTGCCCGAGATGATCAAGAACCCATCCCAGCCCGTCGAGGTCTTTTCCCGGCATAACGATGAACATGAGATCGGCAATGAGACACAGGTCATCGAGCACAAGACGGCACTCGCCCTTCACTGCTCTCGTCTTGCCCGGCGCCGGCCTCAGATTTCCCGTGGTTAGAATACGGCAGAGTCTTCCCCATCCTTCCTTGTTTTTCGGATAGGCGATGATGTCCGGCGTGCCGTCGATGAAGGACAGCCGCGAGCCGACGATCAGCTTGAATTTTTTTGCTTGTTTCTTGAGATCATCCTTGATCGCTTCGAGTTTCTGCTCGTCGGGATGTTCGGTCCAGCCATGCTCGCCCGGCGATCCGCCATCCCGCACTTTTCTCTGAGTGGGCAGGCCGTCCTGACGGATCTGCTGCAGTTCGAGCCATGCGCGCACCACGCCCGCCAACGTGTTGCGGTCCGCCACGCCTAGCCCCGTATAATCGTGCAGCAATGAAGTCAGCACCATGTCCTGCGCCGTGGATGCGCCGCGCAGGAAGGAGAAGTTGGTGCAGGCGGCAAGTTCGGCATAAGCCGCCGCGGTATCGGGCTTTGCCAGGCGCACAGCCCGCACCGGAAAGGCGATAACTGAAGCTGCGGTCTCGGGAGTTTCGCTCATGCGAAGACCCCATGGACGAACCAGTCGGGGTTCTTTTTGCCCGGCTCGTAGCTCCCGGCGCGGAACAGCCAGAAGCGGCGGCCCTCTCCATCTTCGACACGGTAATAATCGCGCGTCCGCGCGTCGCTTCCCGCCAGCCACCATTCCGGCGCGATGCGTTCCGGCCCCTCGCTGTGCCGCACGACATAGCGCACCTTGCGCCAGAGGAAGCTGCGCGGGGGCGCATCCGGCACTTCCGCCGTCGCCATGATCAGCTGCGGCGGATCGAAGATCTGCGAGGGACGCAGCGGGGGCTCATCCTGCTCCGGCATGGGCCACACAGCCGAGGTGAGCGGATTGAAGCTTGCTGGCGCAGCTTCCGCTGCACGATCCGGATTGTGCGTGTTGCGCGGGAGAAAGCGGACGACACGATCCTCTCCGAAACGCGCCGATAGGCGGTCGGCCAGGTCCGCTACCTCGCCCTCTTCCAGCGCCCGCCCGTCGAGACCTGCCTGCGCGGCATCGAGCGCGTTGGCGGCAGGAATGCTCAGACGAACCAGATCGAACCCGAACCCCGGATCGAGCGGATCGGCCAGCGCATCCAGCCTTTCCCGGAACAGCCGCAGCAGCGTCTTGGCATCCCGCATCGGCCTGCCGGTTTCGATTACGATGCGGCGGATGGCGCCATCGGTGCGGAAGAAGCTCGCCTCGAACGCCCGCCCGCCCTGCCTGCGTTCGGCAAGTCTTGCGCCGGCCTCGAGCGCCAGCTCATGCAGCACGGCCTCGATGTCCTCGGTCCGAGCGATGGGCTCGACGAACCGCCGCTCGACCCAAACCTCGGGAACGATGCGCAGCGGCGTCAGTGGGACATCCGCCTTACCCATGACGCGCCGCAGATGCAGCGTCATCGCCTCTCCGAAGCGCGCGGAGAAGGCCCGCGCCGGCCGGTCCACAATGTCACCGACCGTCTTGAGCCCCGCGCGCACGATCGCAAGACGCGTGTCGTCGTCGAGATCGAGGGCGGCCACGGGAAGCGGCCGCACCGCCGCCTCATCCTGTCCCGCAGGCACGATCCCATTGGGCATCAGCGCGCTGCGCCTGCCATGCCGCACCAGCGCCCGAGCCGAGAGCGGCGCGCTGGCGAGCACGCCGCGCACATGAATGCCCGCGCGGGTGATCCGCCCCATCAGCGTTTTGCGGAGTTCGCCCTCTCCGCCGAACAGATGCGTGCATCCGGTAATATCCAGGAGGAGCCCGTCGACGCCATCCATCACCACGACCGGCGTGAACCGGTCGCAATCCTCTGCAATCTGCTCAAGCAGTTTCATGTCTGCCCGGGCATCCGCCTCTTCGACCCACAGATCCGGGATGCGCGGGCGCGCATCGGCAAGCGTCAGCCTCACGGCAAGCCCTGCCCGCCTTGCCTGCGGGCTTATCGCTGATAACCGCGCAGCATTCTTGATCGTGTCGGTGATGACGAGTGGAAGCCCCCCCTCTTCAGCCCCTGGCGCGTCAGCCTGCGAGCCGCTCCGCATGATCCGGTCCACCGGCAGGTACGGAAACCACAGCGCCAGCCAACGCCTCGCCAGCCCCTCTTGGTTGGGTGACTTCGCGGGCTTTTCTGTATCTATCGGGAAGAGTGAAGACGCCGTCATCGCGGTTCCATTCTACGGTCCAGTTTCTGCCTGATACTCCCGCGCGGTCGCGCATCAGGGATATCTGCCAGGAGGGATGGCCGGGGGCGTCGGCCTCGAGCGCTCTCGACAGCGCAGGCGAAACGCTCCATCGCGTCGCCGCTGCGCTTGGGGCAGGCTTGGCGCCTGCCCTCACCATGAAGAGCGAGACGCCCGATTGCCCGGCCGCCAGCGCAAGCCTTCGCGAGGCCGCAAGGTCGAGCGCCTTGGGCGCGCCCCATGGCTCGACGATCACGGCGCCGAGCGGGGAGCAGCGCACCGCCTCCTCGCCTGCGCGCAGCACGGCCGGCCCATCGCGCGCCTTCACCAGGATCAGCCGGTCCGGCGACAGGCCCAGTTCGGCAATGCCCGGCGCGTAGAGCTCGCCAGCCTCCACGCTCACGAAATCCTGACGCACCCAGACGACGGGCTTCTTCTCTGAAGCGCGCACGCAGAGCGCAATCGCAAACGCCGCCGCGTTCGGCTCATCCGCCGTCGTCTGAGCAAAAATCTCATGCATCCCGCCGCGCGTGAGACCGCCGCCGAGCGCCGCATCGATGCTCTCTTCGCCAAGCGGGAAGCGCTCGGACGCCACGCGCGAGGAGCCCCGCTCCAGCCGCGCCACCTCCTCCCGCAATGCCTCCAGCTTCACCGTTTTCACGGGTTTCTCGCTTTCCTAGCCGATATAGTTCCTGTTTTGTTCTATAACGACTCAGGAGGCGAAAAGAGTCAAATGGAGTCTTGGGAGGGGAGTGTCTCAGTTGGAATTTGCCCTCGCAAAAACGCCTGAGAGTCAGGTGTTTGAGGGCTCCCCCAGAGGCGGAAAAAAGATTCGCACATCGGCGCGGACTCGGCGCGCGGAGCGAATGGCGCCAGAGTGCCCGGCTCTTAAGGGGCGATCGGATGGCGGGTTCGGACGGGAAGCCCACAAGCGGGCGAAATTCCACGACTAACGCTTACCGCTCCACCGCTTCGCCGCCGCCTTCTTCGCGATCTCGCTCCGCTTCTTCGCGGTCAGGCTCTTGGCCCGTGCGGCGCCGCCCAGCTTGCCTAGCTCAGCCGCCGCCTCGCTCTTGGCGGGGCGCTTGGCGGGCATGTCTTCCTCATCCTCGCCGGTTGCCATCCTCGCCACCTTGATGGCGTTGGAGACAACGTCAGCGGGGCGGCGCTGGCCTTTAGGTCCCTTGGGCATTGATGGCCTCTCGAAGCTCGTCAGCCGAATTGAAGAATCGTCCTTGGTCGTCTTGAACAAAACTTGTTGGCCTCGTTGCTCTGCTGTCGAGGCGAGTTCCAGCGCGTCCGCCGCCTCCGCCCACTTTGGGCCAATTGGCGTCTTCACCCCGGCTATCAGCAGGTAGACCCGGTACCTACGCATGGCCCCTAAGTCCTTTCGGCGTCGGCGGCTGTGTGGAGTTCCTTCATCGTCAAAACGTTCCCTTGGCTGTCCGTGACAGTCGCGGTCATACCCAATTTTGTGGCTCTCTCGACCAGCTCCACAGCGGAGGCGGCTGACATCATGTCCGGGCTGGTCGTGGTCATGAGGGTGCCCTTGGTAATCACTTTGTACATCCCGGCCCTCCCTGCTTACCGCCAAGCATATCAGGTTTCCCGAGATAGTCAGCAAGGCCGCCGTCTATGTGGTGGAGATCGGCGCGCAGCCCCTCGACCACCAGCTCGGCTTGCGCGCGTCTCGCCCGGACGGACATGCGCGCCCGCTTCAGCCGAGCGATGCGCTCCGCGAACGGCAGCGTCCCATGAATGAGCCAGTAGACATGCGCCAAGCATGCCGAACGCCGGCGCCCAGGTCCCATGTCAAGAGAGGGCAAATTCAAACTGAGACACTACCTAGGCATCTGGTCCTTTTCCTCGCGATACGCCGAACACCACGCCAAGGGCGACGCCAATGGCAATACCTGCGCCAATGTTATGCATGGCTGCGCCCAGAGCGACGCCTAGCGCCGTCCCTAAGGCGATCCCAATACCCAAACGCGGACCTCTTTTCATGGGGCCTCCTGCTTACCGCCAAGCATATAGTCCAGGAGGGCGTTGTCGATAAGCCGGAGCCGGTGTTTGAGGGCGATGACTTCGGCCCGCGCATCGGTCAGATCAGAGGCGTACTGGCGCCGCAGGGTGCGCAGCGCCCGCTCACGGCGACCGGGATTCGTCGTCCCGTACATTGCCCAGATCAGACCGTCGTCTTCTTGCATACCGCCAAGCATGCCGAACGCCGCCGCCCAGGTCCCATGTCAAGAGAGGGCAAATTCAAACTAAGACATTACCCTCCCAAGGGTAGTGTTTCAGTTTGAATTTGCCCTCTGAATCTGGGCGCTAGCTTCTGAATAACTTTTCAGCCGCCGCCATTGTCCGCCCTTACAAGAGTTACGGAGCGGCCGACACAGCAGCTTGATGGACCCGGCGAACCTGTGGCGGGGAGATGCCGGAGCAAACCCTCCGAGGAGGGATCAGCTCCAGCTGCAAAACCGGACGGATGATGAGCGTGAACTTCCAACACTCGACAGACGGGCGCTCGACAGACGGACGCCCGACTAAAACCGGCTAGCTCGGATGGGTGAACATGAGTTTTCCGGTATCGGTGTCGTAGACCTCGACGTGTGTAGCGCCCGACTTGCTACGATGCATTGGCAGGTGATCCTGTGCGTGCCGCTGGGCAGTCTCGAGTGAGCGCCCCCAAGGGGTCTGCAAGATCTCCTCGCCGTCCTTCATAAATTTAATGGTGTATCGCATGCTCAAAACCCCGTCAGCGCGCGGGCCAGGTAGGGCAGGAAGATATCCATGCGGTAGTCCACGTCGGAATGGTCGTCGTCGTATTCGTC
>DASYKO010000310.1:0-4592 GCA_035995285.1 Hyphomonadaceae bacterium | reverse complement strand
TCGCGCGCAGGATGAAGAGCAGGGTGTCGAACTGGCGCTGTGCGTCCCGGGTCAGCGTCGAGCGGTCGATCGCCTCCAGCTCGTCCAGCTGCGTCAGGCGCTCAGCCCTCGCCCGTGCGATCGACGCCATGCTGCGGTCGTTGAGCAGGGCGGCGTAGGGCCCGCCGAACGCTTCGGGCGACACGCCCGCGATGTCGGCCTCTTCCGGGGACCGTGACATTTCGGCCAGACCGATTTCCTGCACCCGGCTGGCCAGCACGGGGTCGGAATTCACCTTGGCAGGTGAACATGCCGTAACGGTCACCACGAACGCCAGCAGGGCTGGGGCGGCGAGGAGGGCTTTCAAGCGCACTTTCCGGTCCCCGAGAGACTGCTGACTCAAATGATTCGCATTGGTTGAGGCTGCTGAAGTTTTCCGATAAGGACCGGCCTGCATCAAGTTAGGAGCGAGTAAATGAGCACTCCCGCGCAAGGCGGCCAGCCAGAGCTGTCCGGCCAGGTGATGTTCTACAAGAAGCCGGAGCCGCTTTCGCTCGAAAAGCACCGGAATCTTGGCGTGAAACAGATTGCCGCGCCTTTTTCCTTCCTGAAGGAGTCCCACGCCGTACCGATCACGGTAAGCGAATTCGGGGTCGTTGCGACCTGCTTTCCCATCATCTTTGTCGGAAACGACAAGACGCCGGTGGCCGTGATGGGCGTCCGCCAGAACGAAAACGAGTACGTTGACGCCTCCGGCCAGCCGGACCCGGACAGCTACATTCCCGCCTTCGTGCGCCGTTATCCGTTCGTGTTCGCCTCCGATCCCAAGAGCGACAAGCTGCTGCTCTGCGTGGATACCCAGGCCGCCATGGTGTCCGACAAGCCGGACGTTCCCTTCTTCGACGGCGACCAGGCTTCGAAATTCACCCAGGACGCGATCGAGTTCTGCAAGGAGTTCGAACGCCAGCGCCGCGCCACGCTCGAATTCGTCGAGATGCTCGACAAGGCATCCCTGTTCGAACAGAAGTCCGTGGCCTTCACCCCGCGTGACGCGCAGGGCACTGCCGGCGAGACCCAGAAGATCGCCGATTACTGGGCGATCTCCGAAGAAGGGCTGAACGCTCTCCCGGAAGGTAAATTCCAGGACATCCGTAACACCGGGGCGCTCGCCGCCGTATATGCCCACATGGTGTCGCTGATGAACTGGCAACGGGTGATCCAGCGCACCATGCGCCGACTGTCGGCGTCCTGATCTGACGCTGTAAATCCGGCGTACTGACCCCTAAGCATCGGCAAGCATAAGCTTGGCGCCGATGACTCGTACAACTGAGCGTCACGAATGGGGGAGGGGTCTGGACCTCTCTCCCAGACGGTGTCACGTCCAAAATGACAGGTCGTTGCGCCTGCAATAGACGAGGTTGGCTTGCGCGGAATTCGATCGCGGATTGTCGGTCTGCTGGCGGCGACATTCGCCTCGCTTGTCGTCGGACAGGCAGCCTTCGCGCAGTCGCAGATCCTGAGCACCGACGCAAAGCAGGCGAAGCCGAGCCTCATCTCGGAACGTGCGGCCGTCGCCCCGGGCGATCCCTTCCTTATCGCCCTTAGCCTCAAGCTCGAGGACACCTGGCACGTCTATTGGCAGAACCCCGGCGACAGCGGCCTGCCGCCAACGGTGAAATGGAAGCTGCCGGAGGGCGTGACGGCTGGTCCTTTCAAATGGCCGGCGCCGGAGGCCATCCCGCTCGCGACCCTGATGAACTTCGGGTACGAGCACGAGCTTGTGCTTCCGATGGAGATCAAGGTTCCGGCCAACGCCAAGCCGGGCGACAAGATCACGCTGACCGGCGCCTTCGACTGGCTGATCTGCCAGGATGTCTGCATTCCCGAGAAGGCCGAGATCGCGCTGACGTTGCCGGTCGAAGCCACGCCGCGGTCCAACGATGCGGAGAGCGCTGCGATCGCCAAATCGATCGCGACGTCTGCCATGCCCCTGACCGGCGGCGCGACGGTTGAGCGGACCAAGGATGGGTTCAAGGTATCGGCGGCTGATGGCGATCTGGCGGATGCCGCCAAGTCCGCAAGCGGCATTCGTTTCTTCCCGCTTGGACCGGAGACTGTCTACAATGCACCTCAACTGTTTCACCGCGGGGAAGCCGGCGTTTCGGTTCAGCTAAAAGCGTCAGACTACGCCAAGCCGGGCGATCAGGATCTTCCGGGCATCATCGTCATATCCGGCGGCGATGGAACGCTGAAATCCTGGGACGTGCCGGCCAAACCGGGCGCTGCGCCGGCGGGCGTTGCGGACACGGCTGTGAAAGCTGCGGGTGGCGCGCCGGCCGGTGGTGGAGACGATGAAGCATTCACCATCGCAGGCTTCCTCCTCGCGCTGGGCGCAGGCTTTGTCGGCGGCATGGTGTTGAACCTTATGCCGTGCGTGCTGCCGGTGCTGGCGGTGAAGGCTGCCGGGTTGGCGGCGACGGCACATGATCCAAAAGAGTCGCGCGCGCACGGGTTGGCCTATCTGGCCGGAATCCTGGTGTGCTTTGCGATACTCGGCGGCATTGTCGTTGCGCTGAAGGCGGCCGGCGAGTTTGCCGGCTTCGGTTTCCAGCTGCAGTACGCGCCGGTCACGGCGTTCTTCACGCTCGCCATGTTTGCGCTGGGCCTCAACCTGCTGGGCGTTTTCGAGGTGGGCGGCTCGCTCATGGGCGTGGGGCAGGGGCTCGCGGCCAAGAACGGAACTTCCGGCGCATTCTTCAGCGGCGCGCTGGCGGCGTTCGTCGGCGCACCGTGCGTGGGCCCGTTCATGGCCAGCGCCGCAGGCTGGGCCCTGCAGCAGAACGCAGCCGTGGTGATCACGATGTTCCTCGCCATCGGCCTTGGCCTCGCGGCGCCGTTCGTGGCCCTGAGCTTCATTCCGCAGGTTGCGAAGATCATTCCCAAGCCCGGCAAGTGGATGGCGACGTTCCGCCAGATCCTCGCCTTCCCGATGTTCCTCACCATGCTCTGGCTGCTCTGGACTCTCGCCGGACAGACCGGCGCCAATGGCGTCATCGTGGTCGTCGGCGGCGCCATTGCGGTCGGCTTCGGCATCTGGCTCGCCACCAAGTGGGGCGGGTCAATTCCCGGCCGCGTGGTCGCCGGCGCGGTGATTGTGGCCGCGTTCCTGCTGCCGTCCGCAGCAACAGCTTCCATCAAGGCGCCAGAAGGCGGGGAAAGCCTCGCCAAGGAAGCCGGCGCCGAGCCTTGGTCGGTTGAGCGCGTCGCGCAGCTTCAGTCCGAAGGCCGGATCATCTTCGTAGACTTCACTGCCCGCTGGTGCGTCACCTGCCAGGTAAACAAGCAGGTCGCCATCGACAGCCAGAAGGCGCGCAAGGCATTCGAGCAGAACAACGTGGCGTTCCTCGTGGCTGACTGGACAAATCGCGACAGTGTGATTGCGTCTGCACTTGCAGAACACGGGCGCGCCGGGGTTCCACTTTACCTCGTCTACCCGGCAGCTGGGGGCGATCCGGTTGTGCTGCCCCAGGTGTTGACGCCGGGCTTGGTCGAGAAGGCGGTCAAGGATGCCGCCGGAACGATGTAGAGTTCTGGACGTCTCGGACACGTTTTGAATCAGGAGAACACGATGGCCTTTTTCAATCGCGATCGGATGAAGCTGGCGGCGGCCACGGGCGTTGCCGCGGTGATCAGCGTGGCCGCCCTTGTGGTGGCAAGCGCGAACGCTCTGCCTGTCGGCGACATCGCTCCGGCCTTCAAGGAAGCGAGCGCGCAGGGCAAGGAAGTCCAGCTGGCGGACTTCAAGGGCAAGACCGTCGTCCTCGAATGGACCAATGACGGCTGCCCCTTCGTGCAGAAGCACTACAACTCCAAGAACATGCAGAAGACGCAGGAGGCCGCGACGATGGACGGCGCCGTGTGGATCACGGTGATCTCGTCCAAGAAGGGCTCGCAAGGCTATTCGGATGCCGCCCGCGCCAACAAGCTGACGGCGGATCGCGGCGCGCATCCGGACTATGTGCTGCTTGATGCGGACGGCTCGATGGGCCGCGCCTATGGCGCGAAGACCACGCCCCACATGTTCGTCATCACGCCCGAGGGCAAGATCGCCTACACCGGCGCGATCGACTCCATCCAGTCCAACGACGTCAGGGACATTCCGAAGGCGACGAACTATGTGACGGCCGCGCTCGCCTCGCTCAAGGCCGGCAAGGCGCCGGACCCGGCGCTGACGGTGCCCTATGGCTGCAGCGTGAAGTACTAGGCGCGAACGCCACTGACCGAAGCGCGCAAGCGCGTCCTCAGTGGAAAGCGTTCCGGACAGCCGGACATTCCGCCGTGGGCTTCGAGCCCGCGGCGGTTTTCATTTGCGCGCCATTCTGACTGGCAGACGTGCCGCCGACGGCCGGGGCGATCTCGACGGCGTCCTTCAGCATATGAGCGAGACGGTCGAGGGCGACCACCTGCTGCGTGCCGGTCTCTGCGGCGGCAGCCGCCTTGAGCTGGTTGTCCGTCTCCTCGGCCATCCCACGAAAGATGCAGCGCAGGTCCACCGGCCCGCCGGACTTGTCGATCTCGATCGAGAGACGGCTGGCAGACATGCCGAAGCGCTG
>DASYKO010000309.1:0-9460 GCA_035995285.1 Hyphomonadaceae bacterium | reverse complement strand
CGCCCGAACACGTGACGGCAAAAAGGGCTTTCGGGGCGTTTCTGGGCCATTTTGAGCGCGCGGCGGCTGGCCGGTGCGCTGAACGCTTGCAAATGGCGCAGCTTTCCGTTTTCCCCCATAGCTCGGAAGACGGCTGAACCGGCTGGACTCAGGGACTGGAGCGATCATGGCGCGCGGAGGATTTTCTCGTCGGCGGAGCGGCATTCCGATGAATGTCGTCGGCATCCTGCTGGCTGTGGGCGTCGTCGTGGTGCTGGGCGCCCTGTTCTACTTCTCGGGCCAGGCGGAATCGAAGAAACCGCCGCAGACGGAAATCACCGTGGAGGCGACGAATGTCACGCCTCACTAAGGCTGGCATTTCTGTTCTCGTACTGCTGACCGCCGCGCCCGCCTTTGCGCAGGTGCAGACCAGCGCGCTCGACCAGGTGGACAGCTGGGGCACGGGATGGCTGGGCAAGGGCGAAGCCCTGCCCTCCAACCTCTGGGCCAACACGACGACCGCGGCGCTCCAACCTCTATTCGCAGACGCCAAGCCACTGCAGCTGGCGCCTTCGGCGCGCGAGGCGCTGAAACGGGTGGCGCTCTCCGCGGCCAAGGGCCCGGCCAATGGCGATGCGCTGATCCCAGAGCGGCTGCGCATCATCGAGCAGCTGGGCTTCACGCAATATTCGATCGACCTGCGCAAACGCTTTCCTTCCACCGAATGGGGCAAGCTGGGCGAGCGCGTTGCTGCGGACTACGAGCTTGTGCAGGGCCAGTCGAAATCGGCCTGTGCACGCGCCGCCGACAAGAAGGGCAATGACGAGGCGTGGATGTCCATGCGCGCGTTCTGCTTTGCCCTGGCCAAGGATTTCAATGCGGCAGGCCTCGCCGCCGAACACCTGCCGCCTGCTGCCGACGGCAAGAGCGATGGCTGGCTGCTGGCCGCCATCAACACGCTCGAGACGCCTGGCAAGGTGAAGCCTGAAGGGCGCTATGGCACGGCGTTCGAGGCGGCGGTCTCGGTGACGGCGAAGCTTTCGGTCCCGGTGAACGCGTTTGCGGCGACGCCTGCGGATGTGGCTGCGTCCGTGATCAACCATCCCGATGCAAGCCCGGAGCAGAAGCGCGCCGCGCTGAAACCGGCGCTGGATGGCGGCAAGATCAATGCGGCGCAGGTGCTGGAGATTCTGAACCCCAAGCCGGTGACGACAGACGCCCCGGCTGATCCGAAAGCTGATCCCAAGGCCGCCGCGCTTGCGAAACTGCCGGCGCCCCGGGCCGGCGCGCGGCCCGACTTCCTCGCGCTGGCGCTGGCAACAGCCGCCAACAAGGAGGCAAAGCCCGATGCGAAAGCCACGGCCTATGCCGCGGCGCTGAAGGATGCGGAAACGCTGTCCGACTTCCGGCTGGCGGCTGTCGCCCTCAACGACGCGATCAAGGCTCTGCCGAAGACTGCCGACACCGCGCCGAATGCCGAGACGTTCGCACGCGTGGGCGTGCTTGCGGGCGACACCAAGGCGGCGCAGGACTGGAAGAAACAGATGGACGGCCTGCCCAAGGACAAGGCCGATCCATGGGCGGCTGCGCGGATCGAACTGATGCTCTCCTATTCCGGCGTCGGCGCTGACAAGGGCGGCGCCGTTCTCGACAAGCTGATCGCCGCTGTACCGGCGGCGCCCGACGTGGCGGTCAAGGCGACAACGCCTGCGGCGCGGCAGGCGGAGCTGAGGCGGATCGAGAATACGCGCTTCCTCTTCCTGCACGCAGGCATGGGGCGCGATCTTTCGGCAGCGCAGCGCACGCTGCTGGCGACGCTGAAGGCTGCCGGACGGGGTCTCTCTGATGCGGCCCTCGCCCGGATCGCCGCTGCAGTCGAGCAAGAGGCGCGCGGCGAAGCCGCGATGGCCAGCATTCCGTTGCTGGGAAACGATGTTTCAGCTGTGTCGTTCGCAGGACTGGCCGATCTTCTGACCCAGATGCGCCGAATGGGCCTGGCGGACGACGCCAACGCCGTGGCGTTGGAGTCGTTGCAGGTGTGGAAAGCGCTGTAGGCCTCGCGTTACGAGGCAGGCAGTAGGCAATCGGCAGTAGCCGTTTCTTAGGAATGGCCGCTTCGATCGCCGCGTGTGCGATCCGATTGCCTATTGCCTACTGCCTACTGCCTCTCCTCCCGGCTAACTTCGCATAAACCTATCGGGCTCACCTTCCCGCGATGCTCGATACACGCCGGATTGAAGCCTTCCTCGACACCCTGCGCGCCGAACGCGGCGCCGCCGACAACACGATCGACGCCTATCGGCGCGATCTGGAGGATGCATCCTCCTATCTGCGCTCCAATTCCTCATCCCTGATCGATGCCGGCGAGCGTGATCTTTCCGGCTTCGTGCGCGACCTGCATGAGCGCAAGATGTCGCCTGCGACGGTGTCGCGGCGGCTTTCTGCGCTGCGCCGCTTCTTCAAGTTTCAGATCGGCGACAATGAGCGCAAGGATGATCCGACCTCGCGCCTTGACGGCCCGACACTGCACCGGACGCCACCGGATGTGCTCTCGCGCGAAGAAGTCTCGCGCCTGATTGCAGCGGCGCAGGGGACGGAGGCGACGGACCTTCGCACCATCTGCCTGATCGAACTGCTCTATGGCGCAGGCCTTCGCGCTTCGGAATGCTGTGACCTGCCGCTGTCTGCGCTGCCTGCCCCCGGCGCCACCGTGCTGATCGTGCGAGGCAAGGGCGACAAGGAGCGGATTACGCCGCTGGGCAAGCCCGCCCTGCAGGCCCTGAAAGCCTACATGGCTGTGCGCGAGACCTTCCTGCCGAAATCGGCCGTGCGCTCCACCGCGCAGCGCTTCGTGTTCCCCTCGCGCGGCGCCGGCGGCCGCCTGACCCGCCGCCGCCTCGGCCAGATCCTCGAAGACCTCGCGGTCAAAGCCGGGATCAATATCGAGCGCGTGACGCCGCACGCCCTGCGCCACGCCTTCGCCACGCATCTTTTATCTGGCGGCGCAGACCTGCGCGCGGTGCAGCTCCTGCTCGGCCACGCCGACATCTCGACAACGCAGATCTACACCCACGTCGTTACCGACGAACTGCGCGACCTCCTCGAAGCCGCCCACCCCCTCGCCCGCGCGAATTAGTGGCGCGAGCGAACTAGCGCGGCTACACCGGACCTATGGCCCGGCTGTCTCCCCTTCCCCAGCTCGACTGGAGCGATGATGCGCCCTTCTCGCGCGAGAAGGGTGATGTCTATTTTTCCGAAGACGGACTCTCCGAGAAGCGCCACGTCTTCCTCACCGGATGCGGCCTGCCGGAGCGGTGGGCCGGACTCGCGCACTTCACCATCGGCGAGTTAGGCTTTGGCACCGGGCTGAATTTGCTCGCGGCGATGGAGCTGTGGCGGGCGCACAGGCCATCGCCCGGCGCGCGCCTCGATTTCCTGTCGTTCGAAGGCGCCCTCATGAGCGTGGAGGACGCAGCGCGCGTGCATGCGCGCTGGCCGGAGATGGCCGGGCTTTCGGGCGAACTGATTTCCCGCTGGCCAGTGCGGGCGCGTGGCGTGCAGCGGATAGCGTTTCCCGATGGCGTGACGCTGACTCTGTTTGTCGATGAGATCGCTGCCGCCCTGCCACAGGCGCGCGCATCGGTTGATGCGTGGTTCCTCGACGGCTTTGCGCCTTCGAAGAATGCCGAGATGTGGTCGGCAGAGGTGATGGCGCAGGTGGCGCGGCTCTCTGCGACGGGCGCGCGGGCTGCGACCTATACTGTGGCGGGCGATGTGCGGCGGAATCTGGAGGCAGCGGGGTTCGCGGTCGAGAAGAGGCCGGGGCATGGGCGGAAGAAGGAGCGGCTGGAGGCTTCTTACATGGGCGCAGCGTCGGCCGCCCTCCATCCCAGGTCCGTCGCCATCATCGGCGCGGGCATCGCAGGCGCCTGCGCGGCTCACGCATTCCTCAGACGGGGATGCAGCGTCACGGTCTACGACAAAGCTCCCGCGCCCGGGGCTGGGGCCAGTGGAAATCCTCTGGCGCTGGTGATGCCGCGTCTGGATGCGGCGGACGGGCCGCAGGCTCGGGCGTTGCTCGCCGCCTATCTCTACGCACAACGTTTCTATCGCGAGCTGGGACCGGATGCGGCGGCGCCGCTGGACGCAGAACACCGCGCGAAAGGCGAAAAGGAGCGCGCGAGGTTCGAGAAACTGCTGGCTGATCCCCCGGTAGACGACGCGCTGCTGGCCGCGATCGATGCAGGAGACCCCGGCGCCGGCGTGATCCATCGCGGAGCGATTGCGGTGAGACCGTCCGTGGCGCTCCCTGCCCTGCTGTCAGGCGCAACGCTGCGGATAGGCGAGGAGGTCATGGCGCTCGATGCGGTCGAGGCAGATCTTGTCATCGTCTGCGCTGGGATGGGGTCGGCCGGCATTCGCGGGATCGAAGCGCCGCCGCTGGAGGGGCGGCTGGGGCAGCTGGAAAGCGCTGCTTCATCGGGCGGCCCGCGAGCCGTGGCCGATGGCGGCTATGCCGTGGAGGCGTTCGGACAGCTGGTGTTCGGCGCAACGTTCGAGAAAGCGGAGGGGGAGCCTCGCGTCACTGATGCGGCACGGGCGCAGAATCTCGAGACGCTGGCCCGCCTGCGGCCGGATCTTGCGCCTACGACAGTCACATCGCGCGCAGCGATCCGCGCCACGACGCAGGACCGGTTTCCGTTCGCCGGCGCTCCTCTCGGAGAAATGGCGCCGCAAAATGAAAAGGTGCCGGGGAGCGAGCCGGCGCCTTCAACAGTTGTCCGCCTCATCGGCGGGCTCGGCGCGCGCGGCTTTTTATGGGCGCCGCTTCTCGCCGAGCTCTTGGCCTCGGAGGTCTTCAACGAACCCTCGCCCTTGGAGGCGAGCGCCGCGAAGACCGTTGACCCCGGGCGATTTCTGTTGCGCGCCGCACGCAGAGTCGGCGCCTGATCAGCTCATTGCGTCGCCTTTGCAGGAGGGGCAGGCGGAAGCACGAAGCGCAAACCGGCCGAAATCCATGCCCCTTGCGACGACGTGTGGGTTTCATCCGGGAACGTCTTGCGGGCGACTGAAAAGCCCGAGCCCGCGGTCTTCAAAGCAGCCTCGAGAGCGTCCGTGTAGCCTATCATCGCCGCGGGATTCGAGCCTTCATTGGCGCCGCAGCTGATGAACACGCGGCCATGGCCCCTGCTCGCCGCGGCGCGCACCTTGTCGGCGAGCGCCGGATCCATTTGCAGCGACGGGCTGCCGATCATGTAGCCGGCGAAAGCGTCGGGATCATTGGCCAGCACCGTTGCTGTGAAGAGACCGCCATAGGAGTGGCCTGCGAGCACGGATTGCGCGCCGTTGACCGGATAGCGGCTTTCGATCAGGGGACGCAGCTCTTCCTTGATGAAGCGCTCGAACGCTGCGCCGCCTCCGCCCTGGCCGGTCGGGTTCTGGCTCTTCTGGGCGATGTGGATGAGGTCGCGGCCGCGGCGCACGCCATAGTCCATGAAGCCTTCTTCAGGAAATCCGATGCCGACGACATAGGTGGACTGCGTGACGCGCTCCGCCGGCAGAAGGCGCGCCGTGGGCGTCACCATGCCGAACAGGTAGGTGCCGTCGAGGACGTAGGTGACCGGCCATTTCTGGCCCGCTGCAGGCGGAGTGAACTGGATCGGCCTTGCGACCTGGATCACGAAATCTGCGCCCGTGATCTTCGAGTGCACGATGAACTGCTCGGAATCCTGCACCGTCGCGCGCTGCACGCTGGCGGATGCGGCTGGCACGGCAGCCTGCGGGGCTGCCTCGGCCACGCGTTCGTGGTGGAAGACGCAGCCGCCCGCAGCGAGCAATGCCGCGCCACAAATCAGAGCAGAGATTTTCATGATGTGTCCCCCCGATGCCAGACAATCAGCCGGCTGTTCTTGCGACGCTCGACGGCTCCACGTTTGGAGGAGCGAAGGCCACACCTTCGGGCCGCGTGTGCTCGTCCTCAAGCTCGTGGCGCGCGGGAATGGTTTCGGTGTGGTGGATGATGCAGCCGGATGTTGTTAGGCCTGCGACCAGGCAAAGCATCAGCGTTGTGGTTTTCATGTGCCGTCCCCTTCGATTGGAATTCTAGGCGCCTGTCGCAGCGCCCTGCCGGCCCAGGCGTTCGATGTCGCGGCCGAGCTTGCGATCACCGTCAGTGGCAAGTTCTTCGAGAACCGCGACGCGCGCTTTCAGCCGGTTGATCTCATCTTCGCCCGCCGCGCCTGCCGGCGCATCCGGCGCGCCCAGCTTGGCGCGCGTGTACATGTAGGCGTATCGCGCGATCGCTATGCCCATGACGGCAAAGGCGACCATCCCCATCCCGATCGGATACAAATCAAGCGCCATGTGCGTCCCCTTCTCCAGCTGGCTACAGACTTGACTGCGCGTCGCGGCGCAGGCGTTCGATCTCGCTAGCCAGATGCCGGTCGCCGTCGGTGGCGAGGCGTTCGAGCACCTGCACGCGCTGTTTCAGGGCGCTCATATCGCCGTGCATGTCGGCGACGAGATTCTTCAGCGCCTCGACCTCGCCGTCGGCCTGGGAAGCCCTGAGCTTGAGCCGGCGTTTCTCCACCTGCATGCCCGACGTGATTATGCCCGACACCGTGCCGATGCCGACCAGGATGATGATGAACTCGAAGAACCCGATATGCATCCCTATTCCCCTAAGTGCCTGGTCCCCTAAGTGTCTGCTCCTCAGCGCCGCGCTTCGCTGCGCAGGCGTTCGATCTCGCTGGCGAGACGGCGGTCATCATCGGTGACCAGCTTTTCCAGGACCTGCACGCGCTCGCGCAGCTGGGCGACTTCCTTCTGGGTATCGGCGAGAATGGCATCGACGCGCTCGGCGCCGCCTCCGGCCTTGAGGGCCATGCGCCTCTCCTCGTGCTTCATCCCCATGCGGATGACATAGAGCGTGGCGAAAATGCCGGCCAGGGCGACGAACATGACTTCGGCTGGCATGAGCTAGCGCCTCACTTCAGTTGATTGCAGGCGGCTGATCTCGTTGGCGAGACGCCGGTCATCGTCGGTGAGCAGGCGCTCCAGCACGGCGACGCGATCCTTGAGCTTTTCCAGTTCGGCCTGTGTGACCTTGTTGGCGAGGGCGTCCGTGCCGCCCTGCTCGCGCATCATCTCAAGCTTGAGCTTCTGGTTCTTGATCCAGATGCTGCCGAGAACGGCGATGATCCCGCACATGATCCCGAGGATAGGGATGAATACGCCAACTGAACTCATGTCCGGAACTCCGAATTGCGCAGTTTCTCGATCTCGGCCGCCAGCCGCGTCTCATCGCCATCGACAGCGAGCTTCTCTAGCACGGCGACCCTGTTCAGCAGCTTGTCAATCGTTGCCTGCATCGTGGCGACCTGCGTCTTCAGCGCCTCGTCGCTTTGCGAAGAACCCAGGCCCCAGTTACCGGAATTCATGCCCGTCTGGGCGCCGCCCATCTGAGCGCTCATGTCGCCCCAGTGCTCGGCCCATTCGGCGCGGCGGCGCGCATGGCGCTCCTGCCAGGCCGCACGGCGAGCTTCATGCCGAGCGCGCCATTCCTCGCGGCGTTGGCGGAACTTGGTCCAGCGGTCGTCGTCCTGACAATACATCGCTCGCTCCTAGCCGCGTAGCTTTTCTATTTCAGCGGCGAGGCGCGCTTCCTCGTCGGTCTTGATCTTTCCGAGCACGGGACGCTCGGCCTTCTCATCCAGTTGCCGCGCCACTTTTTTCGGATCGGCGTCGGCGGGGGCGTCTTTCTGTTTGTCTTCGGTCATCACGCTCTCCCTCAGCGTTGCCCCCAAGATAGGTGTCAAAGCGACGGCCGGTCACGCAGGCTGTTGATCTCCCGCGACAGGCGGCGGTCATCATCGGTCAGCAGGCGCTCGAGCACAGCGACGCGGTCGGTCAGCCGGTCGATCTGGCTCTGCATCGAGCCGATCAGCGCATCGTCCTCGCGCGAGCGGCCAGCGCGCGACTGGGTGAGCATGTGCGTGCGCCAGATCCGCGCGCCGAAGACGATCGCGACGATCATGACGACCATCGAGAAGGGGTTCATCACATTGAACATCTCAAACCTTTCCACGCGCGAGCCTACTAACCAGATGGCCTCGCACTACCACTCCGCAAGCGGGCGCCAGCCGATATCGAACGAGCAGTGCGGCGGGCATGTGCGCGCGGCGACATCCAAAGTGAGACCGCTCTCACCGCGGCCAAAGGCGATCTTCATGTCGCCGGCGTTGAGATGGACGACGCCAAGCTGTGCACCGACCGAGAGCGTCGTCATGCCGACGGCGAGCAGCGCGCCGGCCGAGGCCAGGCGGATAGTGAGGTCGCGAGAGAGTTTGAACTTTGACTTGGTCATGGTCGTCCCTCTGTCCCTTCTGTGGGGCTCAGTTCCCGATAGTCGCTTGGCAGTCTTGAGTACCTGGGCGGCGAGAGGAGGAGGATCGCCGCCCCGGTTCGTCTTTTTGTCTAGGCGCCTTCCAGGTCGCGGAATTCGCGCTTCAAGCGCCATTCTTCTGAGGTGACCGAGCGCTCCATGCGGGCGAGGCGGTCATCCATATCCTTGAACTTGTAGCGGATGTTCGAGAACGTCTCGCTCGGGCGGTCGGAGACCGAACGCCAAAAACGGTCCTCATCCGGAGAGAGGTCGCGGCGGCGATACGGCGCTACCGGTGTGATGGCCCACATCACGATGTAGACCGGGAGAATGAAGCCGCCGCCGCAGAAGAAGAGCACCGCGAAGACGACCCGCACGATCACCGGATCCCAGCCATAGCGATCGGCAAGACCGTGGCAGACGCCGGCGATGACCTTGTCCCTGGAGCGATAGAGCCGCTTGGGGTTCGGCGAGTATGTGTAATCGTCGACCATCAGTTGATATCCCCTCTCGTGCTCTGGGCCGGGCGCGGACGCGTCGGTTGCGCGTCCGGCTCGATCAGGCGTTCGAGCGTTTCGATGCGGCGCTCCATGGTGCGTGCGGAGCGCCAGAGATCCTCGAGCATCCGCTCATCGTCTTCGGTAAGTTTGCCGGCGCTGCGGTTCTTCGAAATATAGTGAAGGATCAGCCACAGCGGCGCGACGATGACGCAGAAGACGATTGCAAGTACGAAGAACCCCTCGCCGATTGCCATTACACGCCCTCGCCTTCAGCAGTCCTCGGACGGCGCGGCGGTTGAGCCGGCGTGGGCGAAGATGAGCCACCGCCGCGGCGGCGCTTGATCTCGTTGAGTTCCTTCTCGATCGACTCTTCAGCCGCGAGTTCCTGGAACTGTGCTTCGAGGCCGCGCTCGCCGACATTGATGAGATCGGCATAGGCTTCCATCTCGTCGACCTTGCGCTCAACCTGAGCGTAGCGGCGCATGGCCTCGTCGACCTTGTTGACCTCGATGCGCGAGCGCATCTGGATCCGCTGTTCCGCAGCTTCGCGGCGCACGATCAGCGCGCGCAGCTTGGTCTTGGCTTCGTCGAGCTTGGC
>DASYKO010000308.1:0-7574 GCA_035995285.1 Hyphomonadaceae bacterium | reverse complement strand
CCTGTTGCTCCAACTTACCCTGATCGTTCGGTGTCCAACTACATCCACGCGGTCCCGCCCGCCCGAAGGGGGGCGGACAGGTGGGGGGTGGATGGTGTCGTTCCGGCTGAACGCATCCCGGGGACAGTTCATTCCGCCCATTCTCTTGCGGCCCCCGCCGAACGTCCTAATCTAAAACCCATGACTACCGGCCGTATCTACATGGACGCCGTGCTGGAGCCGCCGCGCTCGTTGAGCCCGAAGGGGTTCAACCGCGTGATGCTGGCGCTCGGGTCGGTCAATGTTGTGGTCGGTCTCAGCATTTATCTCTCGACCGGCGCCTATCCCGTGATCGGGTTCATGGGGATCGAGGTCTTTGCCCTCTGGCTCGTTTTCCGCGCCAGCTTCCGGGCGCAGACGGCGCGCACCTATGTTTGCGTCACGGCCGACGCGATCACTGTTCGCAAAGTGGATAGCCGGGGCAGGGAGCGCAAAGCCCGGCTCGCCTCGCACTTCACCCGCGTCGAGCTGGATCCCACGGCGAACGGCGCCAGCGCCCTGCGGCTGGCGTCCTCCAACAAGGCCTATGCGCTGGGCGAGTTCCTGACGCCGAAGGAGCGCGAGGCTTTCGCCCGTCGGCTCAACCTGGCAATCGCCGAGGCGCGGCGCGAACGATACACGGGAGATAATCCATGAGCGTCGAATTCCTCCATGCCATGGTGCGCGTCGGTGATCTTCCCGCCGCGCTGAAATTCTTCACCGAGGGGCTCGGCCTGGTGGAAGTGCGGCGCAACGATTATCCGCAGGGCAAGTACACGCTGGTCTTCCTTGCCTCGCCCGAGGACATGAAGCGCGTGGGCTACGAAGGTAAGGAGCGCATGCCTTCGGGCCTGCCCATGGTGGAGCTCACGCACAACTGGGACGAGAAGGATTATGGCGGCGGACGCAATTTCGGCCATCTCGCTTATCGGGTCGATGACATCTACGCCGTCTGCGAGCGCTTCCAGAAGATCGGCGTCACCATCTCGCGCCCGCCGCGCGACGGGCACATGGCGTTCGTGAGATCGCCCGACGGCATCTCGATCGAACTGCTGCAGAAGGGCGAATCGCTTGCCCCCGCAGAGCCGTGGAAGAGCGCCCCCAATTTCGGCAGCTGGTAGGGCCTAGCCGCCGCCATTTCCGTTTGCGGCGCCGATCACGGCGGCAAGATGCGAGAACGTCTCGGCCATGTTGATGCCGAGAAGCTGCATCGAGATGATTGCGGCAAGCGCAATCAGCGCAGCGATCAGGCCGTATTCGATGGCGGTGGCGCCTTCTTTTGAGCGAAGGAAGGCCTTTGCCCGCAGGACGTCTTTGGCGCGCACGAAGCGCACGATGATCTGCATGATATTCCCCAACTCAGGTCGCGCCAATCTCGCGCCGGCCGGTTCAACCGGACCTCAACGCAGGCGTGGCGATTTGCCTGAAATTCAGCCGATCAGCGCTTCGGTTTCCGCGGCTTCGCCTTCTTCGCCGGCTTCTGCTGCCTGGCTTTTGGCTTGGCCTTCTGCGGCCGCTTCGCCGTGCGCTCGAACAGCTCGAGCGGGGCCGAGAGCCCATCCTCGGGTGGCCTCCTGAAGCCGCCCATGCCTGCCTCGAGCGCTTCGGCGATGGCGAGCACTTCGGCGTCGGACCCTTCCGGCCCCACCACCTGCACGCCGCACGGCAGCTCGCCTGGGCGGCGCGGCACGGGCACTGCCGCGGCCGGCAGGTGCGCCACGCTCGCGAGCGCAATCCAGGAATGGAAGGAATGATAGGGCGTGGGCTGGCCGTCGACTTTCAGGAGGCGCGTCACGGCATCGCCGGTCTCGATGTGCTCGAACGCAGTCGAGGGCGCGATCGGCATGATGATGGCGTGCCATTTCTCGAAGAAGCCCGCGACTGTTCTCTTGAGCCGCTGGCGCGTTTCGTCCGCCTTCAGCCAGTCATGGTGCGTCGCCACCGAGTAGGCCGCCCATTTGGCGCGGGAGAAAGGCTCGCTTCCCATCATCATCTTGGCGATCGGCCGGCCAGCCTCCATCGCCTTCACCAGCGGAACCGGCATGTCGGTCGCGAGGATGG
Organism: Hyphomonadaceae bacterium; assembly: GCA_035995285.1. Taxonomy (GTDB): domain Bacteria; phylum Pseudomonadota; class Alphaproteobacteria; order Caulobacterales; family Hyphomonadaceae; genus UBA7672. The sequence continues at coordinate 5,495 of DASYKO010000308.1, read as the reverse complement.
GAAGCAGAAGCTGGAGATAGAGATCGACCAGGGCGGTGCCGTCGATGTCCGGCGCGGTTACCTGTGTCTGCGCGCCGAGCTGGGCTGCGGCGTCTGCCGCTGTCTCGACGGCGGCGCGGCACTCGGCCGAGAGTGGGAAACCCTTCTCCTCTGTCCACACCGCAATGCGCCGGCCCTTCAGCGTTGCGCGGGGCGGAGCAGGGAGCGCCTCGCCGGTAAGTACCGCATGCATCAGGCGCAGGTCGCCGACGCTGCGCGCCATCGGCCCCGCCACGTTGAGGTCGCGCACGGAGAGTGAGCCGGGGGCGGGCGGCACGTGCCCGAGGATCGGCACGCGGCCGAAGGTCGGCTTCAGGGCGGCGACACCGCAGAAGTGCGCGGGAATGCGTAAGGAGCCGCCGATGTCCGAGCCCAGCTCTACCGGCGTGATGCCTGTCGCCAGCGCGGCTGCGGCGCCGCCCGATGATCCGCCCGGCGTGCGGCTGATGTCCCACGGGTTGGAGGTGCGACCGTGCACGGGGTTGAAGGTCTGGTTGTCGCCGGCGAGATAGGGCGTGTTGGTCTTGCCCCAGATCACCGCGCCGGCCGCGCGTAGCTTGGCGACGGCAGGCGCATCGGCCGCGCGGCCTGGACGGTTGGCGTATTCCGGCGCGCCGGCGGTGGCCGGCATGCCTTCGACATCGAACGTGTCCTTGATCGTCATCGGCAGGCCGTGCAGCGGGCCGACGCTGATGCCGGCGCGCTGCAGCCGGTCGAGTTCCGCCGCGCGTGACCGCGCCGCGTTGAGGTCCGTGCGCACCACGGCGTTGATGGCGGGGTTCACCTGCTCGGAGCGCGCGACGCTGGCTTCGAGAAGATCGCTTGCGGATTCCTTGCCGCCGGCGATGCGCTCCAGCTGCTCGCGGGCGGAGAGGAAGAGGACAGACGTCTCCGTCAAAGCGCCAGCACGTCCCGCATCGTGTAGAGACCGGGCTTCTGCTTCGCCGCCCATTCGGCAGCTTCCAGCGCTCCACGGGCAAAGAGCGCCCGGTCGATCGCATGGTGGCCGATCGAGACGATCTCTTCGTCCGAGATGAACTTGATCTCGTGATCCCCGATCACGCCGCCGCCGCGCGTCACGGCGAAGGTGATAGCGCCCGGCTTGCGAGGTCCGGTCTGGCCGTCATAGGGAGCCACGCGCACGTCGTTCAGCTTCTTGCCGCGCGTGCCCGCTGCCGCTTCCCCCATCATCAGCGCCGTGCCGGAGGGCGCGTCCACTTTCCGCCGGTGGTGCGTTTCGGAAATCTCGATATCCCAGTCCGAGCCCAGCCGCTTGCCCGCCTGTTCGATCAACGCCAGCAGCAGGTTCACGCCCAGCGAAAAATTCCCTGACTTCACGATGGCGATGCGTTTGGCGTGGGCTGCGATCTTCTGGTCGTGTATGGGCGCCAGCCCCGTTGTGCCGACGATGGCGGCTTTCACATTGGTGTTGGCCAGCTGGTCGAGCGCCGCCAGCGTCGCCTCCGGCGTGGTGAAGTCGATCCAGACATCTGCGACTGCCGCAGCCTTGCCGACGCTGTCGGAAATCACGGCGCCGGGGGCAAGCTGGCGCCCCACGGCCTCCGAGCCGGCCCGCTCGCTGCCGCCGACAATGGCGATGCGGTCAGCGCGTTCGCCTGCGATGCGGATGAGAGCCTGTCCCATCCGTCCGGCCGCGCCTGCTATTGCGATCTTGAGCGTCATGGACCGGTTATAGCCGGAAATCCGGGAAGGGGGAGGGCGCCTCGAAACGAGTTCGGCAGCGTGAATTGACCGTGAGCGGCCCCAAGGCGATCAAGGCCACATGAAACTGATTCCCCTCCTTGCCGCCGTCCTCTGCCTCTCCGCCATTCCTCTTTCAGGGTGTGGGGATAACGGGGGCAGTTCCTCCGCCGAAGTCGTGGTGAAGCCCGAGGGGGCGGCCTACAAGGTGCAGGTCACCTTCACGCCCCGCACCATCACTAGGCTGAAGGACATCGGCGAGAAGGTCACCATCGCCAACATGTTCTATGGGCTGGCCAGCAAGGCGACGCTGGATGCGGGCATGGCCGATGGCGTGGGCCAGGTGCAGCTGGGCGAGACGATGCGCGACATCGAACCCCAGAACCAGGTCGTCACCGTCGCCGTGCCGCCCTTCCAGCCAGCCAAGATTGCGCAGACCGAGGGCCCGCCCCTGCTGCTCATCAACGTCTATTCGGCCCGCAAGAAGCACGCGGACAACCTGCTCGCCTGCGGGATATTCGACGCAGAAGTCGTCAAGGCCGAAGCCGAGCCGATCAAGATCGAGTGCGACCTGATCGAGGCCGAGGTTACCGAACCCCAGCCCGAATTCGTGCCGCCAGTCGATCGCAGCTAACTACTCCTCAACTCGCTTCAGCTCGAACCTGCCGGTCGATCCTCCACAATCGCAGTCGGGACCGCAGCGATAGGTCCAGGCGCCGGTCATCGTCTTTCGCTCGGCATCGAGTTCGCCGGAGAGGATGAAAGGCCGCGTCTGGAAGTAGCCGTGGTCGAAGCGGACTTCGATCGCCACGCGGCCTTCCGCTTCCGAGCCTGACACCGCGAACGTGCGCTGGTCTTCATTGGCGCTGTAGGGAAATTCCGGCGACGAGCCCTTGCCGCTCACCGCTCCGCCGCAGAAGCAGAGCTGGGCGATGATGTGGAAGTCGGCCTTGCGGGCGCTTCCGGTCTCTCCCTTCAGCCGTCCTTCCCAGCGGTGTTTGTCTTCCTTCGGCTTCGGCCGGGTCACGGGCTTCGGCATCACCCGGGCAAGTATAGCCGGGTCGAGCGCCGCATCATGCAGCGCCCCTATGTCGTACGGCATGTCGTTAGTTCACCAGCGGGTTTGATCCCGCAGCGTCCCTCAAAAAGGCACGCCCTCCAGAGGCGAGGATATGAACTAACCCATGTTGGAAGCGAGAGGCGAACTGCTGAAATGTTCACAGTGAGCAGAAGCGCCTGAAACGCATTGCCGCTTACGTCAGACAGAGGGGTCGGCGGGAAAACTAGGCCCGCGTATCTTCCTGATTCCAGAACCGCTTCACGCGGTTGAAGAAGCCGTGGCTTTCCGGATGGCAGCGGTCGCTGCACTCTTCCTTGAATTGCCGAAGCAGCTCTTTCTGCTTCGCCGAGAGATGGCTCGGCGTTTCGACGAAGAGTTCGACGACGAGGTCGCCATTGGGTCCGCCGCGCAGTGTCGGCATGCCCTTGCCCTTGAGGCGCATGCGTTTGCCGGTCTGCGAGCCTTCGGGGATGGTCACGCGCATGCGGCCGCCATCGATGGTCGGCATCTCGATCTCGCCCCCGAGGGCGGCGTCGCACATGGCGACAGGCGTGCGGGCAAAGAGCGTCTGGCCATCGCGCTCGAAGATGTCGTGCTCTTTTACGGCGACGAAGATGTAGAGGTCGCCCTTCGGCCCGCTGCGCGGCCCAGGCTCGCCCTCATTGGCAAGGCGGATGCGCTGGCCATCCTCGATGCCGGCAGGAATGGTGATCGAAAGCGTGCGCTCGCGGCGGACATTGCCGCGGCCGCCGCAAACACGGCACGGCGTCTTGATGACGGTGCCAGAACCCTGGCAGCGCCCGCAGGTGCGCTCCATGGTGAAGAAGCCCTGCTGCACGCGCACGCGGCCATGGCCGGCGCATCCGGTGCAGGTCTCGGGCTGTGTGCCCGGCTCTGCGCCTGAGCCGTTGCACGGCTCGCACTTCTCGGTGGCGGGAACGGTGATCTCGGCCTGCTTGCCGCGGAAGGCTTCTTCCAGGCTGACTTCGTAGTCGTAGCGAAGGTCTGCGCCGCGGGCAGGGCCGCCGCGCTGCTGGCGCTGGGCGCCGAAGAATTCGGAAAACACATCGCCGAACACGTCGCGGAAAATATCTTCCGGCCGGCCATGGGCGCCGCCGGGGCCGCCCGCGCCATTGAGGCCGGCCTTGCCGAAGCGGTCATAGATCGCGCGCTTCTGCGGATCGCACAGCGTCTCGTACGCCTCGGAGAGTTCCTTGAACTTGCCTTCGGAGACGTTGCAGCCCGGATTGCGGTCAGGGTGATATTCCATCGCCTTCTTGCGGAAGGCGGCCTTGAGCGCTTTCTCATCAACGTCCTTCTCGACGCCGAGCACATCGTAATAGGAGCGTTCGCTCATCGTTCAGACCGAACCAACGACATAAAGATCCAATCCCCGCCCGCCTGCATTCGTTAAGCCTTCTGGCAGGCGAACCTTAGCAACCGCTGAAATGAGATGGGCCATGACTCACCGGGATTAAAGCCCCTTGGAGATCATGGCCCATGTGTTTCTTCACCCGTAGCTGTGCTCTTTGCCCAGTAACTACGCGCTTTTCTTGTCGTCTTTGACTTCTTCGAAGTCAGCGTCGACGACATCGTCGCTGCCGCCTTTCCCTGCGGAAGGTCCGCCGGGGCCAGAGTCGTCAGGAGCGCCGCCGGCGCCCTTGGAGTAGATCGCCTCGCCCATTTTCATGGCCGCGGCGGCAAGAGACTGGCTCTTGGTCTTGATGGCGACCGAGTCGTCCTTCTCGAGGGCGGCCTTGAGGTCGGCGATGTTGGTCTCGATGTCCTTGCGGATCGAGGCGTCGACCGAGCCGCCGTGTTCGGCGACCTGTTTCTCGGTGGCGTGTACGAGGCTTTCGGCCTGGTTGCGTGTCTCCACCGTCTCGCGCCGCGCCTTGTCGGCGGTCGCGTTGGCTTCGGCATCCTTCACCATCTGCTGGATCTCGTTCTCGGTGAGACCGCCAGAGGCCTGGATGGTGATCTTCTGTTCTTTCGAGGTCGCCTTGTCCTTGGCCGACACGTTGACGATGCCGTTGGCGTCGATGTCGAAGGTGACTTCGATCTGCGGCACGCCGCGCGGTGCGGAGGGAATGCCTTCGAGGTTGAAGTTGCCGAGCAGCTTGTTGTCCGCCGCCATCTCCCGCTCGCCCTGCAGCACGCGGATAGTCACAGCGGCCTGGTTGTCGTCGGCGGTCGAGAAGGTCTGCGACTTCTTGGTCGGAATTGTTGTGTTCCGATCAATGAGCCGCGTGAACACGCCGCCCAGCGTTTCAATGCCGAGCGAGAGCGGGGTCACGTCCAGCAGCACGACGTCTTTCACGTCGCCCTGCAGCACGCCGGCCTGGATGGCCGCGCCGACGGCGACGACTTCATCCGGGTTGACGCCCTTGTGCGGCTCCTTGCCGAAATAGGCCTTCACCGCTTCCTGCACCTTGGGCATGCGCGTCATGCCGCCGACGAGCACGATCTCGTCGATGTCGGTGAGTTTCTTGCCGGCGTCGGCCAGCGCTTTCTTGCACGGCTCGATGGTGCGCTTGACCAGATCCTCGACCAGGCTTTCCAGCTTGGCGCGCGTCAGCTTCATCTCGAGGTGCATCGGCGCCTTGGTGTCGGCGTTCATCGCGATGTAGGGCTCGCGAACCTCGACCTGCTGCTGCGTCGAAAGCTCTTTCTTGGCTTCTTCAGCCTTGGAGCG
>DASYKO010000307.1:0-5490 GCA_035995285.1 Hyphomonadaceae bacterium | reverse complement strand
AGCGCCGTGGCGGAGTTGGTGAGGGCCGTCGCGGAGTTGGTAAGCGCCGTGTTGGCGGTCGTCTGCGCGGCGGTGATATTGAGGTTGGCGGCGATGATGTTGAGGTTGGCGTTGTTCAGGTCGGTCACGAAGGTGGGGACTTGGGCCAGGAGGTTGTTGAAGTTGGTCTCGACCGAGTTGAAGCGCGAGATGAACGTCATGTCGGAGGCGATGTTGCCGTTGGCGTCGGTCGTGAGAATGCCGAGCGGGCCTACCTGGGCAGCCAGCGAGGAAGCGGAGGTCACGCCCGCGATGGTGAGGTTATGGGTGGCGCTGCCGAGGGCGAGCTGATTGTCGCGGGTCGTGGCCGAGCTGGCGCCGAGGGCCATGGCGTTGACATTGTTCGCCTTGGCGTCCGAGCCGAGGGCGACCGAGAGGTCGCCGGCTTGAGTAAAGTTGCCGATCGCAATGCTGGCGATGCCGAGGGATTCGGAGCGATAGCCGCCTGCAAACGATTGGGCGCCGACAGCGTGGGCGAAGCGGCCCAGAGCTACGGACAGATCGCCCGAGGAGACTGCCTGGGCGCCGAAGGCCGCGCTTTCCTCGCCGGTGGCGAAGGAGTCAACGCCGACAGCGGTTGCAAAGTTGTTGCTGGCGACCGCGCTCTTGCCGACGGCCGTTGCGTTGGGCTGGTTTGCGGAGGCATCGACGCCGACCGCTGTGGCGTTCGTGCCGTTGGCCTGGGCGCCGACGCCGCAGGCGGTGGAGTTTGTCCCGCCGCCGGTGATGCAGGCCTGGGCGCTGGCCGTGCCGGCGAAGAGGAGCGCTGCAGCAGCGGTCGACGCCAACATGGTCGAGCGCAGTGCGAAGCGGACGGATCGAGCAGATTTCACGGAAAACCCCCAAAAACTTGGCCGGGTGTGGCCAGACATGGTTCATCAAATGCGGCGCAAGGCCGCCTCGGGGGTTCGTTTGCAAACGGGTTGCCAACTCGTGCAGAAGTTGCAGACGCGAATTAGGGATCGCGTAAGCTTCATTACCAAAAGGAAAACGTAGCGGCGTCGATGAGCCGAGCGGACCAGGCGTTAGCCAATGGTTTGCCGGCGTCCGGCGGCGCCTCAGGGTTTCCCCCGGGCGCGTTCCTCTTTGACACGCTCGGACTTCAGTATGTTGGGTTGCGAGTAATTTCCTCAATGCGCCGTGTCACCGCGCCGCGAGTCCGGCTGGCGATTTCACACGTTCATGGTTCGAGGACGTGGGCTCGGAGAGAGCCATGAATCCGTCGCGACTTGATTCAACTGACAATTCCCGCAACCGCTGGCCGTCCGAAGGATGGCCATCTGAAGGGTGGCCATCTGAAGGGTGGACTGGCGAGCACGACAGCGCCGCTGCCATAGCCCTCGCCGCCAGCCTGGCGCTGGGAGCGTTCCTGTTCCTCATCCTCGCCGCGATGCAGTTGGGCTGAGCTACTGCTTCGCCGCCGCAAGTTGGGGCGCCGGCTTTGCCCGTTCTTCCTTAACGCGTGCAGCGCGGAGGATGTTGGGAACGGAGTAGTTGCCTTCGTGGCAGGCATGCTCGAACAGGCGGCCGTTAAGCTTGTAGATCGAGAACTCGCCCATCCACGGCTCCGAATAGATCTTCGGATCGATCACGGTGAACTGGTAGAGCAGCTCGTCCGCACCGAGGCGCGTGTAGCGCTCGATCACCTTGGCGTCGCTTGAGACGACGAAGGAGGGGAACAGGCGCACGGCGTCCTTCTCAGGCATGCCGACGGTTTCGACCACCAGCGTATTGCCTTCCCATTTTGCGATCGAGTCACCCAACAGGCCCCAGAACATCTTCGACTTGTGCGCGTCGGTGAAGGGGATGATGCGGGCTTCGTCGCCATATTCGGTGTGGATGACGATCTGCGTCGGCGTCTGGATGATCTCGCGCGGATTGCCCGAGCCGATGGGGAAGACCGGCGGCTGGCCCAGGCTGCGCAGGCAGCGCTCCCAGTTCGGACGCTCCTCGATATTTTCGTAGAGGTCGCGGCCAGTGCCGCGCTTCAGCCGGGCCTGGCCCTCGGGGGTGTAGGGCAGCATGCCGCTGGCGGGGATCACGATCGCACGGGTTCTGCGCTCGCCGCGGACCTTGGGCAGGCCTTCGACCTGGCGCATCGTTTCGGGGACTTCGGGATCGAGTTGCGCGTCCAGCGCATCGCCGACGCCTTTGGCGTAGCCAAGCGCGATCTGTTTGGCGACCGCTTCCGGCACGACGAGCATCGGCGTGCGTGGGGAAGCTTCGAGCGGCAGCACCCAGTTCGAGCCCCATTGGCCTTCAAGGCTCGGATGGCCGAACGAGGTACGCGGCATGTTGGGATCCGCGCGCGTTTCGGTCGGTATGTAAGGCTGAGCCCCAAGCGCCTGGCTGGCCGGGACTGCAGGTGTCGGGGGCTTGTTTGCTGGAGTTTGGGCGAGGGCGATGGATGAGAGCGTGGTCGCAGCAAGAAGCACCGCTGCGAGGCGGCAGGCATATGTGACGGCGGGCATGGGGAGTCCCTCCTATGTTTTTATGTTATGAGTGTATATTATCGATATTCGATAAGTCCGGCAAGCCTGAATTAAGCGAGTAGCGCGCTGCGTCAGGTGTCGGCTCGTTCTCTACGGAGCTTCCTCCTCTTCGTCCGGTTCATCGCCGGGCAGCTCCGGCCCCTGGTTGCGGACATTGCCGACGGAGGGATGAGCGGGCTTCACCTCGATACGGTCGGAGGTAAGAGGCGCGAGAAGAGAGAGCGGATCGCGGTCCATGACATCTAGCCAGCGGGCATAGTGCTCGGGCTCGAGGATGGCGGGCATGGATGTCGAGAGGCCTGTGAGGACTACGTTGGGCTCGACGGTGACGATGGCGAAGGTGTCGATCTCCGAGCCGTCATACATCCAGCGGCTCCACAGACCGGCGAAGCAGACCCAGCTCCCATCCTTCGGTGTGACGGCATAGGGCGTCGAGCGCGCGCTGCCGGCCTGGCGCCAGACATAGAAGCCCGAGGCCGGCACCAGGCAGCGGCCTTGCCGGAAGGCGCCGGAGAAGGTGCGCGAGACATCGATCGTTTCGGCGCGCGCCGAAAAGCTGGTGAATTTCTTTTCCGACAGCGGCTTGTTCCACCAGACGGGGATCAGCCCCCACACCGCAGGTGCGATCTGCACGGTGTCCCGCGCGGTGTATTCGCCGTCGGGGGCGGGGCGTATGATAGGTGCGATCTGGCTGGGCGCGATATTGTACTGCGCCTCGGGTGGATCGATGCCGGGTGGAGGAACAACGCCGGTGCGGGCGGTGAGTTCGTCCCACGGGATGTCGCGGCGGAAGAAGCGGGCGGTCATGACGGTGCGCCTGAAGCGGAGGAGACTGCACCACGCCGCCACGCATGCCGCAATGGTTTTGGCGGCGCGTCATTTGACGGCAGGCGCTTCCGCCCAGCGCTTTGGCGCCATAGCTTGCCAAGGCGTAGAAGCGGGGAAGAGGCATGCGGATCGGGCAGGTGATTGCGGCGGGGCTGATGCTTGGCGCCTGCGCCAGCGTACCGTCCGAGACCGCCCGGCTTCAGGTTTGCGCCGAGTGCGTGGCGGCTACCATGAAGCAGCTGGCTGCGCCGGAGATGAATGGGCGGGCGTGCGGGACGCATGACGAGCACAAGGCGGCGGGCATGCTGGCTGAGATCTTCGAGAAGGCGGGGCTGAAAGGCGCTGCGGCGAATGGCGGGTTCCTGCAGGAGGTGAAGTTCACGCCGCGCGGGGCTGCGCCGGAGACGCCGCAGTCGACGACGTACAATGTCGTGGGCCGCATCAAGGGGTCTGCGCCCGATGCGGACGCTCAGGCGATCCTGTTGACAGCTCACTATGATCATGTCGGCGTGCGCAATGGCGTTACGTTCCCGGGCGCGAACGATGATGCGTCGGGTTCGGCTGCGGTTGTCGAGCTGGCGCGGATACTTGGAAAAGGGAAAACTCCTAAGCGGACTGTGCTGTTTGCTCTGTTTGGGTGCGAGGAAGCGGGCGGACATGGGGCTCGGTATTTCGTGGGCAATCCTCCTGTGCCGCTGACCAGCATTGCGGCGAACCTTGAGTTCGAGATGATCGGTTTGCCCGATCCGCAGCGGCCGAAGACGTTGATGCTCACCGGATGGGAGCGATCCAATCTTGGGCCGGCGCTGCAGCAGCGTGGCGCCGAGATCGGGCCGGATCTTTATCCGGAGCAGAATTTCTTCCGCCGGTCGGACAATTACCAGCTCGCGCTGAGCGGCGTCGTGGCGCAGACGATCAGCGCCTGGCCTTTGCCGCCGACCTATCACCAGCCGACGGACACCATCGAGAACCTCGACCTCGCCTTCATGGCCGATGTCGTCCAGTCGCTCGCCGAGCCGATCGACTGGCTGGTGAATTCGGACTTCAGGCCGGAGTGGCTGCCGGGGATGAAGCCGGCGCCGCAGCCGCCGCGGCCGCCGGTTCCGGCTGCTGCGGCCCAGCCCTAGGGCGAGGTGCGGGTCGTGGCGGCGTTTGCGCGGACACTGCGTCCGGTATCCTTCACGATTTCCGCCTGCTTTTCTTCCTGCGCGTCCCAGTAGGCCTGTGTCTCACAGATCCTTTTCGGCGTGAGGCTGCCGAGCTTGTCCTGGTCCCTGCAGATCTTCTTCTCGGCCGCAGCCTGGCCCGGCGCGGGAGGCGAGGCGCATGCGCCGGCCAGGAGGAGCGCTGCCAACCACACGTGTTTCATCGAAAATCCCCTCACGGCTTATGCGGAGCAGGCCCGAGGCGCTCCGTCATGTCAATTGCGGCGGGGTCCGATGTCCCAGGGTCATTGGGGTTTCCGCGCCATCAGGATGAGGCGGGCTCGGCCGCTTGCGCTGCTTGCGCTGCTTCCGCCGCCTTGGCGCGCTCGATCTGTTGCGGGTGCCAGGCGACGTACCGGCGCAGGCGTTCGAGTTCTTCTTCCATGCGCTGCAGTTTCTGAACGCTATGGTGGAACTTCCAGCGGAGCTGGTTGGTCGCATAGCAGCGTTGGTCTGCTTGCTGGCGGATATGCATTGCGCGGTACCAGAGCACGGCTTGCGCGGCATCGCCGCGGCGGCGCGCCTTGCGGGCGAGGTTGTCGAGGTCTCCGGCGTCGGATTTTCGCGGCCAGGCTGTCATGTGTCGCTCCTGCGAGAATGTTGGCGGCGCAGTCTCGCATTCAGGCCGGTGGAAACCGCCTGGGATGCTCGTGCGCCCTCGTTAGGTGGAGGGCCGGGGACGCGGATGACCCGCGTGATGTTGGCCACGCCATTGCTGGCGCTACCGGTAGAGTGTCTGACGCGAAATCATCCGCGTCCCCGCGCATCGTTATCCGGCGGCCTCGGACAAGGGGGTCCATTTCACCCCTCTGCCGTTGGTGTCGCCGCCGGCGTGCAGGCTGGGGATGTTCGGCCCCAGTCCCTGGACATGCTCCCCGCCTTGGCTGGCCCTGCATGGCCGCATTCGGAAGGGCTGAGCTCGGCCT
>DASYKO010000306.1:0-2949 GCA_035995285.1 Hyphomonadaceae bacterium | reverse complement strand
TCGATCGTCCACAGCTTGGGACCGGCGCCCGGCGCCGCCTGGCGTGTGAAGGCGATGACGCGCCCGTTGGGCGACCAGGTCGGCGACATGTCCGAGAACGCCTCGGTCAGCATGCGCTCGCCCGTGCCGTCGGGACGGATGACGCCGATGTGGAACAGGCCCTTCGACTGGTAGGTGAAGGCGATCCAGTCGCCGCGCGGGGACCACACAGGCGTGTGGTACTGGCCCTCGCCGAAGGTGATGCGGCAGGCCGTGTCCGTGCCGCCGGTCGGGCAGGGCATCGAGCCGCCGTCCTCGCGCATGATGTAGAGCTGCGGGCTGGTGCCGCGGTCGCTCTCGAACACGATGTTCTTGCCGTCGGGCGAATAGGACGGGGCGACTTCCGAGGAAGAAGCCGTGGTGAGCCTGCGCTCCGTGCGGCGCGCCAGTTCGACGATATAGATGTCCGAATTGCCGTTGAGCGCGCGATTCATCGCGACATAGCGGCCATCGGGCGAGAAGCGCGCGGCATACGAGGTCGTATCGGTCGCGTCTCCAAGCGCTTCCTTCCGGCCAGTCTGCAGGTCGTAGAGATAGGTGCGAAGGAGGGTCGCATTCGGGTTGCGCGGGTTTGGCACCCAGGCCGTGTAGATGATGGTCTGCGAGGACGGCGAGAAGCGCGGCGTCGTCACGGAATCCATACCCGGCAGCAGGAATTCGGGATTGGCGCCGTCCTGGTCCATGATCGCAAGGCGGCGCTTGCGCTCCAGAGGCGGGCCGCTTTCGGCGACGAACACGACGCGCGTGTCGAAATAGCCGGGATCGCCAGTCAGCTGCTGATAGATGTCGTCGCCGATCTTGTGCGCAAGGCGGCGCCAGCTGAGCGGGGTGTTGGCCACCTTGTACTGCGTGGCGAACTGCTGGTCGTTGGCATAGACGTTCCACAGGCGGAACTGGACGTTGAGGTTGTTGGCCGCATCGACGTTGACGTTGCCGACGATCAGCGCCTTGGCGTCGATCACGGTCCAGTCGGGGAAGCGCGGCGTGATGCCGATGTCGAGCTCACGCTCGACGAAGGCGTTCTTGTCGATCAGCTCGAACACGGCCGAGCCCTGAAGGTCGGCGCGGATCACATCGGCGATCTGCTTGGCGGTCTCCGCCCCGCCGGGGCCTGACGCGTCGAAATCGGGGATGGCGATCCGCAACGGCGCGAAGGTCGTGCCCTCCACGTCGACCCGCACGCGCTCCTGGGCGTGCGAGGGCGCCGCTGCGCCGAGCGCTGCGGCGACGGCCAGGGTCATGATGGTCAGGAACCGCATAGCTCTGTCCTTCTGTCTTGCCGTCCGGGTCTCAGTCTCAAGAAACGCTCTGTTTCAAGAAACCCACTGTTTCAAGAACTGGGGCCCGGTCTCATGTTCACCAGGTCCCACTCACATGCGAATCAGGCCGTCATTATGGCTTGAACCGCAGTTCTATGATGAGCGGGGGATTGTACTGGAAATAGGCTTCGGGAACCTGGAAGCCAAGATTGTTGCATTTGTTGAGCGCGGCTTCGGCGCGCTGGATGTAGACTTGGAATACCTGGTCGCTGGTCGGCCGGGGATTGGGCTCGATCAGCTTCATCTGGCCCCGGAGGTGGCCATCGCGCCCGAATTGCACGGCGATGACGGCGCTGAGGCGTCTTGAGTCCGCCATGTCGTCCTGGTCGGTCCAGCAATTGCGGGCGAGAAGCTGGGACATGATCTGGTCGGCGATGGAGGCGCTGTTGCGCTTGCGATCGCCCGTTCCATCGCGCGGAGCGCCGGCGTCGTCGACGCTGGAGAAGCTCGGCTTGGTTCCGGTGTTCTGCCGAGGCTGGGCGGCGTTGCGGTCGATGCCCTTGAGGATGCTGTTGAGGTCCTGAAGCGTCGAGGTCTTTTCCTTCTCCGGCGGCTTGGGCGGCGGAGGGGTGGCGGCTTCCGGCTTCTTGGTTTCTTCCTTCTTGGGTTCGGGCTTGGTCTCGTCCGGAAGGATTTCCGCGTTTTCCGGCGGAGGCGGGGCGGCCTGCGTGAAACTCTCGACCTTGGGCTGGGGCGCGTCGAGTGCTTCCTCGCGTACGCTCTCGCTGATCGGGGTAAGGTTGGTGGTGTCAGCCGTCTCGAGGTCGAGCGGGATGATCATCATCTTCGTCGACTCTTCGTTAACCAGGTACGGCGCAGCGAGCAGCCCCGCGAAGGCGAAGGCGGCGTGAAGGATAAACGAAAGGAGGCCGCTGCCGAACCGCATTACTGAGGGGTGGCTCCTTTCTCTGGTGTCTGGGTTTTCTCTGGCGCCGGGCCTTGATCGCTATTCTTCAGGATATCGTCGACCCGCTTGAGGTCCTTGGCTTCGACCGGCAGGGCGGCGTTCTTGAAGCCGGACCGCTGCAGCAGCGCCAGGACTTCCATGATGTCCTGATGCGTCGATTCCGCATCGGCGCGTATATAGACCCGTTGCTCGAGATTCTGCTCGGCGATGACTTTCAGCTGGGGCGCAAGCTGCGCGAGTTCGACCGGCGTCTTCTGCGTGCCGACAAAGATCTGGCCCTCCTTGTTGAGCGTGACCATCAGCGGCTGCTTCTGGCCTGAGGGCAGCTGGGCGGCCTGTACCTTGGGCAGGTTGACGGCCACGCCCGTCGCCAGCATCGGCGCGGTGATCATGAATACGATCAGCAGCACGAGCATGACGTCGACCATCGGGGTGACGTTGATGTCGGCCATCGGCCGGCGGCGCCGTCCGCGTCCCCTGCCGCTCTTGATCATCATCGCCATGGCTTACGCCTCCCGGCGCTCGAACACGCGGGACGACAGTCGGGCCGCGACCTCTTGCGAGAAGTTGGACAGGCGCTCGGAGAACGTGCCGATGTCGCCGGAGAACTTGTTGTAGAAAATCAGCGCCGGAATGGCCGCGCTCAGGCCCAGGGCGGTGGCGAACAGCGCCTCGGCGATACCG
>DASYKO010000305.1:0-8275 GCA_035995285.1 Hyphomonadaceae bacterium | reverse complement strand
TCTTTCGGCCTCTGGTTTTCGGCAGGGTTTCTGTGGCCCCGTCCATGCGCATCTATCTAGATCATCTCTGGCGGCTTTGCAATGAACAAATTCGATAATGTTCAATATTTCTGCTGCACGAGCGATCACGTACGCGAGATTTTATGTTGCGACTGCTAACGGGTAATGAATGTTACGGATCGGTCGCGGCCTAGCGGCGCGCCGAAAGCCCTGTAAAGACAAGGTTCAGAACGCCGTCGAGCTCACTTTTGAGTGAGTCGAGCTGTTCCGTGGTCCACAGGTGGGGGATCCGGAACTTCATGGCGCAGCACTGAACCAGGTCCGCCGTGATGGCGAGATCGGCCGGAAACGCGAAATCCCCGGAGATACGGCCTTCTTCGAGGATCTTCTCGATCTGGCGGCGTTCCTGGGCGCGCTCTTCGAAGAGATATTCGGGCCGCTCGCGGCCCATGATCTCGGCCAGCTCCATCAGCTTGGGATGCTTCTGGAATACCCGAAAGGTGCGCTCGAGCCGGGTCTGGAAGAACTCATAGAGCTTGGCGGTCGGCGACTTTGCGGAATCGCGGATGATCCGGGCGTATTCCAGCTGATTTTCAGCGGAAAACCGGCGTGTCATCGCCTCGGCGATGTCGATCTTGGCGGGATAGAACCGGTAGATATTCCCCGCCGACATGCCGCAATCGGCGGCGATCTCGGTCATCGTGGTCTTGTTGTATCCATAGTGGAGGATACGCTGCGCAGCGGCGTTCAGGATGGTTTCACGGGGGTCCGCCTTGGCGGGGACGGCGTCAGGAGCGGTAGAGGTCGATGCCATGGGCCATTCTAGCCTGGGAACACTGAACGTTCAATGAAATCTTCAGCCGATATAGCTCGCTCTGGGGGAGTCTTCCAGCGGATCGGTGTCGCAGGCGCCGGTGCCTGGGGCACCGCCCTCGCTGTTTGCGCCATCGCGGCGGGGCGCGATGTCAAAGTCTGGGCGCTCGAGCCTGAGATCGCCGAGGCGCTCTCTAGCGGCAGGGGCAACCCGATCTACCTGCCCAACGCGGCTATTCCCGCCATGTCTGCCTCCACGCAAATGAGCCATCTTGCTGACTGCGATGCGATCCTCGCCGTCGCTCCGGCCCAGCATATGCGCGCCACGCTGAAGGCGCTCTCGCCGCACCTCAAAGCGGGAACCACCATCGCGCTCTGCTCCAAGGGCATCGAGCGTGGATCGCTCAAGCTGATGACGCAGGTGCTGGCGGAAGAAGCGCCCGCCGCCTCCCCCGCCGTCCTCTCCGGTCCCTCCTTCGCCGTCGACGTCGCCGCGGGCCTGCCTACCGCCGTCACCCTCGCCTCACCCGACCGCGCCGTGGGCGATGCCTGGATGCGCTCCATCGGCCGCCCGCACTTCCGCACCTACTGGAGCGATGATCTGATCGGCGCCGAAGCGGGAGGGGCCGTAAAGAACGTGCTCGCGATCGCCTGCGGCGTCTGCGAGGGCATGGGGCTAGGCCGCTCCGCCCACGCCGCCCTGATCGCCCGCGGGTTTGCCGAGATGACGCGGCTGGGCGTGGCGCTCGGCGGCCGCGCTGAAACCCTCGCGGGCCTGTGCGGCCTCGGCGACCTGGTTCTTACCTGCTCCTCGCCTCAGTCGCGCAATATGAGCTTCGGCATGGAGCTGGGCAAAGGCCGCGCGGCGAAGGAGATCCTCGCTTCCCGCAAGGCCGTGACCGAAGGCGCCGAGACCGCGCCGGCCGTGGTCGAGCTTGCGAAAAAGGTCGGCGTCGACATGCCGATCTGCGAAGTCGTGCTCGGCATGGTCGAGGGCAAGATGGATGCCCGCTCCGCGCTCGGCGCGTTGCTCAACCGGCCCATGAGGGAAGAAGGTTAGTCGGCCGGAACTAGGAATACTGCGCCCGCCGAAACGGTCTTCAGGGCCTCAAGCAGCTCCGGAACGACAAGCTGCAAATCGGAAAGCCTGGTCGTTCTTGCACGCATCACAACGACTGCGATGTCGAAGGTCGAGATGTTCTGCTGGTATTGCAAGTTCTGATCGACGGTGAGGAACACGTCGAACTCACGCGCCGCCAGGGCAAGCAGCTTGCCGTTCTTGATTTCCGTCCAGCCCATCTGGCGGGCCGTCTTCACATCATGCCCGGCAAGGCTGCGCGACAAGCGCCAGTCCACACACTCGTCGATGAAGATCTTCACGCGATGGTTTCTATGAACCGATCCTTCGCCTGCTCCAGGAAGGCGATGGCTTGGTCGCGGGTCACGCTGGGAAAGCCGGTGAGGAAATCATCGAGCGTCTCCCCGCCTTCGATATAATCAAGCAGGGTCTGGACCGGCACGCGCGTTCCGGCGAATACGGGGGCGCCGCTCATCACGTCAGCACTTCGTGAGACGACAGGCTTGTCCATGCCGCTAGAATAGGCTCAGCGTCGGCGGAAGCAAGTCTTGCACATGGGATCCAATATGCCGCTCTTCGTTCTCTACGGCCTCGACAAGCCCGGCGGCCTGGACATCCGCAAGGCCACGCGCCAGACGCATCTGGAGTGGATCGAAAGCCTGCGCCCGCGCGTGAAGATCGCCGGGCCGATGTATGCGGAGGACGGAACAACGCCCATCGGCTCCGTCATGGCGATTGAGGCGGAGAGCTTGGATGCAGCGAAGGCCGAATTCGCGCGCGATCCTTATGCGGCCGCCGGCCTGTGGGCGAAGACCGAAGTGCGCCAGTTCAACTGGGTCGTGAAGCAGTGAGGATCGTCGCCGCCCTTGCTGCTGCTCTTCTGTTCGCAGCGCCTGCGCTCGCGCAGGCGACGCCCCGCACAAACTACGAAGAGCTGCAGAAAGAGGCGAAAGCCGACAAGTCGATCCGCGCCGCGCTTGGCGCGATGGACCGTTCGACCGAAGCCCTGCTGCGCGATGACGCGCGCTACGCTGCCCTGATCCTCAAACAGACCGGCGCGCAGCCCGGCATGCGTGTGCTCGATGTCGGCTCGGGCGGCGGTTACCTTGCCCTGCTGCTCTCAAGCATGGTCGGCCCGACGGGCCATGTCGACATCCACAACACGTACAACTGGACCAACCAATTCCCTTCGATGGACCCCGAGGTGGAGAAACGCCGCATCAAGCGCGCGAACATCGGCTGGATCACCGCGGACTGGAACGCCATCCCGGCTGAGCCAAAGGAGAGCTACGACATCATCATCCTCGGCCAGGTGTTCCACGATTTCGGCCTGGAGCAAGGCGACTACGACCTCGTCTGCGCGACCTTCTTCAAGCTGCTCAAGCCCGGCGGGCGCCTCGTGATCGAGGACCATGACGCGCTGGACGCCATGCCCCCCGCCCAGCAGATGAGCCTGCACCGCCTGTCGGTTGCCTACGCCACGGATTTCGTCACCCGCGCCGGCTTCAAGCCCGTCGATGTGATCCTGATGGATTCGAAATACGACGACCGACGCTTCAACGTCTTCCGCCCCGGCGTGCGCGGAAGGACGGACCGG
The DNA here is from genome assembly GCA_035995285.1 of Hyphomonadaceae bacterium. Taxonomy (GTDB): domain Bacteria; phylum Pseudomonadota; class Alphaproteobacteria; order Caulobacterales; family Hyphomonadaceae; genus UBA7672. The sequence goes on along the minus strand of DASYKO010000305.1, from coordinate 4,787 downwards.
TATGTTGCGACGTTCGAGAAGCCGAAGGGCTAGAGCGCCGGCCCCTTCGTGTCTTCGTGTCTTACTTCGTGCCTTCGTGTTTCTCTTGAGAAAGATTCCAACAAAAAGACACGAAGGGTTTCACAAAGGCACTAAGAGAGCAGTGCTCTTGCCCTGGTCTGTGCGAAACCGGACCGGAACCTAAGCAAACATCGCGAATGGTTTGAACGAGCCGTTGAGCAGGTCCGGGTTCGGTTTCTGCTGCAGCCAGCCTTCGGCCATGGTCGCATAGACGCGGCGGAAATCCGTCGTGAAGACGAGATTGTCGCCCGCATCCAGCTTCGTGAGGCTGGGCAGGTCGCCGTAGTGGCCGCCCTTCACGCTTTTGCCGACGACGAACATGTTGTTGGCGGCGCCATGATCCGTGCCGAGGCTGGTGTTCTCGGGCACGCGGCGGCCGAATTCGGAGAAGATCATCACAGTGACATCGTCGGCGCGGCCGAGCCGCTCCATGTCCTGCATGAAGCCGGAGATGGCGTCCGAGGTATAGGTGAGCAGGCGCCCGTGCAGGTCGTTCTGCACCACGTGCGTATCGAAGGCGTTGTTTGCGTAGGACGTGTAATAGAGCCGCGCAGGCATGCCCGCACTGATCATCGCCGCCACGCGGCGCAGGCCGAGGTCCGAGATTCCATAGTCGATCGGCGAGCGGTATTGCGACCAGGCCTTGCGCACCATGGCCGAGGCGTCGTTCGCGCTCCTGGCGATGTCGAGCAGGTAACGCTGCGATGCGTTCTGCACCTTGCCCGGATCAGAGAGGGCGCCGAGGACATCCTTCTCCTCGAAGAAAGCCTCGCGCTGGAAATTGTCGGGATTGTTGAAGACGACGGGCACGTGCTTGTGCGCGCGCACGGCCAGCGACTGGTTGGCGCCGATGTTGATGAGGAAGTTGGCAGGCGCGCTCGGCGCCATCTGGTCTGCGAGGCGGCCGACCCAGCCATACTGTTCGCCCGAGTTCGGCGCGGCCGTGTGCCAGTAGGCCATCGAAGTGAAGTGTGAGAATGACGGCTGCGCATAGCCTGCGCCGTGCACGATGGCGAGCTTGCCGTCTTTCCAGAGCTTCTCCATGCCGACCATGCCGACGTTGAGCCCGAAATGATCGTCGAGCTTGCGCAGCCGGTTTGCCTTGATGCCGATCTGCGGGCGCAGGCGGTAATAGGCGTCGTCCGCGTAGGGGATGACGGTGTTGAGTCCGTCATTGCCGCCGGAGAGTTCGAGGATGACGAGGATGCGCTCGCGTGGGCCATTCGCCCCGCCCTGCTGCGCCATCGCCGAGGGCGCAAACATCAACGGCGCGCCCGCCATGCCGAGCCCGGCGCCGAGGAGCGCGCGCCGCGAGAAGCCGTGATTGCACTTCGTGTGATCGGTCATGGCGATCAATCCAGCTGGTATTCGGGAAGGCTCATGATGAGATGCGTCAGCATCCTCAGCGAGTCTTCCATGTATGTGTCGGCCCGCGCGATGTCGGATGTGCCGAGATCGGCGTCGAGGAACTTCACGAGCCGTGCGCGAGCGTCCGGCGCAGGCGCCACGCTCATGAAACGGGCGATAAAGTAGTCGACCACCTGCGTTGTCGTCGTGAGCTTGTTGGCGCGCACCATGCCGGAGAGATCGAGCCGGGCAGTATCCCTCGGGATCGCCTTCACCTTCTCGATCGCCATCTGCCAGCCGCGATAGCTGGCGTAGCGGGTGTTGAAATCCTCGTCGCGGTCTGCGGCCATGTTGCTTTCGGCGCGCACCACGCCTTCGGCCTGGCCGCTGGTGGCTGCAGTGATGTCGGCGCCGTCGCGGATGCGCTGCGAGACCTGGCGGACGTCGCCGGGGCCATAGCGGTCAGGCGGGATGAAGCCGATGTCCGGGAACATCACGTCGCGGACGAAGTTGCCACGTTCGAGCAGCAGGCCCGGCGTGATCCAGCTCCTGCCCTGCGCCCAGCCGGCCACCGTGGGCGGGGCAAAGAGGCGCTGGCCCAGCGCGCCGGTTGCGGCGTTGAAATCCGGCACGCCCGGCACTTCTTTCAGGCCGAGCCGCTTGTAGGTCGAAATCGCCAGTTCAACCGGGCCCTTGATCTGCGCGCCGATGGAGGCGTCGGAGTAGAAATCCTTCGATAGGAAGACGGCGTCGAGGAAGGGAGCGATCTGGTATTTGTTCTTCCGCAGGATGTCGCCGAGTTTGGCCTGCAGCTTGGGATCGAGATCCTCGCGCACGAAATAGCGGTAGAGCTTGGCCGCCATGAAGTTGGCGGTAACGGGCTGGTCCATGATGATGTCGATGACGGCAACGCCGTCGAAATTGCCGGTGCGGCCGAGGAAGGTTTTCGGTGCGTCGTCGTGCTGGGCGGCGTTCACGACGAATTTCAGGTCGTCATAGTTCCAGCCGGTGAAGGCGCGCGCGGCCTCGCGCACGTCTTTCTCGGAATAGTTGCCCACGCCCATGGTGAAGAGTTCCATGATCTCGCGGGCGAAGTTCTCGTTGGGCGCGCCTTTGACGTTCTTGCCCGCATCCAGGAAGTAGAGCATCGCCGGATCCTGGGCGACGGCGACCGTGAGATCGCGGAACGAGCCCATGCCCCTGGTCTCGAACAGGTCGAGCTGGCGCAGCAGCTTGCGGTAGTCGCGCACCTTGTCTTCGTTGTTGGCGAAGTGGCCGTGCCAGAACAGCGCCATCTTCTCCTGCAGCGGCGCTTTGCTGGTCAGCATCCGGTTGGCCCACCAGTAGCCGACGCGGCCCGTCTCCAGCGCGCTGGCGCGCAGCCAGTAGAAGAACTTGTTGGTGGCAGGCTGCAGCGGGCGGTTGCCCGCGGCCTTCGCCTTCACGCCCATGGACTCGCCGGTTTCCTTGGCGCGGTCTGTCGCGGCGGGGCGGCTTTCCGGGAAGGGCTCAAGGCCCGGGTCGTGGATGCCGGATTCCTCGAACGGCTTGAGGTTCGGATCGGGCTTGAAATGGACGAGGCTCTTTACTGCTTCAGCGGGGCTCATCGCGGCGAGCCTTGCGATCTCCTCCGGCGTGCCGCCGAAGCCGGCGCGGGACAGGAGGTGCGATGCGCGCGCGGCGTTCCAGTCCTTCGCCGTGATCGAGGAGAGATCGCCCTGCCATTTGTCGGCGGGCGGCGCTGATTGCGCGCTAGCAGGCGCGGCCAGCATCAGGGCTGCAGCTAGGATCGAAACCAGTTTCCGGCGCATCGGCGACCCTCCGGCAGGAACCCCGCCGGAATCTGTGCCGCTTTAGCCGGGGTGAGGCAAGCCGCGCTCGCCTCTAAGTGAACTATCGCGCGGCCTTGTCGGGATCGGCAAAACCGCCTGCCGTCGCGACGGCGGGCTGTGCTTCATCGATACCCGCAACAACGGCGCTGCGCACGGGCGGAACCAGGGCGGCCAGCAGCGCAAGACCCAGGGCGATCATGACACGCTTGATCATGGCTCAGATAAACCCGAACGCTGGCGGGAAGACAATGACCACGATGGCCGCCCAGAGCGCATAGACCGGCAGGTAATCCGTCTGCTGCTTCTCCAGCCTGGCGAACGGCCCCTTCCCTCGCAGGAAGCCGATATAGAGCATTGCCGACCAGGCGAGGTGGACCAGCAACAGCACGTTGAGGCCGAGGGCCGCCACGCGGTTGGGGGTGAAGCCGAATTCATCGGAGGTCCGCGCCGCAACCGCCCACAGGGCCGCCGCGTCCGCAGCCAGCGCGGCGATCACCAGCACCACCTGCAGGACGTCGTAGATGTTCGGGGGCGCGTTCGAATCGCGCGCCGAGACCGAATAGAGCAGCAGGCCCAGCACGACCGCGAGCAGCAGGTCGAAAGCGATCAGGACCTCGCGCTGGATGTCGATGCCCTTGCCCGTGACCAGCAGTGTTCCGAGGAAGACGATCAGCACGGCGACAAACAGCGGGGTAAAGATGCGCGCCAGCACGGGGGCCATGTTCTCGATCACGCCCTGCTTAGCCTCGACCAGCCAGGCGGCGATCACCACCGCGCCCATCGCGCCGCACGGCATCAGCCAGCTCTCGAAGAAGGGTTCGACATTGATGCCCGCGGCCATGAACATCATCATCATGAACGCCGTGAGCACGCCGCCGCCGAGGGCGATCAGCACATAGTAGATGAAAAGCTCGCCCGAGAAGCGGATGAAATCCATCCGACCCGCCACCTGGTTCCAGCGCGTGCCGGCGTAAGCCACGCCCACCGCGAGCCACAGCGCAATCGGCAGGTGCAGGACCGACAGCACCTCGGTCGCGCCGCCCACCTTGAACGGATAGGCATTGGCGAATACCGCCACCGCGACGAAGGCCGCCCCCGGCCACAGCCACATGCGCGGCCCAAGCTTGCCCTTCCAGACGAAGTACGCCGCCAGCAACGGGAAGACGAACAGAGCCACGTTGTGGGCGTAGAAAATCGCATTCATGTCGAGCGTGAGCCCGAACAGCGCCGGCGCCTTGATGGCGACCGCCGCCGCGACAGCGAGGCTCACCGCAACAATCGCATCCGTCCGCAGCGCAGTTTTTTCGGCGCCGGCATCGGAGGACGAGAGCACCAGCTGTTTCCACAGCCGGTCTGCATGCTCGCGCGCAAACTCCCTCGAAAGCGTATCGAGATTGCCGATGCGTTTGACCGCCACGAGGAAGGCCTCGTCCGGCGCCAGCCCCGCCTTGCTCAGCGCCGCGATCTGCTCGCGCAGATGATCTTCCAGCTCCGCCACATCAACCGTGTGGATCGCCTGCCGCTTGTTGAGATAGTTGCGCCATCCGC
>DASYKO010000304.1:0-7181 GCA_035995285.1 Hyphomonadaceae bacterium | reverse complement strand
CCCTACTATCTGCACCATGCGGACCTCGCGCCGGGCACATCTCACTTCCGCACGAGTGTAGAGCGCGGGCAACAGCTCGTGCGCGAACTCCGGGACCGGATTTCTGGCCTCGCGCAGCCGACGTACGTGATCGACATTCCGGGCGGAGTCTCAAAGGCGCTGGCGTCTCCCGCGGATGTCGAGACAGAGGACGGGCGCATAAGGTTGCGCGGGCGGGATGGGGAGTGGCGAGGCTATTAGCCCCCACCCTCCAGCAGATCCTTCAGATACTGCACGTGCTTCTCGAACGCCTTGCGCCCCGTCCTCGTGAGCGCCACGCGTGTGCGCGGCTTCTTGCCGACGAAATCCTTCTGCACGGCGATGTAGCCAGCCTTTTCGAGCGCGCCGAGGTGAGTCGCCATGTTGCCATCCGTTGCGCCGAGGATCTGCTTGAGCTTGCTGAACTCCATGCTGTCGCTGAAGTGCAGGGCGTTGAGCGTGGCCGCGATCTTGAGGCGCGTGGACTGGTGGATGATTTCGTCGGGGCCGTCCATCTATCAGGCGCTCCGCAGCCAGAGGCCGCCTGCGAGCAGTGAGCCGCCGGCGAACACGGCCATCCAGAGGTCGAACCATTCCTTCACGTAGAAGAACCCGAACAGGATTGCCGCCGCGGTGAAGAGGCCGATGGCGAAGAGGCGCCAGCCAGCCCAGATTCCCCCGCACATGTACAGGAAGGGAAAGATGATCGAGATCATCGCGTTGGCCTGCCGGTCGGATTCCGGCTGCGCGATCCACATCATGCAGAAGATGAAAGCGAAGACGATGCCGGATGTCATTCCCATCTTGCGGCTTGTGCCGGGCGGCATGGATGAGGCTGCGGGCTTTGCGTTACGGCCCTGGAGGATGCCGATCACCGTCGAGCTGATCATGCCGACGGCGAGCAGGCTTATCCATGCGTGGGCCGTGTACTGCTGCCAGAACTGCGTAATCGTGTTTGCGAAGATCCACACGAAGCCCCACACGATGAAGTGTGGGGCGCCGTGGTGATAACCCTTGAGCTCGATGACCTTGTCCGTCGCCTTGTCGATGTCTGCGAGGGCCTTGGCCGCTTCGTCGCGGGTGACGTTCATTATTGCTTGCCTTTGAGAGCGGCGTCGAAGAAGGCGAGGGTCTTGGGCCAGTTGTCGGTCCAGGCTTTCATGCCCGCCTCGCCCGTGCCGCCGAGCATCGGGTTGGGCGCCGCTTTGGACATCGAGATGGCGCCGGGCGAGGTCGGGTCGCCCATGAAGACGAGGTGGCCGGCCCCATCATATTGCCAGTTCTCTACCTTGTGCTTGAAGCCTTTGGCCTTGAGGCGGGCGACGGCGCGGTTGCTCATGTCGGCGGAGGGCCAGAGGGCATCTGCCTTGCCGGAGATGAAGAGGATCGGGCCGTTGATCTTCTCGACGGCGATCTCGGTATCGGCCGCCGGCTTCTTGTCGATGGCGTTGGTGAACATGAGCTTCATGTTGTCAGGCCGGTAGGCCGCACCATCAGGCGTGACGAAGGGAATGGCCTTGCCGGCTAGCGTCCATGCAGCAGCAGCGGCCATCGGATTGCTGCCGAGGCCCTGCCAGACATAGTTGGACGGCGCGAAAGCGGCGACGGCGGTGATGTCCTTGCGGCGAGAGCCGAGCAGCAGGGCGGCTTCCGAACCGCGCGATCCGCCGATCACGCCGATATGGTTGGCGTCGATGCCCTTCTGCTTCTTGAGCCACTCGACGCCCTTGTCGAAGTATTCCAGCGGCACGCCTTCCAGCGTCTTGGGCAGGCCCTCTTCCTGGAAATAGGCGAGGGCGAGGACGGCATAGCCGTGTTTCGCAAAGCCGACGCCGACCTGGCTGGCCGTCATCACGCCGCCTTCGGAACCGCCAAGAACGATGATGGCCGGGACAGGCTTGTCGCTCGCGGGCACGTAGAGCTCGCCATAGAGGCCGTTCTCGCGCAGGTCGACCTTGGTGACGCCCGCCGGAGCAGGCGCGCCTTTCTGCCCGGTCGGCGTGGTTGGCGCGCCGAGATAGGTCATCTTCACATTGGTGGTGGTGTCGCCCGCGACCTTGATCGAGGATTTTGCGAAGTCGGGCGGATAAGGCTGGTCGTTGCCATAGCCGAAGCCTTCGGGCGGGATGTTCGGGAACATGTTACCGTCCTCGTCGTGGAAGAGCTGCACCGCATACGAGCCGGGCTTCACGCCCTTGAACTCGAGCACGGTCACGCCCTGCTGGGCGATCGCCATCGTCTGGTAAGTCGCACAACCGCCGGGGAACTGAGCCTTGGGATCATCGCAGAGGTTCGCGAGGATATTCCCGGCGCTCGAATGCACGCCTGTGACGTTGACCGTCACGATGCCAGTCTGTTGCGCGTGAGCGGGGAGGGCGGCCGCAACGATCACCGCAGACACAAGAAGACGCAGGTTCATTTTGTTATCTCCACATCCATGGAGAGTACTTTCTAATAGAAAGTCAAGAGAGTCAACAGCGGGATTTGCGGCCTCTGCAGCGGGCGCGAGTTGGGCGGTTAGCTTGGGATTTCAGAAGCCGAACAGCGCTCTGTTGAACCAGGGCGATGCCGCGATGGCTGAAAGGCCGATTGCGACGCCGAGTGGAACCGGCGCGCCCTTCTGGAAGACGCGGGTTTTCTCGGAGATGCCTGCGGGGAGCGCGCGGCGCAGCACGATGAGCCCGAAGGCAAGCATCGCCATCGCGACGGCCAGCGTGAACGTCCACATGTAGAGGCCGTCGAAACCGACCCACAGGCCGATGGCGGCAGCCAGCTTGGCGTCGCCCGCTCCCATGCCGGTGAATTGGTAAAGCGCGTACCCAAGCGCGAGGATCGCGGCGCCGGTCAGGATGTGCGGCCAGAAATCCTGGATCGGCTGCCCGTTCATAGCCACGGCTACGGTCAGCGCGATCACAAACAGCCCCGCCAGCGCGAGGCTGATCCAGTTGGGAATGCGATAGCTGCGCGCGTCCGCAACCGCGGCGATCAGCACCAGAACAGTAAATGCCGCCCAGATCATCTGGCCCGAAATCCTTCCTCGGGTGGGGTCCTATTGGGCCGGGGTCTGCGCGGCCCTCATGGCGGATTCCAGCGTCTGCAGGTTCTGGAAGGCCAGCGGGTAGAAAGAGGGGTGCTCTTCGATTGCGGCCTGATAGAAGGCGCGCGCCTCTTCCGGCCGGTCCTGCAGCATCGCGACATAGCCGGCATTGTTGAGCTTGCGGGCGCGTTCCTTGGCGTCGCGGTCGGATGCCTTCAGCTTCTCGAGCGACGCGCCATTGGCGGCTTCGGCGATTTCGAGATTGGTCTGGGCGCGCGTAAGGCTGGGGTCTGTGACGAGGGCGAGCCTGAAGTGGTCCGACGCCCATTTGGCCTCGCCGCGGGCGAGATGGGACAGGCCCTGGTTATTGTAGATCAGCGCGGGACGGTCCGTTGAAGCAAGCGCGTTGGCATAGGCTTCGTCGGCCTGCGCCCATTCCTTGGCGAAGTCGTGGAGCTGCGCCAGGCCGAGCCAGGACTTCCAGGCTTTGGTGTCTTCTGCGACGACGTTGGTAAATGCTTCCCGGGCGCCGTCATTGTCGCCGCTGCCAAGCCTGGTCTCGCCAATGCCTTCGAGCGCACGCAGCTTCCATTCGGGAATCTCGAGCAACTTGGTGTATTCGGCGCCGGCGTCCTTCAGCTTGCCGCTCTTGCGCAGCGCTTCAGCAAGGCCAAACCGGGCGCCTGCATCATCGGGCTTGGAGTCGAGCTGGGCCTTGTAGACCGCCACGGCGCGGTCATAGAGGCCTCTTTCCATAAGTTGGTCAGGGTTAAGCGGCGAAATGGCCGTCATTCGCTCGACCGGGCGGATGTCCGGGGAGGCCGTGGTGGCGCAGGCGCCGAGCAGGGAGAGAAGCGCTGTCGTGGTGGTAAAGAGGATCATCCGCATCGATCGTTTCCTTCAGCCGCCGGCAGCTTTCCCCATCTCACGCACAATCTGGACCACGGAGGGGCCGACCAGGATCAGCATGGTCGGCGGTACGGTAAACAGGATGGCGCCCAGCGCGAGTTTCACCGGCATCATGTTCGCCTTTTCTTCGGCGCGCATGAACCGCTTGTTGCGCATTTCGGCAGCGTAGACCCGAAGGGCTTCGGCGACTGACACGCCAAACTGGTCGGCCTGCCGCAGGGTTGTGACGAACGAGGCGACATCCGGAAGGCCGGTGCGCCAGGCAAAGTCCGCCATCACCCGCTCGCGGTCGCGGCCGGCGCGGAGCTGGGAGACGACGAGCTTCATGTCCGCGGCCAGGATCGGCGCCGCGCTGTGGATCTCCTGAGCCACGCGGCCGAAGGCCTGGTCCATGCCATGGCCGGCCTCGACGCAGACCAGCAGCAGGTCCAGCGCATCCGGGAAGGCTCGCTCGACTGCGAGGCGGCGGTAGGAAATCTTGCGTTCGATCCACATGTCGGTCGCGAAGAAGGCCAGCATGATGACCATCAGCGCGGAAATCGTCGGAACGACGGGCTGCTGCGGGTTCATGGTCAGGATGAAGACGATCGCCGCGAGGGTGAAGCCCGCGATTGCGATCGACCATTTTACGGCGAAATAGACGCGCACGGCCGACGGGTTGCGGTAGCCCGACAGCAGCAACTTCATGCGGATCTTGTTGGTGCGGGATTCGTTGTCGGGCGTCAGGAACTTTTCGAACGAGCGAAGCAGGTTGTCGTCGTTCACCAGCCGTTCGACGCGCTGGCTCGCGACGCCGACGACCTTGCGGGTCTCGCCGAACAGGCGGCGGGCGACGCGCGCGCCCTCATGGAACTGGTCGGAAATGCCGAACCAGATGAACGCAATGGCCGCGCCGCCGAAGAGGAGGGCGATGATGATCGGAGTGTATTGCTGCATGGCGATCCTACACTTCCATCTTCGTCATGATGCGCATGGCGATAACGTTGATCAGGAGAAGCAGGAACGTCATGCCGGCCATCTGCGGGAAATATTCGTAGTCCAGGATCTTCGTGTAGTAGCCCGGCTGCATCACGTTCATCGCGAGGATCATCACGACAGGGAAGCCTGAGAGGAAGTAAGCGGAAAATCGCCCTTCCGCAGTCAGCGCCTTCACCTTCCGGAAAAGCTGGAAACGCGAGCGGATGATTTTGGAAAGGCCGGAGAGAATATCGGCAAGGCTGCCGCCGCCTTCGTGCTGGATCTGGATCGCCACTGCGAAGAAGCGGATGTCCGGCGTCGGCACGCGTTGGGCAAACAGCGTGACGGCCTCGGCGGGTGTCTTGCCATAGGTGACCTGACGAGCGATCAGTTCGAATTCCGGTCCGGTCGGCGCCGGAATTTCGCGCGCGACGGTCTGCAGCGCCGTACCGATCGGATGGCCAACGCGCAGACTGCGGACAATAAGCTCCAGCGTATCGGGAAACTGGTCGTTGATGCCGCTCAGCCGTTTTGCGGCTTGGTTCTTCAGCTGGATGATCGGCAGAAAGACGCCGACGACAACGGCGATCCCGATGCGGGGAGCCAGCGGAAAGTTCCCGGCGAAGACAAGCAGGAAGGCCATCGTGGTGGCCATGAAGATGACCATGCTGATATAGACATGGCTGCGCGGCGACTTCGAGGAGGCTGCGGCCAGCAGGTTGTCGATATAGTCGTTGGCCGACAACTGGCGGTTGCTGTTTTCGTCCTGCGCCAGCTTGTTTAGGCGGTATTCGTGCTGGGCCTGCGCCTGCTTGTCGAGCGACAGACGGCGCAGAAGGCGCGATTCCCCGCGGTCGCCCGTGTTGGCGACGATATAGATCAGGCCATCGACCAGCAGAAAGAACCCGAGGACGGCGAGGCCGCAGAGGAACAGTGTGGGAAGATAAGTCACGATTGGCCCGTAGTGATAAAGAGGGACTCCGGCATCGAGAACCCGAACTCGCGAGCGCGCTGCGCAAAGCGGGGGCGGATTCCGGTCGGCATGTGCCTGCCGATCACCTGCTCCTGGGCATCGACGCCGCGGCGATCGAACTTGTAGATTTCCTGCATCGCCAGGATTTCGCCTTCGAGGCCAGTGACTTCCTGCACGCTCGTCACGCGGCGGCGGCCGTCAGAGAAGCGTTGCAGCTGGATGACGACCTGGATGGCCGAGGCGATCTGGCCGCGAAGAGCGCGGATCGGAATGTCGAGGCCCGACATCGCGGTCATGTGCTCGAGGCGGGTCAGGGCATCACGCGGTGTGTTGGCGTGGATTGTCGTCATCGAGCCATCGTGGCCGGTATTCATGGCCTGAAGCATGTCGAGAACTTCGGCGCCACGCACCTCGCCCACGATGATGCGGTCCGGGCGCATGCGCAGCGAGTTCTTGAGAAGGTCGCGCTGGGTGACTTCGCCGACGCCTTCCATGTTGGCAGGGCGCGATTCCATGCGCGCGAGGTGTTCCTGCTGCAGCTGGAGTTCGGCGGTATCCTCGATGGTGACGATCCGCTCCTTCGTGGAGATCAGTGAAGACAGCGCGTTGAGGATGGTGGTCTTACCGGTGCCGGTGCCGCCGGAGATGAGCACGTTAAGGCGCGACTTGACGACGATCTCGAGAATCTCCGCCAGCGGACCCGTGATCGAGCCGTTATCGATCAGGCGGTCCATAGTGTAGGGCTTGACGGCGAACTTCCGGATCGAGAGCAGTGGGCCGTCCACGGCGCAGGGCGGGAGCAGGGCGTTGACGCGAGAGCCGTCTGCGAGGCGGGCGTCGACCCAGGGCTGGCTTTCATCGACGCGGCGGCCGACTGCGGAGACGATCTTCTGGATGATGCGGATAAGATGCCGGTCGTCCTTGAACTGGATCGCCGTGCGCTCCAGCTTGCCTTCGCGCTCGACGTAAACGTTCTTGTGCGTGTTGACGAGAATATCGGCGACGGTGGGGTCGCGAAGCAGTGGCTCGATCGGGCCGAGGCCCAGGATCTCGTCGAGCAGCTCCTCGAGCAGGCGCTCATATTCGGAGTGGTTGAGGGCCTGGCGGTCCTCGGCCAGAAGACGGGCGACGAGCGGCGTGATCTGTTCGGCAACCTGTTCACGCGTCATCGTTTCGAGGACGGCGAGGTTGATCTTGTCGATCAGGCGCTGGTGAAGGGAGACCTTCAGGTCCAGGGCGACCGAGGGCAGCATGCCCGCGAGAAGCGATGTCGTGGCCGGCGCTTCC
>DASYKO010000303.1:0-14391 GCA_035995285.1 Hyphomonadaceae bacterium | reverse complement strand
GGAGGTGGCGAAGGCCGGGCCTGAGAAGCGCACGGCTGCGCTGAAGGCGATGGCGAAGCGGATACGCGAGGCTCAGGCCGCAATCATGAGCGCGAATGCGCAGGACATGGCGGCGGCTAAGGCCAAGGGGCTGTCGGGCGCGATGCTGGATCGGCTGGAGCTGAACGCCGGGCGCATCGAGGCGATGGCCAAGGGCGTCGAGGATGTGGCGGGGCTGCCCGATCCGGTGGGGACGGTGCTGGAGACATGGACGCGGCCGAACGGGCTGGAGATCACCCGCGTGCGTGGGCCGATCGGGGTGATCGGGATCATCTATGAGAGCCGGCCGAATGTGACGGCCGATGCGGGCGCGCTGTGCCTGCGCGCTGCCAATGCGGCCATCCTGCGCGGCGGGTCGGAGAGCCTGCATTCCTCGCGTGCGATTGCGGAGGCGCTGCGGGCGGGTCTGAAGGATGCGGGGCTGCCTGCCGATGCGATCCAGCTGGTGCAGACGGCTGATCGGGCTGCAGTGGGGTATATTCTCACCGGGCTGGACGGAAGGGTCGACGTGGTGGTGCCGCGCGGGGGCAAGAGCCTTATCGCGCGCGTTCTCCAGGAGGCCAGGGTGCCGGTGATCGGGCACCTGGAAGGGCTGTGCCATACCTACATTCACGCCAAGGCGGATCCGGACAAGGCCGAGGCGATCATCGTCAACGCGAAGCTGCGGCGTGTGGGCGTGTGCGGATCGACGGAGACGATGCTGATCGATGCATCGGTTGCCCCTGCTCTGCTGCCGCGTCTGGCGAAGGCTTTGGAGAAGGCGGGATGCGAGCTGCGTGGCGACGAGCGTGCGCGGGCGATTCATCCGATGAAGGCGGCGACGGTGGAGGACTGGACGACAGAGTATCTGGCGCCGATCCTTTCGGTTGCGGTGGTGGACGGCATTGAAGGCGCGATGGCGCATATTACGCGCTATGGCTCGCAGCACACCGAGAGCATCGTGACCGAGGACAAGGCGGCTGCCGAGCGCTTCCTTGCCGAGGTCGATTCAGCGATCGTGATGCACAATGCCTCAACGCAGTTTGCGGACGGGGCGGAGTTCGGCATGGGCGCAGAGATCGGCATCGCGACGGGACGCATTCACGCGCGTGGTCCGGTGGGTGCAGAGCAGCTGACGATCTACAAGTATGCCGTGCGCGGCACGGGGCAGATTCGGCCCTGACGCGCGCGTCGCTGGCGCATTTTGAGGCGCGTTTTCCGCACATGTTAGTCGCGCCGCAAGCCTGCCGCATATGCGCCTTGAGTCTCGCCTGGATTTAAGGGCGATCACGCGACTAATCAGGAACTCACCCTCCTGCGCACGCCTTGGTTCATTGGGCTTGGGTCCATGGACGAGCGTGGGAGTTCAGGCATGCGAAAAGTGACCCTTCAATTTCTCCATCATGAGTCGGATCAGCTGCGCGGCGACATCAAGCTGCTGGAAGCCGGCGAACGCGAGGTGATCGAGGTCTCGAAATCGGGAAAACGGAATGTCACCGTGCGCGCGGTCCAGCGGCTGCTCGACAGGCTCGGACGTTTCGAGGAACTGATCGCGGCGTACGAGGCCCGGATCTAGTTGGGGCGCGAGCCGCGACCAGTGCGACTATTGCGGCCATCCATCGCAGCATCTTGGGCGGCATTGTCGGGCGAGACGGCATTGCCCTCGTCGTCTTCGCTGTTCTCGCGCAGGCCTTCGATGGCGTCGATCAGGCGGTCGACCTGTTCCAGACGGCGGCGCAGGTCGTCGATCCGATAGCCGGCCTGGGCGCGTGTATCCTGATGCAGAAGCTGCCGGCCCTCGGCCAGGCTGCTGCTAACCAGTTCGATTTCCGAGATTAATTGCCTGCGGATTTCGCGGGCCCAGTCAGCATCTCCCCCAAGCACGACGGGGTACTCCTACGCTCGTTCAAGACTAGCTTACGTGGTGGGCAACGCTGGCTGGACACCATGGTTCCTGAGATTCCTCAGCAAAAACTGCATCTCGTTCTGGACCCGGGACGATTCACCTAGGACAGCTTTTGAAATCAATCATTTCTAAACGGTAATTAACGATGCCTTACATCAGCCCGCATCAGAATGGGAATCCTGTATTGGGTGATACTGGGGCCGGGAACTCGCAGCTGAAGGGCCTGACAACCTGATGTCGAACGTCACCGCTTTCCTGGGCGGCTCGCTTATCGGCGGGCTTCCCAACTGGGTCCTTGTGCTCCTGATCGCCGTTTGCGTCTTCGGCGGCATCTTCGAACGATGGGGCGTATGGCTCACGGAGCATGGCCGCATCGCCCGCTCACGCTGCGACGAGAAGATCGCCTCGCACCGCGCAGACGAGTTGCAGGACAGGCTGATGAACCTCGAGGCCCGCATGGGCCAGCAGGCGGCGACGATGCCGAAGGAGCTTCATCCGATCGTGGCGCGGCTCGACAAGAGCACCGACCAGATCAACAAGGCGGCGACGTATCTCGCCGACATCAATATCGAGGAAGCGGCCGAGCGCTCGTTCCGCGCAGCCATGCCGTCGATGGAATCGACGCGCGGTCTCTCAAAGCTCGAGAAGAATATCGCCCAGACGACCGGCCGCACGATCCGGGAAAAGCTGTCGGAAATCCGGCCTGCCCTGTCCATCCTCAAGCAGGAAGCGCCGCGCCTCAAGGCGGATGCGGCCAAGCTTCACGACATCGACGCCAAGTTCAACCAGAGCGTCAGGCAGGTGAACGACCAGTTCAAAGAGTTCGAGGCGATCATGCGCTCGGAAGACCGCGCCACGATCGCGTCGCGCGCCTCCATCGTGGTCCCGTGGCTGATCGCGCTCATCATCATGACGATCGCGCTTTCGGGCGTGTTCCTGAACTTCTTCCTGATCGAGCGCCCGATGTCCGAGATCGTCGGCGAAGGCGCGCGGATCGCAGGCGTGGGCCTTCCCACCTTCGCGGCCCTGATCGTGATCTTCCTCGAATTCGTGACCGGCGTGATCCTGATGGATGCGCTCGGCTTCACGAGACTGATCCCGGCGTTCGAATCCATGTCGGACAAGGGCAAGAAGATCCTGGCCGTCATCGCCTTCATCTTCCTCGGCGCCTTCTCGGTGCTGGAAGTGACGTTGTCGATGGTGCGCGAAGAGATCATCGAGACGCAGCAGGAAACCTCCCGCATCGCCAGCGCGTCGCTCATCTCGCCCTCGCTGACGACGCCTCGCGACACGCCGGATGCGGCGGCCACGCCCGAAAACGGCAACCCGGCTCAAGAGGTGCGCAAGCAAGGCCTGGCCAAGGCGACGATCGCGCAGATCATCCTGGCTGCGATCATCCCGTGGCTGCTGGCTGCGGCAGCCCTGCCGCTGGAGACCATCATCCGCTCATCAGTGTTCATGGTGAGCATCGCCAGCAGTTACCTGCTTCTGACGCTCGGGTTCATCTGCAGGTCTATCGGGGCGCCATCGCAGACAATCGGCCGGCTTTTCGGCGGCGGCTCGAAGAACACGGACAGAGAAGACGAGAAGGCCGCCAAGGCCGAGGAGCGCGCCGCGCGCAAGCAGACGAAGAAGAACAAGAAGGACGACGACGAAGGCCAGGGCAGCCAGCGGGAAGACGACCTGATGGTGTTCGAGGAACTCCCTCAGGACGACGTACAGTCCAATCGCCGCGACAAGCGTCAGCGGGAGCTGAAGAGCGCATGATCCGCCGCATGGTGTTGGGGGCGGCCGGGTTGCTCCTCGCCGGGGCGCTCGCCGCCTGCGGGCTTGTGACGTCAACCAACCGCTCGGTGTTCGTGGTCTTCGACGTGTCGGGCACCTACGTCAAAGCCGTGCCCACGGCGACCAAGTACGCCAACATGATGATCGCCGAACTGCAGCCGGGCGACTGGGTGGGGGCAAGCCAAATTTCGGCCTGTTCTTTCTCCGAGAAGGAGATGATCCTCCAGAAGCAGCTGCCGCAGACGCCGAGCCTCGCCTCCGCCGCCAAGCGAGAGCTGTTCGACGAGTTCGCCAACTATGCCGCGCAGGTGAAATCGGCGAAGTTCACGGACATCCGTGGCGCCATCGCCCAGGCGGCCTTTGAGCTCAAGCAGAGGCCTGAACAGGCCCGCTACATCGTGCTTTTCACCGACATGGTCGAGGATATGGGCAAGGGCTGCGACACGTCGGCCGTAAAACTGGATCTTACCGGCATACATGTCATTGCGGCCAACGTCATAAAATCCAATCCCGGCAACCCGGATGAGTACTTTGCTCTTCTCACAAAATGGGAGAAGACGATTACCGATGCGGGCGGGACCTGGAATCTGGTCTCCTCGCCCGACCAGCTGCCCAAGCTGGTGACGGAAGGTCGGTAGGTCAGGTATCGCGTCATGAGGAAGCTTGCAGTCAGCTTCGGGCTCGCCGCCCTGCTCCTCTGTGCTTGCCAGAAGACCACCGAACTCGCGTCTGAAGCCAATGCTGTCTATGAGCGCGGCGTGGAGCCGAAGCTGCCTCCCGCTTCGGTGACGCTGGAGAGCGTGCCGGAAGTGGCGCCGCCGCCGGAAGACGCGCCGGTTGATGGCACGCCGGCGCCGGCTGCCGTGGATGCTTCGGCCCCGGCCCCGACCGATGGGGCAGCGCCTGCCGATGCGTCGGGCGCCATTTCTCCCAAATCGACGCCCGACACCGTGCGGGATTATCGCCCGGCCGTTTCCGACCAGATCAGTGCTCTGCCGCCGGTGAGCGATGCGGCGGGACTGGCGCGATCCTTCCTGCAGTGGAATGGGCGCGCGTCGGGATCGCCGGGAAGCTATGAGGCCGGCGCGGTGCAGCTCGGGGCGGATGAGCGCCAGTACAAGCCATCGGATGCCGAACTGGTTGCGGCTGAGGCGGGCGACAGGCTGTCAGCTGCGGTGAACGGCGCGGACCAGGCGACGAAGGATGCGGTGAACGCCGTGCTGGGGACGGATGCTTCGGGGCGGGCCTACAAGCGCTTCGACTATCGCCATTCCGACGTGATGGGCTCGGGCCGGTATTTCTACGCCTCGGCGCCTAAGGATGCTTCGGTTCCCAACTAGCGGCTGACGCCTCGTGGGATTCGCGGTTAGTCTGCGCTCATGAAGCATCGGCGTTCCCCTCATTTCAGGCTTCCCGGGCCGGCGAGCAGCCAGGCCATCGGGATCATGGGCGGGTCGTTCGATCCTGCGCATTCCGGGCACCGGCATGTGATCGAGACGGCCCGGCGGGCGCTGGGGCTGGATGCGGTGTGGGTGTTCGTGGCGGCGGGCAATCCGCTGAAGAAGACGCAGACGGCGTTTGTTGATCGCTTTGCCTCGGCGCAGCGGCGGCTGGGCGGGCGGCGGACTGTGGTGTCTGCGCTCGAGCATGAGCTGGGGCTGATCTACACGATCGATGTGCTGAAGCGGCTGAAGCGGCGAGCGCCTCAGGCGCGCTTCATGTGGATCATGGGCGGGGATAATCTTGCGCAGTTCCACCGCTGGCGGCGCTGGAAGGAGATTGCGCGGCTCGTGCCGATCGCCGTGGTGTCGCGGCCGGGAGCGAGCCCGAAGGCGGGCCTGTCGCGGTTTGCACAGACGTTCCCGCGGATCCGGGAGGATGCAGCGCGCACGCTGGCCGGCCACAAGCCGCCCGTATGGGTGTGGATCTCGGCGCCGATGGATTCGATGTCGTCGACCGAGCTGCGGGCGCAGATGTTCGTGAACGCATTGCCGCCGGTTTAGGGGCGACCATGTAGGGTGCATGGCGCGTAGCGAAATGCACCATCGCACCACGCCCACGAGGGAGGTGCATTTGCGCTACGCTACATGCACCCTACGGCGTCGGCGTAAATCTCAGACCTTGTCGAGCGCGGCCAGCACGCCATCGACGGCGTCCTTGACCATGGCTTCGGTCTCGGCTTGCGCCATCACCCGGATCAGCGGCTCGGTGCCGGACTTGCGCACGAGAAGGCGGCCGCGGGCGCCCAGCGATTTCTCGGCGGCGGCGATCGCTTCCTGCACGGCTTTCTTGCTGAGCGGGTCAGCGCCGGTAAACTTGCGGTTCACCAGGAGCTGCGGGGCCGGATCGAAGACGTGGGCGACTTCGGAGAGCTTCTTGCCGGTCTCGACCATCACGGCGAGCGCCTGCAGCGCGGCGATGAGGCCATCGCCGGTGGTGGAGAAGTCCGACAGCACGACGTGGCCGGACTGTTCGCCGCCGACATTGTAGCCCTTCTCGATCATCTTCGCGACGACATAGCGGTCGCCGACCTGGGTGCGCTCCATCTTGACGCCGATGCTCTTGAGATAGGTCTCGAGGCCGAGGTTGGACATGACGGTCGCAACCACCGTGTTCTTGGCGAGGCGTTCCTGCTTCTTCCACGTGCTGGCGATGAGGCCGAGCAGCTGGTCGCCGTCGATGATCGCGCCATGCTCGTCGCAGAGAATCAGGCGGTCCGCATCGCCATCAAGCGCGATGCCGACATCGGCGCGGTAGCGGTGGACGGCTTCGATCATGGCGCGGGTGTCGGTGGAGCCGATCTCGCGGTTGATGTTGAAGCCGTTGGGATCGACGCCGATGGGGAAGACTTCCGCGCCGAGTTCATAGAGCGCCTTGGGGGCGACCTTGTAGGCGGCGCCGTTGGCGCAATCGATCACCACGCGCAGGCCGGAGAGACGCAGCTTCCTTGGGAAGGTCGACTTGACGATCTCGACATAGCGCGACTGGGCGTCGTCCACCCGCTGGGCGCGGCCGAGATCGGGCGGGCTGGCGAGGTCTTCATCCAGCGGCCGAGCCATGAGGGCCTCGATGGCAAGTTCGGCGTCGTCGGAGAGCTTGTAGCCGTCGGGCCCGAAAAGCTTGATGCCGTTGTCGGCATAGTGGTTGTGCGAGGCGGAGATCATCACGCCCAAGTCCGCCCGCAGAGAGCGGGTGAGCATGGCGACGCCGGGGGTCGGCAGGGGCCCGAAGAGGATGACGTCCATGCCCTTGGCGGTGAAACCGGCCGTCAGCGCCGGCTCCAGCATGTAGCCTGACAGGCGGGTGTCCTTGCCGATAACGACAAGATGCCGGCGGGGATTGGCCTGCCGGAAATAGGTGGCGGCGGCCATGCCGAGGCGCATCGCCATTTCAGGCGTCACCGGCCAGGCATTCGCCTGCCCCCGCACGCCGTCCGTCCCGAAGATCTTCCGAGAAGTCATGCCTTATCCCGCTTGAGCCGCTGGCCCGACCAATCCCATGCCGTCCCTTGGCGCCTCGAAGGCCACGGAGCTAGCAAAAACTCCATAAGCTTCGGTGAAACCGTGATTTTCATGACGGAGACCGGCCATGTTTTGCAATACCTTAAGCTGCGCCATCTTCTAGATCAGCGGATTGCTCCAGGGTCGGAACTGGCGGATCGGAGTCCTTTATGTGCGGTATCATCGGTATCCTCGGCGACACGCCTGTCGCGCCGCGCCTCGTGGAGGCGCTGAAGCGGCTGGAATACCGGGGATATGATTCTGCCGGCGTGGCTGTGCTGGAAAACGGCAGGCTGAAGCGGCTGCGGGCGCCGGGGAAACTGTCCAATCTCGACGAGAAGGTGCGGGAGCTGCCGCTGAAGGCCAGCGTCGGCATCGGGCATACGCGCTGGGCGACCCATGGCGCGGCCAACGAGACCAACGCCCACCCGCATGCGGCCGGCCGGGTCGCGATCGTCCACAACGGCATCATCGAGAATTTCAGGGAACTCCGGGAAGCGATGGAAGCCCGCGGCCGGAAGTTCGAGACCGAGACGGATTCGGAGACGATCGCCCATCTGATCGATGAGGGCCTGGGCAAGGGCCTGAAGCCGAAAGAGGCGTTCAAGGCCTGCCTCGACCAGCTGCGGGGGGCGTTCGCCATCGCGGCGATCATCGAGGGGGAGGACAACCTCATCCTCGGCGGACGGCGGGGATCGCCGCTGGTGATCGGGGTTGGCGAGAAGGAGATGTTCCTGGGATCGGACGCGCTGGCGGTTGGGCCGTTCACCCAGCGCGTGATCTACCTGGAAGAAGGCGACTGGTGCGCCCTCACCCGCACGAGCTTCGAGATCTTCGATGCTTCGGCCAAGCCGGTGAAGCGGGCGGAAGTGCATGTGCCGGCGGCGGGGGCTGCGGCGGAGAAGGGCAACTACCGCCACTTCATGCAGAAGGAGATCTACGAGCAGCCGGATTTCGCGGGCCGTACGATCACCGCCTATATCGACGCGTACGAGCTGAAGTGCGTGCTGCCGACGCGCCCCGGCAAGAAGGCGCTGGACTTCACGCAGTTCGACCGCATCCAGATCGTGGCGTGCGGCACGGCGTACTATGCGGGCTTTGTCGCCAAGTACTGGTTCGAGCAGCTGGCCGGCATCGTCGCCGATGTCGATGTGGCGTCCGAGTTCCGCTATCGCGATCCGGTGCTGACGCCCAAGACGCTGGCCATTGTCGTCACCCAGTCGGGCGAGACTGCCGACACCAAGGCGGCGATGGAGTACTGCAAGTCCAAGGGCGTGATGACGGCGGCCGTCGTCAACGTTCCAACCTCGTCCATTGCGCGCGAGTGCGACGCGATCCTGCCGACGCTGGCGGGCGTGGAAATTGGGGTTGCGTCCACCAAGGCGTTTACGGCACAGCTTTGCGCGTTGTTGGCGACGGCAGTAGCGGCAGGACGCCAGCGCAACTTCCTGCCGCGAGAAACGGAGAAGAAGCTGGTTGCGGCGATGATCGAGATTCCGCGCCTGATCTCTGAGGCGCTGAAGGTCGAGGACCAGATCGTGAAGCTCGCGCCGTGGATCGCAAAGGCGCGCGATATTCTTTATCTCGGCCGCGGGCAGCACTATCCCATCGCACTCGAAGGCGCGCTGAAGCTGAAGGAAATCTCCTACATCCATGCCGAGGGCTATGCGGCGGGCGAACTCAAGCACGGACCTATTGCCCTGATCGACGAAAATACGCCGGTGATCATGGTGGCGCCGCACGATCATCTGCTGGAAAAATCGCTCTCCAACCTGCAGGAAGTGGCGGCCCGGCACGGCAAGGTGTTCCTGGTGTCGGACAAGGCCGGGATCAAACAGGCCGGCAAGGCGCCGTTCGGCACGATCGAGGTGCCGGACTGCGAGCGTGCGATCCAGCCCATCATCACCGTCGTGCCGCTGCAGCTGCTCGCCTATCACGTGGCGGTCGAGAAGGGCACGGACGTGGACCAGCCGCGGAATCTGGCGAAGTCGGTTACGGTGGAGTAGCAGGGGTTCGTGGAATTCGGGGGGACCGTTGCACGCAATTGAGCCCATCTGGCCTTGGGGCGAAGCGAATCAGGGTCTGATTTCGTTCACGGCGTTGATTGCAGCCCTGCTGCTTGCGCTGTTCGAACACCTGCGCGCCTTGGCAGATCGAGCGCGAATGCGGGGAAACGTTCTCGAAGAAAGTGTACGTCGTCTTCACTCGAGCATCGTTCGCTTCAGGGAGTACATGGCGGAAAATCGTGCACCTCTGCTGGCTCAGCGACTATCCATGGCGGCCGATCAACTGAGATTTTTGGCAAGCACAGTTTCCTCTCATGCCGACTCGGCACTGGCGATCATTTCCGGCGCCGCCCTCTTAGACGAAACGGTACTGAAGATCAGCAAGCTGCAGAGCGAGACCGATTGGAAGGAAGCGCTAGCGATCTTCGAAAACGATGCCCATGACCTGATTTGGCGGCGTTTTGCAGCCATCGAGCCAAAGGCCGTGCAATGGCTAAGAACGTCAGACTATCTGCGCGGAGGCCGCGCCGCCACGCGCAAGGCGGCTACTAAGTCCTAGCAACTTGCTGGCCCTCCCATTGCAGCCTTGCCAGCTGAATCACGCGGCGTGCTAGGATGCTGTCGCGTCCTGAGCCATTGGGTCGCATCACATGCCCGCTTTTGGGGAATTTACCATGAAGCCTGTCCGCAAGGCCGTTCTGCCGGTCGCTGGTTTTGGAACGCGGGTGTTGCCTGCGACCAAGGCGGTGCCGAAGGAAATGCTGACGGTGTTCGACCGCCCGGCGCTGCAATACGTGGTGGACGAGGCCCGCGAGGCTGGAATCGAGCACTTCGTGTTCGTCACCGGCCGCGGCAAGCAGGCGATCGAGGATTATTTCGACAAGGCCTATGAGCTCGAAACGACGCTGGAGGCCAAGAAGAAGGATGCGATCCTCGCCGAGGTCCGCGCCGCCGCCCTGCCCCCGGGCGCATCGAGCTTCACGCGCCAGCAGGCCGCACTGGGCCTGGGCCACGCCGTGCTGTGCGCGCGCGACATCATCGGCGATGAGCCGTTTGCGGTTCTGCTGCCCGACGTGATCGTGAAGGGCAATGGCCGATCCTGCCTCGGGCAGATGGTCGACGCCTACAACGAAGTCGGCGGGAATATCGTGGCGGTCGATGAAGTGCCGCAGGAACGCGTCAACCAGTATGGCGTGATCGATCCGGTGACCGCGGGCGACAAGGGCCCGCTGGTGAAGATGAAGGGCATGGTCGAGAAGCCCCCGATCGAGAAGGCGCCGTCGCGCCTCAAGATCACCGGCCGCTATATCCTCCAGCCTCAAGTGTTCGACCTGCTGGCGACACAGACGCCCGGCGCGGGCGGCGAGATCCAGCTGACCGACGCGATGCAGCGCCTGATGGGCAAACAGGACTTCCACGCCTTCAAGTATGACGGCAAGGACTACGACTGCGGCGACAAGCTTTTGTACCTCGAAGCATTTGCGGCGATGGCTCTCAATCACTCCGAGCTGGGCGCCAAGGCGCGCGCGGTTCTGGAAGACGTGCTGAAGCGGAAGTAGGCGCTTCGCTCTTTCTGCGCCCAAGGAGTCATTTTCGGACAAACCGAAGGCGCGACCCGAGAATCTTTGGGCGTCGTGCGCCGGCCTCGCGGTCGGGAGCGCCAGGCGCCTGCCTTGCTCTTTGAATCAACATCAACCATAGCGCGCTTGGATAGTCCGGGCCGGGCAGGCGCCCGGCGCTCCTCCTTGGCGCCGCCGGCGCGTGCGGCCCCAGAGATTCTCGGATCGCGCTGCGCTTGCCCGAGAATGACTCGGGGGAGATGCCGTGTCGGAAATCCTGCGGCGGGACGCTTGGCAGCGCATAAATAGGCAGCGTCGAGCCTTGGAGACGTCGTCATGTTCCGGATTTCAGCCCTGCCTGTAGCCAAATTCTCCCACCTGTTCGGGAAGAGCGATGAGGAATTGCGGGCGCTGGGCGTGATCGCCAGCGTGGCGGATGGGCCGGGGAGCCCGTGCCGGGTGGCGATGCGGGATGCGGTGGCGGGAGAGCGGGTGCTCTTGATGAACCACCAGCATCAGGATGCGGATACGCCGTTCCGAGCCTCGCACGCCATCTATGTGATCGATGGCGCGGAAGAGGCTTTCCTTGAACCCGGAGAGACGCCGGAGGTGATGGCCTCGCGGCTGCTGTCGGTGCGGGCGTTCAGCCGGGACGGCATGATGATCGATGCCGACGTGGTGGACGGCGCCAGTGCCGGAGAGGCGTTCGAGCGGATGCTTTCGATGAGCGAGGCGGCCTACCTCCATGCGCACTATGCCAAGTTCGGCTGCTATGCGGCGCGGGTGGAACGAGCTTGATGTGACGGTAGCGATCCCAAGCAGATTGAACCGGATATCGCCGGGATGCTACGCTTCCCCAGCAGATTGGGGAGGACATCGTGCTGAAGCTGCTGGCGGTGGGAATTGTGGGCTCGTGCCTGATGGCGGGCCCTGCCTCGGCGCAGGAAACTTCCGGAACGCAGGGCTATGGCGTCGTGCCGCCCAACACGACCGTGCCGGCGGACGTCTGGGCTAGCCTCATGCCGATGCTCGATGAAGCGCGCGTGCACGACAGCGTAATGAAAGCGGCGAGCAAGCCGCCCTTTGCTGCAAGCGGCATCATCAAGAAGGGCGATGTGTTGGCGACCATTTATCTACAGCACACGCGTGCGGGCCTGCTGGATGTGCCGTTGATACGGCAGGGACGGCAGGGGCCAGAGGTCTTCCTTCCGGCAGGCGCCCCTGTATACCATGCAGACATTGCAAGGCCGAGAAAGAGCCCGAACGCGCCGGTCGAGATCATGTCTGTGTGGTGCGGCGTTGCCCAGACAGCGCCGGACAAGAGCGAAGCGCTCTGCTTCGATGCAGCGAATTTCTATTTGCCGGACCGGCCGCTCTTGCCCCAGGCGCTCAAGCAGGTTCCGAAATCCGGCATTGTTCCTCCGCAAGTGAGCGACGTGGAATGGGAGAAGGCGGGTCTGCCGCTGCTCGACAACACTACACGCTTCAAAGGATGGACCGGGTCTTCCTTCGAGATCGAGAGGGTAAGGGATGGGAAGCCCTACAGCGACCGGTATCAGCGGCAGAAGGACGGAACCGCGCGGATGTCCATGTGGGGCGGGCTGATGATTGCGCGACCGACGGCCAACAAGGACGAGGCGTCGATCGACGTTGTTAAGCCGCCGCGGAATGTCGGCGGGGACGAGGCCGAGACCATGATCAAGCTCTTCGAGGCGATGTACGGCAAGAAGCCGGCAGCAGAGCCTGCCCCCTGATCTCTAGAACACGCTGGTGGTGTGGACGCCTTTGGCGCCGTCGCGGACGAGGCGGACGCCGTCGCGGACGTCCCGCATTTCCGGCGTGATCGAGCCGCTGGCGAAGGCGGCGCTGCACTGGCCGCGCAGGACTGTGCGTTCCTGCGCCGTGGCGGCGAGGCGGAAGTCGAGCGTGTCGTGCTTCCACATCAGCGCGGCTTCCATGCACTCGGTGACGAAGGCCTGGCCATCGCCGGCCTGAACTTCGCCGAGCAGGTCGCCTGAACCACTTACCATCGGATAGAGCTGGAACAGCCCGACCGAGGCGAGGCAGCCGGCAACGCCGAGCCACATCGTCTTGGCCTTGAGGGGATGGACTTCAGTGCGCGTCATCGGGCCTTTGAAACTCAGACGGCTTCTTCGAGATCGTCTTCGCGCACTTTCAGATCGTACTCGCGCACTTTCCGGTAGAGCGTGGAGCGGCCGATGCCGAGGCGGCGGGCGACTTCCGACATGTGGCCGGAATAATGATCGATCGCGAACTGGATGAGATCGCGCTCGATGGCTTCCAGCGTGCGCAGCTCGCCCGAGGCATCCGTGATCGTGACCGGTTGTTCGGCGGCTTCGACGACCGCCAGTTTGGCCACGGGAGCGACAAGCCCCGGCGCGGGCGTGACCATGCCGGAGATCTGCGGGAAGTCTTCCAGCTTGAGCTGGCCGCCGTCGGAGAGGACGATGGCGCGGAACACCGCGTTCTCGAGCTGGCGGACGTTGCCCGGCCAGTCATAGCTCATCAGCATGCGAAGCGTTTCGGGCGAGACGCCGGGGACGTTCTTGCCCTCTTCCGCGTTGAAGCGGCGGACGAAGTGCTCGACCAGGGCCGGCAGGTCTTCCTGGCGCTCGCGCAGGGACGGCATCTCGATGGGGAACACGTTGAGGCGGTAATACAGGTCCTCGCGGAACCGGCCCTCTTTCACCTGCGTGGCGAGGTCGCGGTTGGTGGCCGAGATGATGCGGACGTCGATCTTGGTCGGACGGCGCGAACCGACAGCGTCGACCTCGCCTTCCTGAAGGACGCGAAGCAGCTTCACCTGCATATCGAGGGGCAGTTCGCCGACTTCGTCGAGGAACAGCGTGCCGCCATCGGCTTCGACGAACTTGCCGAGCTTCTTCTCGTGGGCGCCGGTGAAGGAGCCCTTCTCGTGGCCGAACAGGATCGATTCGACGAGGTTTTCCGGAATGGCGCCGCAGTTGACCGAGATGAACGGCTTGCCGGCGCGGTCGGATGCGCCCTGGATGCAGCGAGCGATGACCTCCTTGCCGACGCCCGATTCACCGAGCACGAGGATCGGGATGGACGAAGCGGCAGCGCGCTCGCCGAGACGGACGACCTGGCGCATGGGCGGGGCGCCGGCGATCATGTCCTCGAAGCCCATCTTGCCTTCGGTCTTCTTGGAGAGGCGCTTCACCTCGCCGCGCAGGTCCGAGAGTTTGAGGGCGTTGCGGATCGAGATACCGATGCGTTCGGGGCTCGCCGGCTTCACGAAGAAGTCGACGGCGCCCGCGCGCATGGCGGACACGACCGTGTCGATGCCGCCTGTGGCCGTGAGCACGATGACGGGGAGATCGGGGCGGCGCTCCATCAGGCGTTCGAGCGTTTCCATGCCGGTGAGGCCGGGCATGACGAGGTCGAGCAGGACGACGTCTACGCCGTTGCGGACATCGGATGCTTCCTCAAGAGCCTTCTCGCCATTCTCGGCCAGGCGTGCGCGGAAGCCCTGCTTCTCGGCGGCCGCCTGCATGAGACGACGCTGGGTCGGATCGTCATCGACGACCAGGACGGTCTTAGCCATTTGAGCACCATCACCATCGGCGGAGAGCTCT
>DASYKO010000302.1:0-7304 GCA_035995285.1 Hyphomonadaceae bacterium | reverse complement strand
TTCTCGCCATTCTCGGCCAGGCGTGCGCGGAAGCCCTGCTTCTCGGCGGCCGCCTGCATGAGACGACGCTGGGTCGGATCGTCATCGACGACCAGGACGGTCTTAGCCATTTGAGCACCATCACCATCGGCGGAGAGCTCTGAGCGGCTCTCCTGTTCCGCATCAAAGTGGCACGAAGGGTTGAAAACGCGCTTAACCGGCCACGGGAAATTTCGCCTAACGGGCGGAATCGGCAGGGGTTTGGCCCGTTCTGGAGCGAATATTCTTGCGCAGTGTCGTGAAGAAAGGATGCGTTAGGCACGGCGAAGACGGCCCGGAGCGTGCTTCTCTGGGCCAATACCGCTGCGGAAGTTCCGCCGGCAGGGAGACTGGTCCTGTGGGCGCGAACGGATCGGGAGACGGACAAGTGAATTGGCGGCGCACAATCGGCGCTGTGCTGATGGCCTCGGGCTTCGCCGCCATAGTCGGAATGGCGGTGATGGCCGCGTTCGTCACGTCCAACTACGTGGAGTGGGAAAACTACCAGGACGCGCTGCGCACGGTCGCGATGCTGACGGCGCCGCCTGCCGGCGCGGGCATCCTCCTGATGCTGATCGGCCGGTGGGTCTATGGCGAGTGGCTGGAGCGGGCGCCGATCATGGGCGCGTCTTCCCTGGCGGTTCGGATCGCCGGCTTCTTCGTGGCGATCGGGCTCGGGGCCCTGCTGCTCTTCCTGATGATCACCGGCGTCACGGCGGATGACCAGGCGGCGATGGCCCTGCTCGGCCTGGGCTCGACCATCGGCGTCGCCCTGATCTTCCTCGGCTTCCGCATCAAGCCGCGCAGCAACCGGCGGTATCTGGACTAGCGCGCTGCACCTGCCTCCATCCAGCTGACCAGCGGCCAAATTGGACGTCTGATGCTTCGAGCCGCCGCTCGTGATAGGCTTCGTCCTGAAGGCGGGGGACGAGATGACGAAGAAACCACCCGAGCCAACGCTAGAACAGCGGGTCGACTGGACGTTCGGGCGTCTCCTGGACTGGCATCTCGCACGCGGAACGCGCCCGCCGGGAATGCCGCAGGTGCAGTGGGAGATGAAGCCGTTTGCAACCGCCGTCGGCGCAACCGACAAGGCGCTGCGGGAGTGGCGGCTTGAGGGCGTGCGCCCGGGTGGAAGCTACTTCGACAAAATTCTCGACACCCTTTTGGGCAAGAAGGACGTGCGGACGGCAACAGGGATCGAGTTTGCTGACGAGCTGGCCGAGAAGTACAATCTCCTGAAAGCCAAAGGCGACATCGAGCCCGACAAGGTTTCGCTGTTCGGCTGGCTCATGCGATCCGATGTCGGCAAGCACATCGCCAAGCTGTCGGAAAATTATAAGCAGGCGAGCCATCCCCTGATCCGCGGGTCGGCGGAGTATCTGACGGCGACATTCTTCAGGGAGCTGGACGTCCTGCCTGATCGGGGACCGATGATGGATCATCGGCAGTTTGCCCACTTCACCGGGCCCTATCTCAAGGCGGCCACGAGCATCGCGGCGTTCTCGCGCAGCAATGTGACCGACTGGCTCGAATCCTCCGGCGAACGGTTTCTGGAGGCGCAGAAAGGCAAGCCCGTGCGCCGCATCTTCGTCGTGGATTCGGCCGATACGTACCGGCGCTATGCGCAGGACGTGTTTCCCGATCATGCGAAAATGTACGGGCCGGAGAACATGCTGATCGTTTCGGCGCACGGCGCCAATCGCAGAATTGCGGGCCTCGCCGCCGAAGCCCGTATCCGCGACGACGAGGACTTTGCAATCTACGACGACAGCGTTGTCGCCTTCTGCACGGGCCCCGACAGGATGGCGTTCCGAACGGACAAGCTCGAGGGCTGCCGGCTGGTGTTCGAGACGGTCGCACGATATGCGGCCAAGAGGCGTCAGGACTATGCCTCGCTTGCGCAAACCGGGGCAGACGCCGTGTTCCAGGAATAGGTCCCCGGCGAGCATAGCCCGGCGAGCGCACTTCAGGCGCACCTCAAGCGCCGGTGCTGCGGTACGCGCGTTTAAGGACGCGGCGGCATTCCCCATTCTTGAAGCTTGCCGGCGCGCATCTCCGACGTGGAGCGGCCGTCAGGCTGAAGAAGGATCAAACATGCTTCGCAGATTGTTTTTCATGACCATCGCGGCTGCGGCGCTCGTGACCGGAGCGGCTCAGCCCCAGCAGATGGACCCGCCGGTGAAGAGGTCAGGCGAGACGCCCCACATTCCGTACACGCCCCCTCCCTCGCCGCCACCCATCCAGCTCTCGCCTTCTCCTCTTCCGACACTACCCCCTCCGACCCGTCCGGCGCCTCCTTCTCCGCCGAAGAATCCGACGGACTGCAGCTATTGTGGTCCGAACATCAGCGGCTCCGGGACGACATGGCGCCCCAACTGATGGGTCAGGAGCAATCTGTCCGTGGAGTGCGCCGGCAATTTGCCGGTGCACTTTTTTTGCGGTTAGACCTTCCGGCTCTTCGACATCCCGTCTTTCAGTCTGGCCTTTGTGTCGGCTTCCTCGCGCGCCGGGCCGCCCTCTGCGACGGGCCTTGGGAGCCACGCGCCCATGGAGATGGAGCGGTCGTACATCACCAGCGCGCCGGCGAGGGAGAGGTTGAGGCAGAAGCGCGTGGGGATTTTCACGATGTGGGTGCAGCGGGCCTGCATCTCGGGCGACAGGTCCCTCGCCTCACCCCCCAGCACGTAGGCTGCCGACATGGGGTGGTGGAAGGTCGGCAGGTCTATGGCGTCGTCGGTGAGTTCGATGCCGACCAGCTTGCAGCCCCGGGGCAGCTTCATGTCGCCGACCGTGTCCCACGGATAATAGGGCACGTGGCTGGCGGATTTAGACGTGTCGGAATTGTAGGCGGCGCGGATGGCGGGCGCTGCGCCTATGGAAAAGAAGAACGATGCGCCGAAGGCGTTCGCCGTGCGCATCAGCGCGCCCATGTTCATGGGCTTGGAGATGGATTCGGCGCCGATGCCGAAATATCCGCGCAGATGCCGGGGTGACTGGGACATGATGCGCAAACCTGAGCCAGCGCGCCGTGCCCGAGTCAATAGTTCGCTAGCTGCGCCCTTGGCGCTTTGGCGGTCCGCTAGCTGCTGCGCTTGGCGCTGCTCCCGGTTTTGGCTGTGGAGGTGGCGGCCGCAGGTTTCGGCAAGGGACCGCAGGGCGGCTTGGCGGCAGGCGGCAGGGTGTAGGCGGATGAGAGCGGATTGGCGACGAAGGCCATGGACCCGCTTTCAAGCCGCACCAGGGCGCCCGCCGGATCGCGCGACACGACGACGCCGTTGATGTTGTCGAGGATCATCTGCTCCGGCGCAGCCGCCGAGGCGGCGGGCGGCGTGAGACCTTCCTGCAGGTCCGTGACCAGCATCTGCGTCAGCTTCGATGACGCCATCTGCAGGGCCGAGCGTGCAACCGCGGAGTTGTTGAACGACCATTCGCAGGCGTTGTTCTTCGTGTCTGTCCCGGCATTCGGGGCGCGCATGCGGAAGGTAAGGACGTTCTTGTAGAAGAGATGGTCCGTCCATGATGCGGGAGGCGCAGGCGCCGGGTTCGGTCCGGCGGCGCCTGTCCCGTCTGCGGCAGGCTGGGCGGCCGGCGCCGGGACGCCCCTGAGCACCGTGCGTTCCTGGAAATAATAGGTCGGCGTCAGCGTCACGATCAGCTCATCCGCCTTTGCGCTCAGACGGTAGTCGGCCGATATGATCAGCCGCCCGCTGGATGTCGGAGGGCCGATGGGATGGGACGGCGAGATCTCCTTCAGGACGCGATAGCCGTCCGGATTGAGCCAGGGCAGCTGCACGAGCGAGGTCTTGAGATCGGCCTGCAGCGTTTCATCGAAATTGAAGCCCGCCAGGCCCGCGCGCACGGGCTTTGCCGCCGCTTCGGCGGCGTCGCGGGTTGACTGGTCCTGCCCGTCGAGCATCGCATCCGCGATCGCAACTCCCAGGGCAACGCCGATCACCTCGGCAACACCGCCGCCGCCACTGGCATAGGCGATCCGATTGGGCCGCACGGGGATGCTGGTGTAGACATAGATGTCCTTCTGCCGGATCGGCAGCAGGATCTCGGTCGTCGCGATCTTCTGCTGGGAGTCGGTGAGCATGCCGCGCCGGACGGTCTCGACCGGCAGTGGAGCAGGAGGTGTGGCGCACGCAGCCGCAAAGGCCAGCAGCGAAGCGCCGATGATGAGGCGATGAAGCGACAAGACGATGCGTCCTGCTTCAGTTTTTCTGCTTGGCCGCAGCCTTCCGCGCCTTCTCTTCTTCCTTCTGGAGCTTGGCCCGCTCGCGCCCGCTCATCTTCTTGCCGGATGCGGCTGCTTCTTCAGCCGTCGCCGGGCCGGCCTTCGTCAGAGGTTCGAGCGCCGCGTTGGCGAGGTAGACTTGCCCCCCGGCCGCCAGCAGCACGACCTGGCCTTCTGCATCGGCGCGCAGGACGTGGCCGTTGACCAGCTCGGCGTTGATCGGACGCAGCGTCGTGGTCTTGGGATCGACCGGCCCCGAAGGCGCCTCCAGGTCCGAAACCAGCATCTGCGCCAGCTTGGCGGAGCCCATGGACATCGCCGCCTTGAGGGCCGCGGCGTCATTGGCGGTCCATGCGGCGATGTTGGCTTCGCGGCGGCCAGTGACGGCGTTGGAGACCTGCGTCCGGAAGGTGAAGGTGTTGTAGTAGAGCCGGTTGCCCGGATCCGTCGAGGAAACCGGCTTTGGCTTCGCGCTGGATTTCGATTTCGAATTCGCGCTCGCCTGCGCGGCCGCCTGCGCCGCCGGCGTAAGGGCCTTGAGGTCCGGCGAGGCGGCGTAGAAGGCCGGCGTGATCGCCATGGTGATTTCGTCGGCGTTCGAGTTGATCGTGTAGGAGGTGTTGACCATCATCACGCCGCTGGCCGCCGAGGAGGCCACCGCCGCGGTAACCTCTTCCGGCTTGGGCTGTTTCAGCACTTTGGGCTCTGTGGCCTTGATCCACGGCGTTTGAGCGACTGCGGCCTTCATCTCGGTGCGCAGGGTCTCGTCGAACGC
This sequence comes from Hyphomonadaceae bacterium, assembly GCA_035995285.1. Lineage (GTDB taxonomy): Bacteria > Pseudomonadota > Alphaproteobacteria > Caulobacterales > Hyphomonadaceae > UBA7672. The sequence goes on along the minus strand of DASYKO010000302.1, from coordinate 2,271 downwards.
GAACTTGTCCATCGCATCGCGCAGGGGCTTGAGGTCGGAGGCTTCATCCGCCGCCTGCGCCGCCGCGATTCCGGCAACGAGCAGGATGCCGACTATGCCGACCGTAGCGGCAGCGCCTGTGCTCATGCCCGTGCTGACGGGCGTATAGACCGGCATATAGGTCGCCCCGGCGCCGGCCACGGGCTGATCGTAGAAGAAGATTTCCTTCTGCGGGATCGGCATGACGATGTCGGTCGAGGCGATCTTCTCGCGCGCCGCACCTGACAGGCCCAGGCTGGCCGGCAGCGGCGTGGTCGTGGTGGCGCACCCGGCAAGCGCGAAAGAGGTCGCAGCTACAGCGAGCAGTGTCTTACGTACTGACATTCGGTAGTCCCCCATGACGTCGGCGTGCTCTCACCAGTTCTGCCCTCGGTGGCGAGGGCTGGCGGACCGCCTGTGTGAGACGAGCCTAAGCTGCCTCGCAGACAAATTTCAAGCACAGAGAATTGGCGCGCACGCGATAAGCCGCCGCGCTGCTTCGCGTTAAGAAATGGAACCCGTTGATGTTGTGCGCGTGCGCTATTTCGCAGCTGCGGCAGAGGCGATGATGCCGTCCGGTATCTGTGTGACAGTTATGTGCTTGGGCCCGTTGCCCCCGTCGATACGCGCAATTTCCTTTTTCTCGGCGACCGAGATGAGCGAGATCGAATCCGCGCGCGTGTTCGCGATGATGCAGGTCCGATCGTCCTCGGCGAAGGCCGCCCAGCCGGGCCCGTCGGCCAGCGGGATGGTCGCGACAAGTTCGAGCTCCGGGGCTTTCACAAGCGCGGCATAGTCCGAGGCGCGGCCAGCGAGGCAGAGCATGGCGCCGTCATGCGACAGGGCAAGGCCGTGGTGGGGCGCGGAGAAATCCCAGTCGGCTTCGGTGACGCCATCTTTCTTCGGAAGCTCGAGGCGCTTGACCTCCTTGCCCGATGGAAGGTCGAATGCGACGACGCCGTGGGTGTCCGAGAGCTGAGCGTAGAAGCCGGTGCCATCGGGCTTCATGTGCCAGGGACGGATGCCGACGGGCATGCGGACGCGATTGGTGACTTCGAGCGTTTCGATGTCGGCGGTCGTGAATTCGTAGGCGTAGCCGGATTTGTCCGAGGGCGCCTTGATGGTGTCGCGCTGGGCGAGCGGCAGGGAGAGATTGCCGAGACTGGTGTTGTAGACGTGCTTTCCATCCGCCGAGATCTGGTTGTCGTGCGGATAGACGCCCGAGACGAAGCGGCCGGTCTCCTCGCCTGTCTTCGCATCGATGCGGGCGACGCGGGCGTCCATTAGCAGAGAGACAAAGAGGGATTTGCCGTCCGGCGTCAGCGTCATGTGGTCGGCGCGGACAGTGTTAAGGGGGTGGACCCAGAGCTGTTTGTGGGTCGCTATGTCGAAGGCGGCGACATCGCCCATATAGCCGCGCGAGACATAGAGCGTGGCGCCGTCGAGCGAGACATCCGTGTCCTGCGCATAGTTGGGCGCGCCCGGACGTTCGACGTGTCTCTTCTCCGGATTGGTGTCGATGGTGGCGACGATCTTCTGCTGCGCCACGTCGAGGAGCGAGACGGTTCCGCCCTCGGCATTGGCGATGAAGGCGATCTCGCGGGTTGTGCGGGCGGCCGGTACGGGTGGAGCCTCGGCGGCAGGCTTCTCCGTTGCAGGCTGGCAGGCGGCGAGGACAAGCGCCGCGCCGCCGAGAAGTGTCGCTCGCATGGTGTGTCTCCCCAACTCTGTGTCGGTTACGTCTTCAGCCCCTTCAGGAAGTCGAGCACGAAGGCGTTCACCTCCTGCGGCTTTTCCTGCTGGACCCAGTGGCCCGCGCCGGGGACGAGCGTGACGCGACGCAGATCATCGGCGACACGGGACATGGTGGTGCGCAAGGCATCTTCCTTGGCGCCGCGGATGACGATGTCGTCGACGCCTGCGATGAAGGCGACGGGAACCTTGATGCGGGCGCCGGTGAGCTGCGGCGTGATTTCCCAGTTGCGGTCGAAATTGCGGTAGTAGTTCACGCCTCCGCGAAAACCCGCGTGCTCGAACTGCGAGACGAAATAGTCGAGGTCGGCTTGTGTGAGCCAGGGCGGCAGTTGCTTCGGCCTGCCGAGGCGCGGGATCCAGCCGCCGGCTGTGCGCTTGGGATCGGTAACGGCGGGCGGATCCACCGGCGTGTCCTTCGAGGTATAGAGCCCCGAGAGAAGGCCGCGCGGATCCAAGTCGTATTCCTTCTCGGCCGCACCGCCGGGTTCGTTGTGGTAG
>DASYKO010000301.1:0-5558 GCA_035995285.1 Hyphomonadaceae bacterium | reverse complement strand
CATCAGTCCGGCCCAGTCATCGGTGCGATAGGCGGGATCGCTTACCATCGCCGCCATCAACTGCATCTGCAGCGCAAAATCCTCCGGCGTCGTGCCGCCCGGATTGTCGATCTCGTAGGCATCATCGCCCGTGCTGGCGCTCGCCAGCGCGCGCTTGCCCAGCAGGGCCTGCGTCTGCTCTGTCCGCGTCAGCTTGCCCAGCCCGCCGATCGACCACAGCGTCAGCCCCATATCGGTTGCATCAATCCGGTCGCGCGGCATGCCCAGCCGCCCGAGCCCAAGCCGCACATTCACACTGATCTGGTCCTTGCGGACGGTGAACGGCTTCACCGTCAGCCGCACGCCATTCTCGAAGCGCACCATGGTGACGCCGAGATCCGCCGCCTCCGTCCGCTCCGCCACTTTTCCGGCAGGACCGAAATCCGTGTACGGCCACGGCTTCACCGCCTGCGAGGCATAGGCCGTCAGAGATCCCGACATCGCCCCGTTGAACGCCGTCCGCAGCGCCTCCTCGCCCCCGGTCGGCGCCCGCGCCCCGCGATAGATCACGGTGGGCTTGGCCTTCAGCCGCGCCTTCAGCATTGCATTCACTTCTGAAAGCTGGATCGTCTTCAGCTGCTCTTCGAGAAGCGCAAGATTGTCCTTCGGCGAGACAAACATCGGATCGCTTGTGATCGCGTTTGCGATGCCATCCGCGAGCGCAGGCGAGGAACCCTGCCGCCCCGCTGCCGCCGCCTGCCGCGCCGCGATCAGCCGCGTCTGCTTGATCCGATCGAGCTCGCCCTGCGTGATCCCGAAATCCGCGGCCTGTCTGTAGGCCGTAGTCATCAGCGCCAGCGTCTTGGGCGCATCGATCACGCCGGAAGATTGCGCCATCTGCCCGCTCCACACATTGGGAATGCGGCTCGGCGCGGGACTGGAGGCAAAGCGCGCCGGCTTGCCCGCCGCATCGATCAGCTCCTGCATCCGCAATTGCGCCGCGGTCACGCCCAGCGATTCCACCAGCTGCCGCCGCCGCTCCGCCTTTGTCGGCGGCAACGCGCGATAAGGCTCGAACCAGCGCAACAGGATGCTGGTGTCGCCCATGCCCGGCGTCGTCTGCACCACGACATCCGGAGACGCCGGCGCTTTCATGACAGGCTGCGGGTCCTTGCCCGGCTCGCCGCGCCCGACCCAGTCGGCAAAATTCTGGCTGATCGCAGGCAGGATCGCATCCGGCGTCACATCGCCGACGATGATCAGCGTCGCCCGCTCGGGCCGGTAGAAAGCGTCATAGAAACCGCGGATGCGTTCAGGCGTCACTGTCTGGATCACTTCGCGCAAGCCGATGGGAGAGCGGGCATAGGGATGATCCCCCACCTGGCTCTTCATGAACGCCTTCTGCGCTTCCTCCAGCGGCCCCGCACGCGTGCGCTCTTCCGCCAGCACCACGCCGCGCTCGGCATTGACCAGCGCCGGCTCCAGGTTCATGTCGTTGACGATATCGCGCAGCAGGTTCAGCCCCGTATCGACCGAGACCTTGTCGTTGCGCGCCATATTGAACATGAAAGTGGTGCGGTCCTGCCCCGTAGAGGCATTGGCGTCCGCGCCCATTTGCAGGCCGAGACCCTCGAGCACGCGCTGCAATTCGCCATCGGGATAATTCTTGGTGCCGCGGAAGGCGAGGTGCTCCAGGAAGTGCGCCACGCCCTCTTCGCCCGCCCGCTCCTGCATCGAGCCCGCATTGATCACCAGCCGCATCGCGATTTGGCTTGGCGGATTTTTGTTGGGCAGGATGAGATACCGCATCCCGTTGGGCAGCTGGCCCAGCGTGTAGTCCGGATCGCTCGGCAGGTCGCTCCTGTCCTTGGCCCAGCCCTTCGGCAGCTCGTACACGGCCGGTGTCTGCGCAGTCACCATTTCCGCTGGCGACGCGCACCCGGCGAGAAGCGCCAGGGCGAAGAAGACGGAGCCAAGTTTTTTCATCATGCTCATTCAGGCTTCAAGCTGGTCAGGATTGTGGCCGGTCATTTGGACCATTCCGGCAGGTCGAATTTCGGATCGGGCCAGGTCTTGTCGATATAGGCGGGCGCGGCTTTCCGGCCGATCTCCAGCAGCAGCGCCATGTTCTCCGGATGCCCGTTCGCCAGCTGGTCGACGCTCTCCAGTACGCGTTTATCGAGCTGCCGGTTCAGCAGCTTCTCGATCGAGGACTGCGCCAGCTTCTCTCCGCGCTTCGGCCTGGGCTTGGTGTCGAGCATCACGTCGACACGCTGATAGTCGATCATCGGCGCGTCGACGATGCGATTGCCCTTCATGTCGCCGATCTCGCTGTTGATGGTCCACGGTCTCTGCGACTGCGACAGCGCCTGCAGCAGCATGATGCCCTGGATCTGCGTGTCGTAGATCATCGCCTTGAGCGCATCGACGCCGCGCATGGCCGGACCCGGCGGCGGGAATTTCTGCCAGTCTCCACGCGGCCTGCGGGCGCCTGTGCCGAACGACGCCATCATCAGATTGTCCGCCCCCGACTTCCACGCAAAGCCATAGGCCGGCATGAGCGCCGTCATCAGCAGCTGCACGCTGGGATTGTTGAACCCGCCCACCGCCCCATCGACGAAATAGCCCCACGTCTTGGGCTTGTCTTGTCTGTCGTAAGTGATCGGCACCTTGACCTCGTCGAAAAAGGTCGGCGCCGCGGCGCTCGCCATCACGATGTCGATCAGGCGGTATTCCTTGTTGGGCACGTCCTCAGGCTTGCGGTCCGGCGGATCGAAATACATCGCGCGCGGATTGTTGGTCAGCACCCAGGGCGAGCCCGTGTCGATCCGCTTCGAATGCAGCGCCAGCCCCGTCAGGATCAGCGGCGATCCTAGCCGCTTCTTGTCGAGCACGGGCGATAGCGCGGCCTTCAACGCCTTGCTGTCGTACTTCGAGCCCATCAGCATGCCATCGCCGGTCGTCTTGCCGAACACCCTCGGCCCGAGCTCGCGATACATCGAGATCAGCTCGCCCACGGATTTGCCCACGCTGAGCCCCGCCGCGATGATCGCCCCGGTCGATGTGCCGCCGATGAGATCGAAATAATCGCTCAGCACCAGGTTCGGCGTCTGCGCCCGCCTGCGCAGCTCGGCCTCCAGCACTTCGAGCATGCCGAGCGTGAGAATGCCCTTCACGCCCCCGCCATCGAGCGCGAGGATCCGTTTGGGACCCTTGGCCGGATCAAGGTGATCTTCCAGCGAACGGCCTCTGGATTCAGCCATGCCTGCCCCGACCTGTTGAGCGTTTCACGCCGCGACTTTGGACAATTCCACACGGGGCGCCAAGCGGCGTAATCAGGCGCTTTCCGGGCCTTTCAAGCCCGCTCGGCCATCACCTGCTTCGCCAGCGTCTTCGGCGCCATGGCGCAATAGCTCTGGATCACCCAGGCCTTGAGCGTGTCCATCTCCGCAAGGATGTCATCGTCAGCGTCGAACTGGGCGATGATCCAGTTGTGCTGCTTGTACCAGCCCTCGCTCTCGAGGACGAAATAGAGGTCCTGCACCATCTCCGCCGCCACCGGCAGCTTGAGGATGATCGACAGCTTGTCTGGCCGCACATCTGCCTTGTGCCGCTCCGCCCCGAACACGCAGAACATCTTCCCCCGCACCCTCAGGCACCGCGTCGTCGCCCAGCCCGGTCCCACATCCGTCTCGGGCAATTGCAGACCAAACGCCGTAAGCTCCTTCTCGGCCTTCTGATGCGGAGTGAGCTTCGCGCTAGGCCTCGTTGCGGAAGCTTTCTTTGCGGCAGGCTTCTTCGCGGATTTCTTCGGCGTCGGCTTCTTCATCACATCAATCTAGCGCACCACCTCACGCACCGGAACTAGGCCACCCACCCCCCACCTGTCCGCCCCCCTTCGGGCGGGCGGGACCTTGTTGGTTCTGCTTGCTCATCCACTGACGTCAGCTCTTTTTCCAAGTCGCACCACGCGGTCCCGCCCGCCCGAAGGGGGGCGGACAGGTGGGGGGTGGCTCACCTTGTTCCGGCAGCAGTTACAAACTCCGCCGTTCAAGCGAATGCGATTCAACGCATGACCACAAACCCGCTTGACTCCCCATAATACGCTTGTATGTTGTTCGACATACAGGTGTATGATGACCATCAAGATCACGACTGCCGAAAGCCAGGTCATGGAAGCGTTGTGGCGGGACGGGCCGCTTTCGCCTGAGGAAATCATCGCGGCAGTCGGACCCGACAATGGCTGGCAGGCCGGGACAGTGCGCACGCTGATCACGCGCCTGCTCGGCAAGAAGGCCATCAAGGGCAAGAAGGAAAAGGCGGGCTATCGCTATTCCCCGCTGATCACGCGCAACGACTATATCCAGGACGAGAGCAAGGGATTCCTCGACCGCCTGTTCAAGGGCGAAGTGGCGCCTCTTGTTGCGCACCTCGCCGAACACCGTGCGCTCTCGGCCAGGGACGTGAAGAAACTGAAGAAGCTGATCTCTGAACTGGAGGATGGCGATGACTGACGCCGTATCCGTCTTCGTTCTGCCCAACCTCGTCTTCACCGCCGGCATCCTCGCCGTGCTCGCGTTGCGCAAACCGGTGCGAGCCCAGTTCGGCGCCAGGATGGCCTACGCCCTCTGGCTCCTGCCTCTCCTCGTCCTCGCCGCGAGCTTCCTGCCGCCGCGTGTGGTCGAGATTGTGCAGAGCGCGCCGCTGTTCGACGCGATGCCCTCCGGCCCGGAATACGTCCTCCCCGCCGCACCGCGCGAAGCTCTGCCCGCCGCCCCCGTCTTCACAGCCGCCGCCAAACCAATCTTCGATCCCCTCCTCGCCGCGCTTATCCTCTGGATCACCGGCGCACTCGCCATGTTCGCCTGGCTCGGCCGCCGCCAGGCCCTGTTCATGACCGACGTGCGCAAGGGCACAGCCGGCCCCGCAGTCATCGGCGTCTTCCGCCCCCGCATCATCACGCCCTCCGACTTCGATATGCGTTTCGATGAAAGCGAAAAACGCGTCATCCTCACCCACGAAACCATCCACCTCGCCCGCCAGGACGCGCGCATCAACGCTCTCGTCGCCCTGATCCGCTGCATCTGCTGGTACAACCCCCTCGTCCACATCGGCGCACACTGCATGCGCATCGACCAGGAACTGGCCTGCGACGCCGCCGTGGTCGAACGCCACCCCAAAGCCCGCCGCCTCTACGCAGACGCTCTTCTCAAGGCCCAGCTGGCAGCCCGCCCGCTGCCCCTCGGCTGCTACTGGCCCGCAGGCACAGAGCATCCGCTGATGGAGCGGATCGAGATGCTCAAGCAATCCGCCCCCGGCCAGTTCCGCCGCATCGCCGGCCTTGCCCTGCTCATCACACTCACCGCAGGCGCCGCCACCGCCGCCTGGGCCGCCATGCCGCCCACGACGCGCGTGGTCTACGAAGACCCGCAGCAATCGCCCACGCCTGCCGCCGCCCAGAAGGTCGACTATGACTGGTCGAATATGGTCCGCATCGAGGGCAAGGTCGTCTCCGTCAATCTCGATGGCTCGCCGCCCACTGTCCAGGTGCAGGGCGTGCAGCTCAACTCCGCCGACCG
>DASYKO010000300.1:0-2850 GCA_035995285.1 Hyphomonadaceae bacterium | reverse complement strand
TTCCTAACCCGGGTCTAGTTGACCGCGGATGCGTCCTCAAGCCGCGCGGAGGCCTTGATGCCCTTTTCCGAACGGTAATACGTGTACGAAAGCGTTATGCCCTGCAGGTCCTTGTCGAGAAACGAGTCCGCCAGTTCCGGTCTCACGAAGAACACCACAGGCAGCTTTTCCGTGACGCCCGGCGCGAACACCTTCTCCTTGAAGCAGAAGCATTCAAGCTTGGAGAAGTAAGCCCCCGCCTTGTCCGGCGCGACGTTGTAGGCCGCCATCGCCTTGATCGGCTGGTCGGACGTGTTGGTGACTTCGTAGAAGGCCAGTGTCGTTGCCCCCAGCTTCACGTCCACGAACTCCTGCGTCGGCCTGAACGACAGCGGTACGCCGGGGTCAACGTTCGAATCGAAGCGGACGCGCACGACCTGATCGAGGATACGGCGCGACGGGGCGGTGGCCACCGACGGCGTGCCGTCAAACCCGGTCAGTCGGCAGAAGGTGGAATACAGGGGCTCGGCCGCAAAGCTGAGGCCCAGCATGCCTACGGCGGCGCCGGCGAGGATGAAGGCGGTGAGTTTGGCGCGCTTATTCAATTGGCGTGCCTTGTTCAGGTGTGAAGGCGCCGCCCCAGTTCACGATGCGGCCGCCGATCTTGGTCATGGTCAGCACGAACAGCAGGATGACGAACGCGAAAAGGCCGAGCGCCAGCCACTGTCCGCGGCGCTTGCGGGCAAATGCCTGAGCATCGGTGAGATGGACGCTTTCGCCCGTAGGCACGCCCTCGCCGAATTTGCGCGCCAGTGGCGCATCGACCTCGCTTCTTGCCTGCATCTCGGGCGGGGCCGCTGCAGCAGCCGGCTTTGCCGTGGGGCTGGATTCGTCTTCCGGTTCGCCGTCCCAGTCCTTGATCTGGCCCTTGTCGAGCATCATGCGCCTCCTCCGACGGTCACCGGGAAGTGCAGCCCGAATGCATGCTCAACCAGCAAGGCGGCGAACAGCGCAAAGAGATAGAAGATAGAAATACCGAACAGGATGTGGGCATGGCGCAGGTCCTTGCGTGCATCCGCATCCCCTGCCCGGCTCATGAACACGCGAACCGCGCCCCAGAGGAAGGCCGCGCCGCCGAGGCTGGCGACGACGAGATAGATCATTCCGCCAAGACCAGTGAACACCGGCGCGAGGCCGAAGGGCGCCGAGACAAGCGTGTAAAGCAGGATTTGCTTGCGGGTCTCTTTCGCGCCTTTGGTCACCGGCAGCATGGGCACGCCGGCGCGCGCATATTCCTTCGAGGTCCACAGCGACAGCGCCCAGAAGTGCGGCGGCGTCCAGAGGAAGATCAGGCCGAAAAGGATCCAGGCATCGAGCGGAACCGTGCCCGTGACCGCCGCCCAGCCGATCACCGGCGGAAAGGCGCCCGCAGCCCCGCCGATGACGATGTTCTGCGCGGTCGAGCGCTTGAGCCACATCGTGTAGACGACGGCATAGAAGAAGATCGAGAAGGCCAGCAGCAGCGCGGCGATCAGCGTGGCCGCCAGCGCCATCAGCGTCACCGACATGGCCGACATGATGAGGCCGAAGGCGAGCGCCTCAGAAGCCGCGATGCGGCCGGAAGGAACCGGGCGCGTCGCGGTGCGCGCCATCAGCCGGTCGATATCGGCGTCGTACCACATGTTGAGCGCGCCCGCCGCCCCCGAGCCCAGGGCGACCGCGAGGATCGCAACGGCGGCGGCGAACGGATCGATAGGTCCCGGCGCTGCGACAAGACCCGCCAGGGCGGTGAACACCACCAGCGACATCACGCGCGGCTTCATCAGCTGCACATAGTCCATCGCGCTCGCGGGAGCGGCGATTTGCGGTGTGATGACAGTGCTCGCTTCGGACATCTGTCTTTGCGCTGCAGCCCGGACCATCTGGCCCGGGCTGCGTGCGCCCTGTTATCTGACCCTCGGAAGGTCGTTGTACTGGTGGAAAGGCGGCGGAGAGGACAGCGTCCACTCCAGCGTGGTTGCGCCCTCGCCCCACGGATTGGCCACGCCCTTGCGGCGGCGGACCATCGCTTCGATCATGCCGATGAAGAACACGATCGTGGCGGCGGCGGCGATGTAATAGCCGATCGTCGACCAGTGGTGCCATTCACGGAATGCCGGGGTGTAGTCGACATAGCGGCGCGGCATGCCCTGCAGGCCGAGGAAGTGCTGCGGGAAGAAGATCAGGTTGGAGCCGATGAACATCAGCCAGAAGTGCAGGCCGCCGAGGAAGCCGTTGTACTTCACGCCGAACATCTTCTCGAACCAATAGTACCAGCCGCAGAACAGCGTGAACACGGCGCCCAGCGACAGCACGTAGTGGAAGTGCGCGACCACGTAATAGGTGTCGTGCAGCGCGTGGTCGACGCCGGCGTTGGCGAGCACGACGCCCGTGACGCCGCCCAGCGTGAACAGGAAGATGAAGCCGATCGCCCAGAGCATCGGAACCTTGAAGTCGAGCGAGCCGCCCCACATCGTGGCGATCCACGAGAAGATCTTGATGCCTGTCGGAACCGCGATGACCATCGTGGCGGCCACGAAGTACGCCTTCAGGTTCACGTTCATGCCGACGGTGTACATGTGGTGCGCCCACACGATGAAGCCGATCAGGCCGATGGCCACCATGGCGTAGGCCATGCCGAGATAACCGAAGATCGGCTTCTTGGAGAACGTCGAGATCACGTGGCTGACAATGCCGAAGCCCGGCAGGATCATGATGTAGACTTCCGGGTGTCCGAAGAACCAGAACAAGTGCTGGAACATGATCGGATCGCCGCCGCCGGCCGGCACGAAGAACTTCGAGCCGAAGTTGCGGTCGGTCAGCAGCATGGTC
>DASYKO010000299.1:0-7624 GCA_035995285.1 Hyphomonadaceae bacterium | reverse complement strand
TGGGCGGCGGACTTCGACGAATTCCCGGAGCAGGGCTGGGACAAGGTGATGAACCTCAACGTCAAATCGCCCTTCTTCCTCACCCAGGCGCTGCACGCGGCGCTGGCCAAGGCGGCGAGCGTCGAACAGCCGGCCAAGGTCATCAACATCTGCTCGATCGACGGGATCACGCTCAACCCGCTCGAGACCTATTCCTACCACGCCTCGAAATCCTCGCTGATCTACCTCACGCGCCGCATGGCTGCGCGGCTGGTGCAGGATCAGATCGTGATGACCGGCATCGCGCCTGGGCCCTTCCCGTCGGAAATGAACCGCGCCGCGCGCGATCAGGAAGCCCTCGTCGCCTCCCGGACGCCCCTGCGCCGCGTGGGCCGCGACGAGGACATGGCGGGTCTCGCAATCTTCCTTGCCTCAAGAGCAGGCGATTACGTCGTCGGCGACACCATCGCCTCCGATGGCGGCATCGCCTATGCCAACCTGCCCACGCGAGATGCCTAATCCGCTTGATTGCGCTAGCGAGATGAAGCAGCGTGCTCCCCACGTAGCGTGTGGGGATGCGCGTGGCCAAGGACGACACTCAACCGCCCATGATCTCGGCGGCGTCGCTGACGATCCGCCAGCTGTTCGCGCTCGGTCAGTTCGAGCCGGCGCGGGCCCAGCGCGACTATCAGTGGGATGAGGCCCAGTGGGGCGCCCTGCTCAACGACCTCACGGCTGCCTTCACCAATGCCGGGCTCGATCCAGATGCCGGCAAGGCGATTGAAGCTGATCCGAACGACAAGCCGTTAACCGCAAGCACATCGACAGGCGAGCCGATCCAGAAGGCGCCGCCTTCGAAAAAGCTCGGGGCTCGGCGTCCCCTGTCCTGCTATTATCTCGGCCACATGCTGCTGCAGCCGCGGCAGGGCGGCTACTGGATATTCGACGGCCAGCAGCGCCTGACGACGCTCACCCTGATGCTCTGCGCGCTGCGCGACACCGAAGGCGGCATGCAGGTGTGGGACACGATCGCGCGCACGATCTGGACCCCGCCGCCCGACAACAAGCCGCGCCTCATCAACACGACATCAGGCGGGGCGCTGGCGCATATCCTCCGCACAGGTGGCATCAAAGCGCGCAATCCATCCTCGAACTTCGAGGCGGCCGACCGGCTGATGTACAAGGCTGCGCGCTACTTTCTCTCCAGCTCGCAGGACTGGAGCCCGGCCCGCTGGCGCGCCTTCACCGAGTTCCTGCTCGACAAGGTCTATGTGACTGTGACGCAGACGGCTGACCGCCGCCTGCTCGAATTCGCGTACGTGACGATCAACACCCGCGGCAAGCCGCTGGAGACCAAGGACATCATCAAGGGCCACTTCTCGCACCTTGCCTCGCGCCATGGCCTCACGGCGTCCAACCGCATGAACGAGAAGTGGGACCAGCTCGAGCGCAAGGCGGGATACAATCTCGAGCAGATCCTGCGCTCGGCCTTCCTTCTCGATTTCCGGCAAAAGCCGGCGTTCGATTTTGCCCCTCAACTGATGGATCATTTCGAGGAAGCCGGAACATTCCCTGAAGCCGAGGAGTGGGTCGGCGTGCGCCTGCCCGCCATTGCAGAGCTCCACAACAGGCTGGTACGCGGCGTGCTGGGCCACGAGGTCCTGCGCCAGCCTGAAGCCGACCTGCACCGGCTTGGCTTCCTGCCGTGGAAGCACTGGCACGCGATCGCCTTTGCCTTCGCCCAGAGAGACGCAAAGGCGCCGCTACGTTTCGCCAAGAGCATTGCGGGCCTCACGCGCTGGGCGTTCATCATCAACCTCGTCGATGTCGATGACGACTGGATCCTCAACATTGCAGTCGAAGCCGTGGCCCAGATCCAGGAAGGACGCGATCCGTTCGAGCGCCGCGATCACGGCGCCTTGTGCGTCAGCGCCAAGTGGCGCAAGCGCGCCATCGCCCGGCTGCAGGATGGCCAGATCGCCGACAAGTATCGGCGCGGGGCTCATGTGCGCTGGACGGAAACGCTCTACTGGCCGCAGGATGAAATCGACTTCCGCGCGACAGACGACACCAGCGTCGAACACGTGCTTCCCAAACGCTGTGGCGGACAATGGGTGAAAGACTTCCCGGCCGAGCAGCACATCTATGCCGAGAAATTCGGCAATCTCTGCCTGCTGCCGAAGGACGTGAACCACCGGCTCTTCGACGGGCAGTATCTGCAGAAGCGGCCCGTCCTTGCTCAGCTTTCGCCGCACTACAGGTCGGCGCTGGATGTTGCGCAGTCCGAGGTGTGGACGCCTGCAGCCATCGACGTACGTACACAGCAACTGGCCGAGCGCGCAGCCAGGGCGCTGATGCTGGCCTGAGGGCCATTGTTACGGAACGCCTCCGGTTCCGTGCATTTGCTGAATTTCATGCTGTGTGTCCCTCGGAACCACCTGCGAGGGATTCCCGTTCCCATTTGACCCGTGAAACGAGCCCGGCTTGGGCGCGCTGTATGGGCATGAGGAACAGTCATGGACACGCATGTCGAAGACATGATCACCAATCCGACCCGGCACTTTGACCATCCGGCCGATGTGCTGAATGAGCCGACGCTGACCAATGACGACAAGCGCCGGATTCTCGAAAGCTGGCAGCTGGATGCGCAGCGCCTGGCCGAATCCACCGCCGAGAATATGAGCGGCGGGGAGGAAACGGACCTGCGCGACGTCTCCAAGGTCCTGGTCCAGCTCAAGAGCATGGATGATGCGCCTGTAGCGCGTCAGCCGGATCGCAGTTCCACACGGGGCGTTGGGGCCGGATTGGCGCTTGGCGGCATTGTAGGCGCGGGCGCGGGCCTTCTGATCAACACGGTCATTGGGGCGTCTCTGGCAGTGGTCGCGCAGGCGGCTGTCGTGGGCGTTATCATCGGTGGCGTGGGTGTGACATTGCGGAACGCCGTGCGGAAATGAACGGAACCGCGCGCCTGCGCGCGGCGTTGCCTGCCAGAACATCCCGATAATACCGAGGCATAAGGAGCCCTCCCCATGAAACTCACAATCCTCACGGCGGCTGCCGTAACGGTGCTGGGCCTCGGCGCCTGCACCTCGACCGGAAACACGGAACGGGGCGCCTTGGGCGGCGCGGCTCTCGGCGCCTTGGCCGGCGCTGCAATCGGCAACAACACCGGCTCGGGCGACGCCAAGACCGGCGCTGCCATCGGCGCGGTCGTCGGCGGTGTCGGCGGCGCGGCCGTCGGCGCAAGCCAGGACCGCAACAACCCGCAGACGGCTCAAAATCAATACCAGACCGGACCCAACGGCGAAGCGCTGATCTATGACGGGCAATATCAGCGCTACTACTACGTCGACCGCCGGTCAGGCCGCACATACTGGGCCAATGGCGATTATCGCGGCTAGGCCGTGAGCCAGCCCTGACGCTTTGGGAGCGCTGCTTTCGGGTGGCGCTCCCGCTGCGTTTTTGCAGATGCGAAATGCAGGGAACCAAGGTTCCCGTTGTTCATTTTGGTCTTCGGAGAACGGATGAACGCCATGACCGACATCCATGAAAAGGAACTCGCCGACCAGATCGACCGGGAAGTTGCGTCTTCCGATGGTCTGATGGCGCTGGTGCTGTGCCTGTCGGTGGCGGCGGGACTGGTCGTGGCGGGCGTCGCGGCTCTTGTGGGCGCGCTCTAAACTCCCGAGATTGAGGGAACTCCAAGCCAATTCGGGACGTTAGTTCCGAGGTTCCATTGCATGAGCGAACTAGCCTTCGGCTAGCTGGCCGTAAGCGAACGGAACCATCGGGACGCCCATGAAAACCATTGCTCTTTACAATCCTGGTTCGGGATCCGTGGCCGCGGATGGCGGGGACAAGCTGCGCGCGGCGCTTGAGGCCAATGGCGTGCACGGCGCCGACGTGGTCGAGATCGACCGTACGGATTGCAACACACAGCTCAAGCAGCTCGCGGCCAAGGAGCCCGACCTGTTCATCGTGTGGGGCGGCGATGGCACGCTGCGCACGGCTCTGCATCTGGTCGGCAAGGCGACGCCGAACCTATTATTATTACCGGGCGGGACGATGAACATCCTGCCGCGCGCCATCCATGGCGAGAAGCCGTGGGATCAGGTGCTGAAGGAAACGCTGGCGGCGCCCAAGCGCATGATGCTGCCCGCGGGCCAGGTGAATGACGAATTCTTCTATTGCGCGATGCTCGCCGGCGCTCCGGCTCGGCTGGCGGAGGCGCGCGAGGCCGTGCGCCATGGCGAGCTGGTGAAAGCCGTGACGGCTGCGGCCGCGGCCCTCGATACGCTCAACACGATGGAGCTGACCGCCACCTATCGCGAGGGCTACAATTTCGAGCGCGAGCGGCTTCCGCCGACCAGCGTGATCGGCGCGCTGGTGGGCCCGATGGCGCGAGATGCCGAGATGGAGTTCTTTGCGCTGGCGGATTCGAATGCAGGCGCGGCGCTCAACGTGATCTGGTCGTCCTTCATTTCAGACTGGCGCACTGCGCCGGGCGTTACGATTGTCCCGGGACAATCGCTCAAGATCGAAAGTGCGGATGGCCATATCCCGGTCATAGTTGACGGCGAGTCTATCGAGGCGGGGGATACGGTGCGCGTCAAATACATCAAGGAAGCGGCGCAATGCCTGACAGCGGGACAGATGGCGGCGGCACAGCCGGCTCCAACGGACAAGACGGCGGAAGCCGGCGGCCAATAAGGCTGCTGCATCTTTCCGACGTGCATTTCGGCGCCGAGGACCGCGAGGCTCTCGCGGCCGTCGAGGAATTCACAAAACGCATCAAGCCGGATGCGATCATCATTGCAGGCGACATCACGCAGAGCGGCCGGCGGCGCGAGTTCGAAGCGGCGCGGGAATGGTTCGACAGCCTGGGCGTGCCGCCGATCGTGGCGCCGGGCAACCACGACACACCCGTCTATCACCTGCCCGCGCGCATGATCGCGCCGTTCGACCGCTATGCGCGCTACATGACTGGCCTCGATGCAGTGGGAAAGCTTGTTGAGCTTGGCGGCGGGCTGGTGCGTATTTCGGCGATCAACACAGCGCGCGGCATTCAGGGCCGGGTAAACTGGGCGGACGGCGTCATCGCACTCGATGATCTCGAGGAAGCGCTGGAGCGCCTCAAAGGAGGGCCCGAGGGCGCGTGGCGGATTCTCGTGTGCCATCATCCGCTGGTCGAGCCTTCGCATGCAAAGATCGCGGTCGACACGCGGCGCGGCGGCGAGGCGCTGCGCAGGTGCGCGGCTGCGAAAGTCGATGCGATCCTGACGGGTCACATCCATGATGCGTTTGCGCATCCGATCGAGGCGGCGCGCAGGCCGATGGTGCAGATGGGATCGGGCACGCTCTCCACCCGGCTGCGCGCAACGCGGCCTGCCTTCTGCGTGATCCAGATCGATGGCGAACACATGGTGCAGGATATCTGCACGATCGACCGCAACGGACTCGAGATCAAACGCAACTACGACTCGGCCAAGCCCGGGGATCCCGTGATCGTTCAAGGTGGAACCCCGCAAGCAGAAGCCCGTTGATTGCCTAGGGAATGCTGCCTTGCGTGACCAACGCGCCAGGCCCCTTCAACGAGGTTTAGTCATGCTTAGCTGGACGCTGGTCTTTCTTGTCGTCGCGGTGATCGCCGCGGTGCTGGGATTTGGCGGGATCGCGGCGTCTGCCGCGGGCATCGCCAAGATCCTGTTCTTCATCTTCCTGGTTCTCTTCGTCATCTCCGCCGTCATGGGCGCGACGCGGCGCGGAGTCTAGGAAACCAACTGCAGGGATAGCACTGCGGCCCGGATAACTCCGGGCCGCTTTGCGTTTGGGGGCGTCCTCCACCACGCAGTGTGGGAGGTGGATCGCTGACGAAGTCAGCGAGACGGAGGGGGCCGCCTGCGCAGCACGCGGATGGTGCAGCATGGAGAATCTTCTTGAGGCTCTATCCGTCTGCTTCGCAGCCGGCCCCTTCCGTCTCGCTCGCAAGAGCGAGCGATCCACCTTCCCCACTTCGTGGGGCAGGACACCGTGGGCGCGGCAGGACGCTACGCGCCCTTGATGGCGCCGACGAAGGGGAGGCCGCGCATCGTGCCCGCATCGTCCATGCCGTAGCCGACGAGATAGCGGTTGGGAGCGTCCCACGCCCATGCGTCTAGGCCTTCGGGGGCGGCGTCTGGCTTGCGGGCGAAGACGCAGGTGAGGACTTCGCGGGCGCCTTTGTGCAGGAAGTGGTCGCGGGCGAAGGTGATGGTGCGGCCTGAATCGAACACGTCGTCGACCAGGAGAATGCCACGGCCTTCCACAGGGCGGACGACATCGGCATGAATCTGCATGCGGCCGGAGCTTTCGCGGGCGTCGGCATAGCTCTGCAGCCAGATCGCGTCGAACCCGATGTCTATGCCGCGGCGGGAGAAGGCGCGCAAAAGGTCCGAGGCGAAGGGTGCAGCGCCCAAGAGCACCACGACCGCCGTCCAGTCGCCGGTCGATACGCGCGGGGCCAGCTTTTGCGCGAGAGCATCGACGCGGGCGTGAACATCTTCCTGCGTGAGCAGGACATCGACGTGAGCGGGAATTGCGGAGGCAGGCAGGCTAGTGATTGGCCGCTCCAGCTGCAGGAGCTTTCGGAGCAGGCGCCTTCGCGGCAGGCGGCGTGGCCGGCTTGGCCGCAGCAGCAGGCGGCGTGGCGGCGCCCGGTTTCACGGACTGCATCTCTTCGGGCGACTTGTCGCCGAGATCTTCGTCGGCATGACCCCAGCCGGGCTCTTCGTAGTGGTCATCGTCCTTCTTCGCCTGCGCGAGCTTGGCAGGCGTGGCGCTTGAAGGCCCAGCACTTGAAGATGGGGAGCCGTGATCGCCCGAAGCTTCGGTGGCGCCGGTCGGCTCGACATTGGTTTCCCCGCCCTTGTGCTCTTCCTCGCCGGGCTGCGGGGCAAAGGTGACGGAGAGGCGATAGGTTTCGACAGGCGGCGCTTCGAAGCGGGAAGAGAATTCCACGCGCTCGCCGGGCCCGAGCGAGGGGACGTCGAGCGAGTCGGTCCAGGTTTTTACTTCCTTGCCCTTCTCGTCGCGCAGGACGACACGCAGCTGCGGAGCATTGCGGCGCTCATCGCCTGTGTTGACGGCGGCGCCGGTGACGGTGAGCACAGGCGTGGTGCCGTCGAAGGAGCGCTTGGCGCCGACATTCTCCAGCACGAGACCGAAGCGGTTCACGTCGAGGCCGACCATGCGATAGAGCACGGCCGTGCGCGGCCACATGTCGGCGACTTCATTGCGGAAGAGAACACTGGCGCCGAGGGAGGCGACGAAGAGAACGAAGCCTGCAGTCCAGGCGATGCCTGCAGCGCGCGAGCGGTCGCGTTTGCGTCGCGCATGCTCGCGAGCGCGGAACTCTGCGTGCGGTCCGGCGCGCGCGGCGGAGTTGGCGGCTGCTGTCTGGCGCAGGCGCTCGACCTGTTCGCGGGTGAGGCCGGTGTCTTCAGGAGGGGCCGGCGCGCCAGCCTCATCGGGCAGCTTCGTGAACCAGGAATGGCCGCACGAAACGCAGCGCACACGTCTCCCGTCCTTGCCGATCGCAACGTCGTCGGCGAAGTAACGTGTGTCGCAGGACGGACAGACCAGGATCATCTAGCTATCGGAATCATGG
>DASYKO010000298.1:0-4655 GCA_035995285.1 Hyphomonadaceae bacterium | reverse complement strand
AGGAGGGGGTGGGACCGATGCACGATAGCGTTTTCGTGAGCTTTGATTTGCGGAGAATTTCGGGAGGCGCGAAGGCGGTTTCAGGGGTTATCCCCGTGGGGAGTTTTCCGGTTTCCGCTCCGACATGAAGGCGAGTCCGGGACCGTAGGGTGCGCCAGGCCGGAGGCCGTAATGCACCATCGCGCCGCGTCTACCTGAGGTGCGTCAGGAAGCCGACATCGCGCCACGCCAACGAAGGTGGTGCATTACGGCCTTCGGCCTAATGCACCCTACGACGATGTTTGAAATCGACGCTCTAATGCGCCTCTGCGGCGGGTCCCGGCCCGCCTGCCGTTGCCGGCTTCTTCAGGAACGGCACCATCACGAACATGCAGGCGAAGCAGATCGCCATCACCAGGAACATGTTGTTGAAGGTCATCACCGCCGCCTCGACCTGCATGCGGCGCGCAAGCTGCATCACCGCCGTTCCCTCCGGATCGGAATTGCCCGCGGCCATGAGGTTGGCCTGCGCCTGCTCCAGCCAGGCGGCGACTTCCGGCCGGCCGGGGTTGAGGCCGGCGGACAGCTCCTGCTGGTGCAGGTTGTTGTAGTTGAGGCGCAGCGTGTTGAGGGCTGCCAGCCCCACCGCTCCGCCAAGGTTGCGCGCCACGGTGACGACGCCGGTGGCGTTCGGCAGCTTCATCGGCGGCAGCGTGCCCAGCGCCACGAAGTTCGCCGGGATCATCGACATGATGAGGCCGCCGCCGCGCAGGATCTGCGGCAGGAAGAACTCATTGAAGCCGCTCTCTGCGGTGAGGAACTGGTTGAGGTAGAGGCCGCTCGCCGTCATCGCGAGGCCGGTGGCGAGCACAAAACGTGGATCCACTTTACGGATCAGCATGCCCGCAAGCGGGCCGCAGATGAACATGGCAAGCCCGCCCACGCTCATGATCTGGCCGATCTGGAACGAGTTGAACTGGCGCACGGAGCCCAGGAACAGGGGCGTGATGTAGACCGACCCGAACAGGCCGAAGCCCACGATCACCGCGACGATCGATCCCACCGCGAAGTTCCGATCCTTGAACACGGTGAGGTCGACCACCGGATTCTTCCGAGTGAACGCCCGCCAGAAGAAGACGGCGCCGGCGATCGCGCAGAGGAATGCGAACCCCACCAGATCGCTTTCCTCGAACCAGCCATTCTTCGGACCCTCCTCGAACAGGTATTCGAACGAGCCGAGGAACAGCGCCATGGAGGCGAGGCCGATGATGTCGATGTTCTTGATCAGGCTGTGGTCGTGCGGCGTCTTGGGAATGTTGTTCCAGACGAAGTAGACGGAGATCACGCCGGGAATGACGTTGACGAGGAAGAGCCAGTGCCAGCTGGCGTTCTCGGTGATCCAGCCGCCGAGCGTGGGGCCGATCGAGGGCGCCAGCGTCGCCACCATGCCGATCGCCACCTGTTGCAGCATGGAGCGGTTGGGACCGAAGAGCGTGAAGGCCGCCGCCATCGTGGTCGGGATCATCGCCGCGCCGACGAAGCCCTGGATGCAGCGGAAGAAGATCAGGCTGTGAAGGTCCCACGCCATCGCGCAAAGCACGCTGGCGGCCGTGAAGGCGAGCGCCGAGAACACGAACAGGCGGCGCATGGAGAGCGCGCGGTTGAGCAGGCCGGAGAGCGGAATGCCGATCACCTCGGCGATGAGATAGCTGGTCTGGATCCACGCGATCTCGTCTGCGGAGGCGGCGACGCCCGCCTGGATCTTCTGGATGGAGGAGGCGACGATCTGGATGTCCAGGATCGCCATGAACATGCCGATGACCATGGCGAAGAAGCCGAGGTTCAGCTTGGCGAATTCCGGCGTGCCGCGCTCGGGCACGACATGGACATGGTGCGCTGCCGCTGCGGGCGGCCCGCCCATTCCTGCTCCTGGCGCGGTGGTCGCGCTCATGAGGCTACTCGCAGGTTTCGTTCGGCTTGGTCGAGACGGTGGCGACGACCTGGATGCCCGCGCGCATGAGGCCGGTCGCAAGCGCCTCCTTGCTGAGCGAGATCCGCACGGGCACGCGCTGCACGATCTTGGTGAAGTTGCCGGTGGCGGTGTCCTGCGGCATCAGGCTGAACGTGGCGCCCGTTGCGGGGGAGAGGCTGTCAACCTTTCCGGTGACCTTCATGTTCGGATAGGCGTCGACATGCATGTGGACGCACTGGCCGGGAACCATCTTGGCGACCTGCGTCTCCTTGAAGTTGGCGACGACATAGGCCTCTGTGCCGGTGACGATCACCATCGCCTGCTGGTTGGGCGAGAGCAGCTGGCCTTCGATGACGTTCTTGTTGGCAATGACGCCATCAGCCGGCGCGCGGATTTCGGTGCGGCCGAGATCGAGCTGGGCGGCGTCCAGCATGGCCTTCGCGGCGGCGATCTTGGCGTCGGCAGATTGCGCGGCGGCGACGGTCGAGGCGAGCTGGCTCTGTTGGGAGGTGACGCCGGCCTGCGCCTGCTGCAGCTGCGCCTTGGCGGTGCGCTCGGCGGCGACGGATTGCTCGACGCGCGCCTTGGGATACCAGCCTTTGTCGGCGAGTTCGGAGAGACGCTTGGTGTCGGAGGTCGTGTAGTCGGCAGATGCGTCGGCCGCTTCACGCGCGGCGCGGGCTTCGGCGAGCGTGTCGCGCTGGGCCGAGATGCGGGCCTTGGCCTGGGCGGCGTCGGCTTCGGCCTGAGCGAGGGCGGCTTGAGCCTGGGCGACACGCGCCTGGAAGTCTGCGCCCTCAAGCGAGATCAGCAGCTCGCCGGCTTTGACCTTCTGGTTCTCGACCACGTGCACCTTGGTGACATAGCCCTGCACTTTGGGGGCTACGCGTGTGAGGTCGGCGCGGATCTGCGCGTTGTCGGTCGAGATCTCGAAGCGGCCGGTGAGGAACCAGTTGACGCCGAACCAGGCGAGGCCGGCGACGACGATGAGGCCGATGATCGGCAGCACGAAGTTGCGCTTACGGGGCGGCGCAGCTGCGGGCGCGCTGGTGGCCGGAGCGGAGGTTTGCGTGTCGTCGTCGGGCTGGGGAGCGCCGGCCTCCAGCTTCACAGTTTTCAAGGCCATGGCAGATTTTCCTGTCCTGGGCCGGTGCACGCCGGTACTGTGGTCGAGATTACAATATATGTAATCCGTGTTACGTTTCCGTTGAAATGTAACGATGCCTGCCCGAGTATCAAGCGGGCCTGCCCTCGGGTATCTCTAATAAATGGCACAGGACGATTCCACGAAAACGGCTGCCGAACCCGAAGCGGGCAGGGCCGAGCTGCGCCGCGCAGCCTTCCTCAAGGCCGCACGGGAAGTATTCCTCGAATACGGTTACGAAGCCGCGAACATGGCTGAAATCGTAAAGCGTGCAGGGGGTTCGCTCTCTACGCTCTATGGCCAGTTCGGCGGCAAGAAGGGCCTGTTCGAGGCGATGATCGACGCCCGGGTCAACGACCTGACCGAGCAGATGCACGTCGAACTCGCCCAGCATGCGCCCCTGCGCGAGGGCCTGCGGCGAATTGGCGAGTCGTTCCTCACCATGCAGGTGGAGGACGAGAGCCTCGATGTTTTCCGCCTCCTGGTCGCCCAGGCGAAGAAATTCCCGGACCTCGCCCAGAACTGGAGCAAGAGGGGGATCGAGGTCGTGCGCAAGGCGCTTGCCGACTACCTGTCCGATCGCGCCGCGGCCGGCGAGATCAAGATCAGCAATCCCGAACTGGCGGCCATGGTGTTCTTCGACCTGCTGCGCGCCCGCATCCAGTACCGCGCGCTGCTCAACGCCAGCTACCGCCCGAGCGAGCAGGAAATCCGCGAGACGGTCGACCGCGCCGTGAAGGTCTTCCTCGGCGGTATCGAAGCGATCATGTAGTCAGGCCGCTCAGGTCTTGCAGGGCGCCCAGAAGTAGTTCGTCTGGCGCGTACCATCGAGCCTCGAGATATGGGCCGACAGGCCCTTTTTTTCAGCAAGGTAGATGATGCGCTGCGGGTAGTCGTGCTGCGCATTCTCGAACGTGATGCTGGTTGCGGGCAGGGGATTACCCTTCTTGTCGACTGCCGCCGGCTGCCTGGCTTCCTGGAAGATCACCGGCCGGTCGCCATTGGGCGAGGCGACATAGTTGGCGCCGCCGTCGCGCAGCTCGATGCGGGTCTGCTCGAAGAAGGTCGGCTGGCCCGGCGTGATCGTGGTGGCCCAGCCGAACATGATGCCGCCAGACGGAAGCGACCAGACTTCACGGTTGGTCTTGCCGGCGGCATCCGTCGATTCCCAGCAGCCGACCATGAAGGCCAACCGCCCGGCGGCGGCGGGGTCTGGAGCGGAAGCACATGCGCCGAGCGCTATGGCGCCCAAAGCTGCAGCGGATACGAAGCGGATGGTCATGTTGGTCCCCTCACGGGCTGGTTCGCGTGAGAGGTAGCCTAGCGGAGGGCAGGGGGACAAGGCAGCGAAAGCTGGCGTTCTGCTGGTCGCCTGAGCTTTAGGCCAAGCGGCAGGCAGAAATGAAGATCAGAACAAGGTTCCACACCCCCACCTGTCCGCCCCCCTTCGGGCGGGCGGGACCGCGCGGTGCGAGTTGGACAAAGAACGGTCAGGGTAAGCTGGAGCAACATGGTCCCGCCCGCCCGAAGGGGGGCGGACAGGTGGGGGGTGTGGGACTT
>DASYKO010000297.1:0-2858 GCA_035995285.1 Hyphomonadaceae bacterium | reverse complement strand
CTACAAAATCATCGAGACAGTCCGGAAACAGCGTCGCCTGATCGCGGCCAACACCTGCAATGAAACCGCTCATCGCGACCTCCTATCCGGGCAGATAGAAGATTAAAGTGATTTGGGGTTTTCACACAGCCTCGGCCAACAACGGTCGCATGCCGCGATCCAAGCGAACGACTCAAACTTCGCTCCGTCTCTATAGGAGCGACATCTGCTCGAATGCGCTTTTGGCGTACCGCTGCGTGGTGGAAGCCTGCCGGTGTCCCAATATGCCGCCGATCAGAGGCAGGCCGACACCACCCCCTGCTCCGATGCTGGCGAATGTATGCCGAAGGTCATGAACATGAACGTCTTCGATCTTTGCCAGTCGACGAATCTGCCCCCATTCCTTGCTGAGACCGTCGAAGTGTCCGTCGCCCTTCTGCGCCGGGAACACCCAGATCTGATTGCCTGAACTCCACTGCCGTTGGTCGTCCAAAATTTGCAGCGCTGCACGGGCGGGCGCGTTTTCGTAATGCGGGGTCAGGTGTTCAAGTCACCAAGGCAGCACCAGTTCATTTCAGATCATGTTAGTTGCCGCTTTGTGTGGCCCGGCCGCATCGGTCGCCCCAGGCTTGGCGGCTCATTCTCCCAAAGCGTCCACCGCGCCAGCTCCACATATTTCGTCTGGCCGACCCAGCTTTCGATGAGCTGGAATTCGCACGCCTTCCAGCTGAAGGGCTCAACCCTGATGCGTGGAGAACGGCGGCGCGCATAGGCGAGCGTCATGTGCGGTGAGAAAGCCGTCCGCGCGGGAATGTTGATATCCCTGACGCGCATTGCATTGAGAGCGGCAAGGCGAAGCACGCACACGTCCGTCAGTTCGCCGCCTTCCAGAACGAATGGGACGCTGTCCTTGTGGTTCTCGAAGCTTAGCGCTTCGTCGAGCACGATCTCGAATGCGGGGAACTGCACCATGCTGATCGCTGCATCGATCTTCTTGAGAAGTGGGAACGGAATCCGGCCCATGGCCCCGCCAATCGAAAGAAGGGTCATGTGCAGAATGAAGAATGGCCGCCGGCTTCCGATGATGCTCGCGCTTGAGCAGACCTCCGTCGCTCTTGAATGGAACTGCTCGGCGACTGGCCATGGCGGCCGGAGCGCGACGAACACATTCGTCGGCTGGTCAGGCGGAGGAATATCGTGCCGTGCGTCGAGGAGCATGAAGGCCTTCCAGCAAGTCAAACTCATCCTGGAACAAATCATGAACACGCGTCGAGTCTTTTCTCCTTCACGACGAATCTTTGTCGTTCAATCGATGCACCGACGATTGTTGTTGTGACGCGCGCGCCGCCGTGGCGATGCTGACTCATGGTGAGAGAGACTGATGTTCTGATCCTCGGCGCGGGCGCGGCCGGGTTGATGTGCGCGATCGAGGCGGGGCGCCGGGGGCGCAGCGTTGTGGTGCTCGATCATGCGGCGAAGCCGGCGGAGAAGATTCGGATCTCGGGCGGGGGGCGGTGCAATTTCACCAACCTGCATGCGAGCCCGAAGCAGTTCCTGTCGGACAATCCGGATTTCTGCGTTTCGGCGTTGAAGCGGTTTTCGGCGGCGGATTTCATTGCTCGGGTCGAGGCGCGGGGAATTGCATATCACGAGAAGGAAAAGGGGCAGCTGTTCTGTGATGGCTCGGCGCGGGAGATCATCGAGATGCTGCTGGATGATGTGCGCGCGGCGGGCGGAGAGGTGGCGCTGGGGGTGGAGCCGGGCGCGATCTCGAGGGTGGGCGACGGGTTCGAGGTCGAGACTTCGGCTGGCGCATTCCGCTGCGCTTCGCTGGTGATCGCGACCGGGGGCAAGTCGATCCCCAAGATGGGCGCGAGCGGATTTGCGTACGGAATCGCGCGGCAGTTCGGGATCGATGTGATCGAGCCGCGCGCCGGGCTTGTGCCGTTCACGTTTCACCAGCCGGTGCTGGGCGCGATTGCGGAGCTGGCGGGGGTTTCGGTGGAGGGGCGCGCGGCGTGCAATGGCGCATCGTTCGATGGCGGCGTGCTGTTCACGCACCGCGGGCTTTCGGGACCGGCGGTGCTTCAAGTGTCTTCGTTCTGGCGCGAAGGGGACGAGGTGGTGATCGATCTGGCGCATGGGCAGGATGCATATGCGATGCTGCGGCGCGAGCGGATGGAGCGGCCGAAGCTCACCCTGCCGACGGCGCTGGCGCAGCTCGTTCCCAGGCGAGTGGCCGAGCAGGTGGCGCTGCGGGCATTCGGCGAGGCGCGGCTGGCGGATCTCTCCGACGCCAAGCTCACCGCCATTGCGCGCGAGATCCATGAATGGCGCGTCTCGCCTGGCGGCACGGAGGGATGGCGCACGGCGGAGGTGACGGTCGGCGGGGTTGCAACGACTGCCCTCTCCTCGCGCACGATGATGGCGCAGGCTGTGCCGGGACTCTATTTCATCGGCGAATGCGTGGATGTGACGGGCTGGCTCGGCGGTTACAATTTCCAGTGGGCGTGGAGCTCGGGCTGGGCCGCCGGACAGGTGGCGTGAGTTGGCATCCGCGCTCGTCGATTTCAAACATCGTCGTCCGGTATCGTAGGGTGCATTAGGCCGAAGGCCGTAAGGCGCCATCTTCGTGGGCGTGGTGCGATGGTTCGTGGGCGTCACGTACCTTCGTTAGTCGTGGTGGGATGGTGCATTACGGGCTTTGCCCTAATGTACCCTACGGGTATGCGCTCGCCTTCAGGCCGGTGATCACCGCCTGGGATGCCTTCCGCTTTCCCCTCGCGGGCCGCAGCGGTGCGTGGCCTCCGCAAAGGAGGGCCGGGGACGCGGATGAACCGCGCTTGTGTTGGCCACGCCATTGCTGGCGCTACCGGTAG
>DASYKO010000296.1:0-6204 GCA_035995285.1 Hyphomonadaceae bacterium | reverse complement strand
CGAAGAGTTTCACGGCGAGACGCTCTACGCCCAGAACGTGGTGAGCCTGCTGGAGCTGCTGCAGATCCCCTATACCGGCTGCAACCCCCGCGGCCTCCTGCTGGCGCGCGGCAAGGACCTGTCGAAGAAGATCCTGAAATATCACCGCATCCCCGCGCCTGCTTTCGCGGTGTTTCCGAAAAGCACGAAGAAGGTAAAGCGTCCGCGCGGCCTGCCCTACCCCGTTATCGTCAAGTCGCTGAGCGAGGACGCCTCGCGCGGGATCAGCCAGGCCTCTGTGGTCGACAGCGATGAGAAGCTGGCCGAGCGCGTGGCGTTCGTGCACGAGCGCATCAAGACGCCGGCGATCGCCGAACAATATATCGAAGGCCGCGAGATCTATGTCGGCGTGCTCGGCAACGAGAAGCCGCAGGTCTTGCCCGTGTGGGAGCTGTCGTTCTCGAACCTGGCCGATGGCGCCCTGCCGATCGCCACCGAGAAGGTAAAGCACGACCCCATCTACCAGGAAAAGCGCGGCATTCTGCAGGGGCCCGCGCAAGGCCTTGATCCTGTGATCGAAACGCGCATCAGGACCTCCGCCAAGCGCATCTGCGAAGCGCTAGAGATAGACGGCTACTGCCGCATCGACTTCCGCCTCGCGGCAGACGGCACGCCCTATTTCATCGAAGCGAACCCGAACCCGGAAATCTCCGCCCGCGAGGAATTCGCCCAGGCCGCCCTACACGCCGGCACGAGCTATCAGGACCTGCTCAACAAGATCCTGCTGCTTGGACTTCAGAGGGCGGGCGTGGACGCTTAGGTTCGCCTACTTCTGCTGATCGTCCGGCGGCGATTTGCGCTTCAGCACCTTGATCCAGTCGCCAGCCAGGTCTGCGAACCATTTCCCTTCGCGCGTACACCGCAGGCACATGAATGCGAGGACTATGAGAAGCGGCGACAGGCCGACGAGCAGGAAGACGTTCTCCATGAGGCCCCCCTCCGTCATTCGGACTTGCCGAATGCAACCTCCAGCGGCTTCGCCGGCGGAGTGCGCTTAACCGCTGGGATCCGTCTCGGCCGGCTCAAGCTTGCGCACCAGAACCTTGTCGACGCGGCGGCCGTCCATGTCGATGACTTCGAAGGCCAGCTGATCGGTCTCGGTCTTGTCGCCCTCGTTGGGCACAGCGCGCAGGAGGTGCATCACCAGACCGGCGACTGTCGAATAGCCTTCTTCTTCGTCCAACCCTTTGACGCCGACGATCTCCTGGAACTCGTCAACCGGCGTCATGCCGTCCACGAGCCAGCTGCCGTCATCGCGCTTGATGGGGGCGGCCACGGCCTCGTTCTCGCTGAGCGCCGCATCGCCTGCGATGGATTCCAAGAGGTCCGCCGCCGTCACCATGCCGAGGATGCCGCCGTATTCGTCCGAGACGAACACCATGCGCACCGGATTGCCGCGCATGGCTTCGAGCATCTTGAGCACGGGCATCGTATCCGGAATGAAGATCGGCGGGTGCATCACGGCCTTGATGTCGATCGCGCCCGTCTTTCCGAGATGGACAAGCAGTTCCTTGGTCTGCACGACACCTACGACGTGATCCGGATTGCCTTCGGCGACGGGAAAGCGCGAATGGCCGCTGTCCTTGATTTCCATCAGCACCTCGTCACGTGTCTGGCCGGTGTCGAGCCAGACCATTTCGGTGCGCGGCGTCATGATCGCCTTCACGTTGCGGTCGCCCAGGCGCATCACGCCCTGGATCATCTCGCGCTCTTCTTCCTCGATTACGCCGGCTTCCGCGCCTTCGACGATGATGGACTGAAGCTCTTCCTCCGTGACGTCTTCCTGCCGGGTCTTGTGCAGACCGAGCAGCCGGATGACGCCGTCGGTGCAGAAGCGCAGAAGCCAGACCAAGGGCGAGGCGATCACCTCGGTCATGCGCATCGCGGGGGCCATGGCGGCGGCCAGAGGCTCCGGCGCCGACAGGGCGATGCGCTTTGGGATCAGCTCTCCGACAACAAGCGAGAGGAAGGTCGTCAGCACGATGACGATGCCGAAGGCGATCGAGGGGGCGTATTTGGCGACGCCCGGGAAGGTCGCCTCGATCCACGGGGAGAAATTGTCCGACAGCGAGGTCGCGCCATAGGCGCCGGCGATGACGCCGATGGCCGTGATGCCGATCTGCACGGTGGAGAGAAGCTTGGATGGATCGTCCAGCAGCTTGAGCGCCGTCTTCGCTCCGGTGCTGCCGCGGTCCGCCATCGCCTGCAGGCGTGGCCGGCGCGACGACACGATCGCCATCTCGGACAGCGCGAACACGCCGTTCAAGAGGATCAGCAGGACGAGAAAGAGAAAATCCATCTATTCCGCGAGGCCGCGAGGCTCCGAAACGCCGGGGCCCCGGCAGGGACATACCTTCTGGGGCCTTTCGGGAAACCCTTCAACGCCGGTTTTTCCCCAGATGGCGCGCAGTCGAGGCCGGATGCGGCTTCGTGCATGAAATTCCCGCATAAACTCTGGGCTTGCAGCTAGGATCGGCTTCCTATATAGGTCCGACGTCCTATCGGAGATGCCGCCATGCGCCATTCGGTTATCTGGAAGGGGATCGACACCTTGGCCGAGAAGCATGGCCTTTCGGCCTCCGGGCTCGCCAAGAAGGCGGGGCTGGATGCCACGGCATTCAACAAGTCCAAGCGGCTGCAGCCCGATGGCAGCCCGCGCTGGCTCTCCACCGAAAGCCTGATTAAGGCCCTCGATGCGGTTGGCGCATCGCTCGAGGACTTCGCGGCGCTGGCAGAGGGGCGGCGCGGCCATTCGGCGCCTCTGCTCGGCTTCGCCAAGGCGGGGAACGATGGGTATTTCGATGATGCGGGCTTCCCTGTCGGCGACGGCTGGGAGGAAGTGCGCTTCCCGGGGCTGGAGACAGAGGATGTCTACGCGCTGGAGATCACCGGGGATTCCATGGAGCCGGTCTACCGCCGCGGCGACCGCATCGTGGTTGCGCCGGCCATGACTGTCCGCAAGGGAGACCGCGTGGTGGCGCGCACTAAGGATGGCGAGGTGCTGGCCAAGGTGCTCGGCCGGATGACGGAGCGTACGGTGGAACTGCTCTCGCTCAACCCCGCCTACCCTCCCCGCGAACTCTCGCGCGCCCAGCTGGCCTGGATGGCGCGTATCCTCTGGGCGAGCCAGTAGCGCGATGAAACCGGTGAAGACCGTGAAGAAAGCTGCTCCGAAGAAAGCCGCGGCGAAGGCCAAGCCAAAGAAGGCGTACAAGCCACTCAAGGCAAAGCCCGGAGAGACCGTGCTGCTCTCTGGCGGCAATCCGCAGATCGCCAAGGGCTATGGCGACGCGCCGGTGCAGGCCTACATCGCCGCGATGCCCGGCTGGAAAAGCGAGATGGGCCGCAAGCTCGACAGGATCATCGAGAAAACTGTCCCCGGCGTGCGCAAGGCGGTGAAATGGAATTCGCCGATGTACGGCAAGGAAGACAATTACTGGTTCCTCGGCGTCCACGTCTTCGACAAGTACATCAAGGTCGCCTTCTTCAAGGGCGCGCAGCTCAAGCCCGTCCCGCCCGACACGTCGAAGCAGAGAGACGTCCGCTATTACAACATCCACGAAGGCAAGCTCGACGAGGCCCAGTTCGCAGACTGGGTGAAACAGGCTAGCAAGCTGCCTGGCGAGAAGATGTGAGGGACGACACGTGCCCGTTCAGCAAGTCTTCGAGCACATGTTCCCGAGCGGAGTCGGCTTTTGGCTGATCATGCTCAACGTGCGAGTGAACACTCTGGCCACAAGGCTGCCCTTCTCACCGCAGGAATGGGAAGAAGATGGGCTGGGAATGGCGCGAGGCTGCTTCCTCAAGCTTTCATCCGGCAGGGTTATATTGCTCGAGGAACTACAGCACTCAATTGAGCACTTCGGCGCCAAAGGCCCGATTGTAATGGTCGACGTTGGCGAAGCTGCCGCGTTGGGGTTCAAAGCACTACTCGCTGAGGTAGTGGCGGATCTGAGTTTGTCTGCGGACGAGATCAGCATTCATTCCGACGACGCCGCAAGCTGGGGCGCCGAGGCAAAGGAGCTTGCGGCGCAAACGGCTGCGTGGCGAAAGAAGCGGGCTGAACGCGAAAAACAGTGACGGCGAACAGGTTAAGGACACGCCCATGAAAAAAAGCGACCCGCGGCCGAGCGGCGACGACGCTGTGAAGCTGATCGACGCGAGCATCAAGTCCCTCGGTGACTGGCGCGGCGAGACGCTGGCGAAGATACGCGTCCTCATCAAGGAAGCCGATCCGCAGGTTGTTGAAGAATGGAAGTGGGACATCCCCGTCTGGTCGCATGACGGCATCATCTGCACGGGCGAGACCTACAAGGCCGCGGTGAAAACCACCTTCGCCAAGGGCGCCTCGCTGCCTGACCCGTCAAAGCTCTTCAACTCCAGCCTCGGCGGCGGCACGCGCCGGGCCATCGACTTCAAGCAGGGCGAAAAGATCAACGAGACAGCCTTCAAGGCGCTGATCAAGGCCGCGGTTGCTCTGAACACATCGAAGGCGCCCGGGAAGAAGGCCGCAGCCAAACCAGCGGCCAAGAAAGCCGCCGCCCCATCTGCTGCAAAGAAGCCGGCCAAGAAGAAATAGCGAGATTGCCGCTAGAGCATCGTCCGCGCGAGCTTCTGCGCGGCCTTTCGATCGCCTTTCAGCGCCTCGGCGAGGATGGCGGCGCGTTTCTGCATCACGCCCTCCACATGGTCGCCCGCGTTGGCCGCAAGCGCTCGGTCAAGCACCTCGGCCGCCTCATCGCCATACTGCCTAGCGTCGAGCGCCGCGAGCGCGCGGGCATACTGCCAGTGGATGCCGATATCGTCCGGCGCCAACTTCAGGGCAGCCTGATAGTGCTCGCGCCCCGTCTTCACACTCGCGCCCATGATGCCGGCGCCCACCGGTCCGCCGCGCCGCCGCACCTCGACATTCCACACCGCCAGAAAGCCGTGGGCGTAGAAGTTATCCGGATCGGCCTTCAAAACGGCCAGCGCCAGCTTCTTTCCCTTGTCGCCATATCCCTTGTTCCAGGCATCCAGCACATCCATCGCCCGGCTCTTGAGCGAGAGAGCGATCGCCAGCTGCAGCTGGCCCTCCTCGTGCGCAGGCTCGGCGGCGAGGGCTGCCTCGGCGTCCTTCGAGGCGCGGTCGACGATCGCCGCATCGGGTTCTTCCGCGCCCGTCATGCAGTAGGCCAGGAGAGATCGCGCCGCGAACGCCAGATCATCCGGACCGGCGGCGGCCTCGGCCAGCTTGGCTGCTTCCAGATACTCCCCACGCGCGAACCGGGCCGTCAGGTCAGGCGAAGTCGGGTGCGCGAACGCATTGCCAGCCGCCAGAAAGCCAAGCGCAATCGCCAAGAGAGAACGGGTAGCCGGATGCATCCTGCAGTAACTTTCTGCGCAACATATTCAGGATGGGCGCACACGCCCTCTTGCACAACGCCACAAACCAGTGGCTTAACAATGGCGCACAGGTGCGGTTCCCTTTACATTGTCCCGATCGCATCCTGACAGGGAGTTAGCGGTGCGTAGGCTGGCCGCATGCTTTTTCTTCATGGCGAGCATGAGTGCGCTCGCCGCGTGCAGTCCGGGGTCCGCGGGCGACTCGGGGGACTCTGCGGCCGGCTCGCGCGACAACGATCCCAACACCTTCCGCGCCAGCGTGAACCCCGACCATGCCTATGCCGGGGAATGGGCCGTCGCCTCCAATCACTGCAACGACGCCCGCAAGATCTGGACGGTGGAGCCGCGGCGCATGGCGATCCAGCACGTGCGCTTCTGCGTGTTCGACGAAGACATCTTCATGGCCGACGGAAAGGGCGACAAGCCGACCACCTGGTCCGCCGGCGCCACCTGCCTGGCGGAGGGCAAGAAAAGCCACGACTTCCTGTTCTTCCGCGTGAAGGACAACCTGCGCGAGATGCGGGTGACGTTCAACGATTCCAGTTCGGTCGACCTGGTCCGCTGCCCGATAAAGAGCTGAGTTAAGCCAGACGTAATTGACTCTTTCCTCGCTCGGCGCTCTCATCATGACAGTGCGCTTTTGGGGCGCCTCCTGTCCGCGGCAAGGACTTCGGTCCACCCACTACCCGGTCTTCAGACCCGTAGTCATCGCAACCCTTCTTCCGGCCTGCGAAGCGGACATCAGGCGGCTTTCGGAAGGAAGGTCTCCCATGTCTTCTA
>DASYKO010000295.1:0-8530 GCA_035995285.1 Hyphomonadaceae bacterium | reverse complement strand
CGCCTGGGACCGGAGAGAATGAGGGGCGTTGAGAATGTCATAGCCTGTACGCTAGCGCGGCCCGCAACCGATGGATAGGTTGGGCTCCAAAACATGAGGGATACGCCATGACCTACAACTTCAAGGGCAAGACAGCGGTTGTCACCGGCGCCAGCCGCGGGATCGGCGAGGCGATTGCGCGAACACTGGCGAACGACGGCGCGAAGGTGGCTCTCATTGCCCGCTCGGCCGACAAGCTGAAGGCGCTGGCCGCGAGCCTGCCCAATGGCGCCATCGCCATCGAGGCGGACATGAGCTCGGCCACCGGCTGGAAGGCGGCGGCCGAAGGGGCGCTCAAGGCGCTCGGCGAGGTCGACATACTGGTCAACAATGCCGGCGTCAGTTCGGCGCAACCTTTTGGAAAAGTGACGCCCGAGGGCCTCGACGAGACGCTGAACGTCAATGTGCGCAACCTCATCCTGTTGACCGATGCGCTGTCTGCCTCGCTGATCAAGCAGAAGGGGGCCGTGGTGAACATCTCGTCGGTGTCGGCGTACTCCGGCGCGCTGGGGCAGATCGCCTATTCCACCTCCAAGGGCGCGGTGAACTCGTTCACGCGTAACGCCTCGATCGACTTTGGCCGGTCTGGCGTGCGTGTGAATGCGGTGGCGCCGGGCGTGATCGATGACGGCATGTGGACGACGGCGTTCAACAAGGGCCTCGACCGCGAGAAGACGCTGGAGCGCATGGGGCGGCTTGTGCCGCTGGAGAAGCGCTGGGGCACGGCGCAGGAGATTGCGGATGCAGTGGCGTTCCTCGCCTCCGATAAAGCCGCGTACGTCACCGGGCAGGTTCTGCGGGTCGATGGCGGGATGATCGTCTAGGGGAACAACGTGCAGGAGTTGGGGCCGCTCACCAAGATCGCAATCGCGGATGCGCGCGGCGTGTGTTTCGAGTACGCGCCGCGGCGGATCATCCGCGAGCGCAACAACTGGTCGGCGGCGTATTTCCCGCATCACAAGTTTGGTACGGGCGCCGGGCGCTATTCGGACGACGCGCACATGACCTGTGCGGTGGCGGAAACGTTGCTCGACTGCGGCGTGGATGCCTTGGCGCGCGATTTCGCCGGGCACTTTGTTGCGGCGTTCAAGCGCGAGTCTGTTCCGCGCGAGGGTTATGCCGGCGCATTCTTCGAATTTCTCAAGTCGGTGAGGGATACGGACGATTTTCTCGCGCGCATCCGGCCAGACAGCGAGAAGAGCGGCGGCGCGATGCGGGCGGGGCCGTGCGGCGTGCTGAGGTCTGTCGCACAGGTGAAGGCAGTGGCAGAACGGCAGGCGGCGGTGACGCACGACACGCCGAAGGGCATCGCGGCTGCGCAGGCGGCGGCGCTGATGTGCCACTATTTCTGCTACGGCCTCGGTGCGCGCGCGGACCTGCCGGGTTTCCTCGACGAGCATGTGCCGGGGTATGACTGGGCGCGGCCGCACAAGGGCGATATCGGGCCGTCAGGCATCGATGCGGTCCGCGCGGCGGTGACGGCGGTGTTGCGCAACAACACCTTGCCCGACCTCCTGATCGACTGCGTCGAGTTCGGCGGCGATGTGGATACGGTTGCGACCATCGCCATGGCGGGGGCGGCATGGGCGACGGACATCGATCAGGACTTGCCGCAGTCGCTGTGGGACGGGCTGGAGAATGGGCCCTATGGCCGGGACTACCTTGCCGAACTCGACCGGCGGTTCGCGGTGTTTGCCGAGGCTCAGCGCGCCGCCTAGCCGGCCAGAATGCGTTTTATGAGGCTTACGGGGTCCACCCGTTTCGCTGGCTGGATGGCGATCCCATCTGTATCATTGATCCAGGATTCTCCAGCCGGT
This sequence comes from Hyphomonadaceae bacterium, assembly GCA_035995285.1. Classification (GTDB taxonomy): domain Bacteria; phylum Pseudomonadota; class Alphaproteobacteria; order Caulobacterales; family Hyphomonadaceae; genus UBA7672. The sequence goes on along the minus strand of DASYKO010000295.1, from coordinate 6,674 downwards.
TCGCCTGATGCCTGACAATGAAAAGCTGATCCCGCCCTCTCCCGACGCCGAGGCGTATGCAAAGAGCGCGGCTGCGTCTCCGGACGACCCGAAGTTGTTTGCGAAGGAGGAGCCCTTCGCCCTGTTCGGGGAATGGCTGGAGGACGCGAAAAAATCCGAGCCCAACGATGCCAACGCCATGGCTTTGGCGACAGCGAATGAGCTGGGCGCGCCGGATGTGCGGATGGTACTGCTCAAGGATGTCTCGGGCGACGGCTTTGTCTTCTATTCCAATCAGGAGAGCCGGAAGGGACAGCAGCTGACCGAGAATCCCGTGGCGGCGCTGTGCTTCCACTGGAAGAGCCTGCGGCGGCAGGTTCGCGTCTCGGGGCGAGTGGAGACCGTCACGCCAGAGGAGGCGGACGCCTATTTCGCCACGCGGGCGAAGGACAGCCAGATCGGCGCCTGGGCCAGCGAGCAGTCGCGGCCCATGGACGGGCGGTTCGAGCTGGAGGGCAGGATCGCCAAGTTCGCGGCGAAATATGCATTGGCTAAGACGCCCCGCCCGCCGCACTGGATCGGCTGGCGCATCCGGCCGGTACGAATCGAATTCTGGCGCGACAGGCCCTTCCGCCTGCATGACCGTCTTGAGTTTACCCGCGAAGAGCCCGGGCAACCTTGGGTGACGCGGCGACTCTACCCATAATCCCGTTCGGTTAACCTATTTGCGATTGCATTCATTTCTGCGTGGCCCCGTTGGCGCGCGGATCGAGCAATGGCAGCATCACGTCAACACGGTCCCGGCCGGACGCGGCTGCTTCGAAGAGAGCTCGCCCTATGAGGCGAGGGGCCAGAGGGAGTGACAATGCTGTTCGTGAAGCGTCTGACGCTCGCAATCATGCTTTCGTTCATGTCCGAAGGGGCTATTGCGCAGCAGACGCCACCAGCGCCGGCCACGCCCGGGAGCGAGCCGTGGTGGAACTCGAAGTGGGGCGAGGACGATACGCTCGGCGCGCTCAACAACCTTACCTCGCAAGGCGTGCGCGATGCGGTGAAGCTGGTGAAGACGGGCAAGGTCTATGCGCTCGGCGTGCCGACTGGGCCCGACACGCCGGCCTATGGCAATCGCACGATCACAGTTCAGCGCACCCCCGGCCCGGGCTCCGACTTCACGCCGAACGGCACGCAGCGGGTGACGTCGTTCGACGAGCGCGTGGTGACCTCGATGGGCATCGGCACGCAGATCGATGGGCTCGCGCATCTGGGTGTCGATCACCATTACTACAACGGCATCGAGGGCAAGGACCTTGCGGGCTCCTACCTGCTCGACATTGCGAGCCGGCCGCCGATCGTGACGCGCGGCGTGCTGCTGGATATGACCAAGCACTACGGCAAGGATATGCTTGAGGTCGGCGACAACTACGGCAAGGCCGAGATCGAGGCGGCGATGAAGGCGCAGGGCGTCAGCATCGGCAAGGGCGATGTGGTGCTGTTCCACACCAACTGGATTCAGATGATCGAGAAGGACCGGCAGGCCTACCGCACGCGCGAGCCGGGGCTGACCGAGGATGGCGCGGTGTTCCTGGCCGGCCTCGGCGTGGTGGCCGTGGGATCGGATACAGTTGCGCTGGAGGCATTGCCGTCTCCGCCCGGCAAGACGTTCATCGTGCACCAGACGCTGCTGGCCAAAAACGGCGTGCATGTGCTGGAGAGCTTCTACACGGTGGAACTGGCCAGGGACGGGCTCAAAGAGTTCCTGCTGATCATTTCCCCGCCGCGCATTCAGGGCACGGTGCAGATGGTCGTGAATCCGGTGGCGATCGGTTAGCCGAGCACTACGTTCTGGGTCATGCCTCTCACCGTTCGCGAATACAACGCCTTCTGCGGCTCTCTGCCGGCCACGTCGCACATCGTGCAGTGGGGTGGGGCGCATGTGTGGAAGGTGGGCGGGCCGACGGGGAAGGTGTTTGCGATCGCGTGGTTCGAGCGCGGGCATCATCCCGGGATTTCGTTCAAGGTATCGGATATCGGCTGGGAGATATTGCGCGAGGCGAAGGGCTGCATTCCAGCGCCCTACATGGCCTCGCGCGGGATGAAGTGGATACAGAGCAATGACGAGGGGCTCAGCAAGGCGGAGCTGAAGGGATACCTCAAGGTTTCGCACCAGTTGGCGGCGGAGAATCTTACGCGCAAGGTGCGGAAGGAGTTCGGTTTGTAAGCTCGGTGATCAGCTACGCGTAAGCGCTATTGTGTGTGGCAGGGTTTGCAGCAGTACGCGCACCCATTCACCTGCGTATAATAGCTGCGCGCCGCTCTGACGGCTGAATGGCAGTCAGCGTGATAGCCGAGCTGCTTCCGGTTCTGTTGCGCGGCTGGAAACGGGCAACCTGTTTCCTGGTGAACTTCATGGTCGCCGTTCGCCTGCACCTGGCTGTTGACGTAATAGTTCATGAGAAATGCCTCAAAGTAGAATGCAACCTTAGGTTGATTCTCCTTAGAGACTATAGGGTCAAAAAGCAGAAGGCCCGGCGATCAGCCGGGCCTTCGCAAATTCAAAACGGCGCCTTGATCAGTGCACCGGTTCTTTGGCCGGCGCCGGAGCCGGCGCAGCGGGGGCAGGAGCAGCGGGCGCCATCGCCGGGCCCGAGGTGACGGAGGGTTTGTAGCCGCCATAGACCCAGTCGCGCAGCTTCTGCGGATACTTCGCCGAGGCTTCGTTGTTCTGGATCATGAACACCATGGTGATGTCGTTCTTGGGATCGACCCACATGTTGGTGCCGGCATAGCCCGACCACGAGAAGACGTTGCCCTTGGCCGGATCCTTGAGGTCGATCGGCAGGAGGCCGAAGCCGAGGCCGAAATCGCCGAGCGGGCCGTAGAACCAGTTCTTGCGGTTGACGGTCGTGCCGATCTGCGGCTGCAGCATCGTATCCAGCGTTTCCGGCTTGATGATGCGCACGCCTTTGTACTCGCCCTTGCCGCGCAGCATTTCGACGAAGCGGAAATAGTCTTCCGTCGTGGAGTTGAGACCGCCGCCGCCCGAGAGCATGGGCGCCACGACTTTCGGAGTGGAGAGCGGCGCTTTCAGGGTGGTCGGTGGCTCGGCGAGGCGCGAGCCTTCGTCGGCTTCGAGATAGAAGTGCGTGTCGTTCATGCCGAGGGGCGTGAAGATCTTGTCCTGCAGCAGAGCGTCGAGCTTCTGGCCGGAGGCGATTTCGAGCACGGCGCCAAGAACGTCGGTCGAGCGCGAGTAGCGCCAGGTCGTGCCGGGATCGGATTCCAATGGCAGGGCGGCGATCGCCTTGGCGAGGTCCAGCGCCGTGAAGTCGAAGCGCGTGTCGCCGGCGGCCATGTACTGCTTGCCGAGTTCGGACTGCTGGTCGAAGAATCCGTAGATCAGGCCGGACTCGTGGCTCATGAGGTCGCGGATGGTGATCTCGCGCGGCGCCGGGTGGGTTTTGCCCTTGCCTTCGAGCACGTTCATCTTGGCGAATTCGGGAATGTATTTCGACACGTTGTCGGTGAGCGCGAGCTTGCCTTCTTCCACAAGCTGCATCGCGGCGACGGAGACGATGGGCTTGGACATCGAGTAGACGCGGAAGATCGTCTCCGGCGACATCGGTGTCGGATCGGCGGGGCCCTGCTGACCGACGGCAGCGAGATCGACGACCTGGCCGCCCTTGGCGATGAGGAGGACGGCGCCGGGGATAATGCCGGCTTTCACGTCGGCTTCGAGTTCGGCCTTGGCCTTGTCGAACACTGCCTGCTGGAAGCCGAGCGTTGCGGGATCCGCAGCCATGGCGATGGAGGAGACGCTCGGGTCAGCGACCGGAGGCGGCGGAGGAGCGGCAGGCGCTTCGGCCACGGGCTCGGCCTTCGGCGAGCAGGCGACCATGAGGGCGAGCACGACGGCAGACGCCGCGCCCCAGAGTTGGCGTTTCTTATTGGTCATGGGCTGAGTCCTCCACTGATCCCCGCGCCGTGCTACTCCCGGAAACCGGTGAGTGTCGAGGCTTACGCCGGGATATGCCCGATCAATAATATTCAGCCGCGACAATCGTCTTCTCCCTGCCATCGGCAAGCACCACGCGGACGCTCTCCCCGGCGTCGATCTCGTAGCTGTCGAGGATCGGCGCGCCTGCCACGTCGTAGAGCGCAGCGATGCGCTCGCCTGTCTTGAAGCCTGCGGCCTTTGCGGGGCTGCCGGGCGCGACCATGCTGAGCACCCTGTCCTCGCCATAGATGAGGCCGGTAACGCCGCGCCGGAACGGCAGCGCGGCGCGGGCATTCGGCGTCATCCACACGCGGTTGTGCGACAGGTCGATCAGCAGGTTGAAGCGGCTGAGGATGGCGGTGCCGGCGACTGCCCTAAAAAAATTCTCGCCCGCGGGCAGCAGGGCCAGGGGCGCGTTCTCGAACCTAGCCGGGCCGATATCGATCGACTGGGCCGACATCATCGTCACCTTGCTGACCTGCTGGTTGGCCGAGGTGAGCGTGGCCGCCGATGTCTTGTGGCCGAAGGTGAGACGCATCCGGTCTATGGCGGAGGGCGCCATGATCATCGCCCCTTCGGCGCCGAGGTCGAAGATCGCATCGCGGCGGCCGAAGCCGGAGATCTGGGCGACGAGGCTCCAGACCTTGCCGTTGAATTTCAGCTGTGTCGGCGCGGTTTGCGGGAAGGCGGTGAAGGTCGCGGCCGGCGTGAGGTCGATCGTCAGGGTGTCGAAATCGATGGCGACGACATGCTTCGCCAGCAGGTCATGCCCGATGACGGCGCGCACTTCGGTGTTGAGGTGCCTGCCGACGCTGATGTCGGTGACGAACACGTCCAGCTTTGTGGATGCGCCGGCGATGCCGATCTCGACGGCGGAGGCGATAGAGGCGGCGACCATGCCGCCATTCATGCCCTTGAGCTTGACCGGCCGGGCGTTGGCAAGCTGGAGTTCCCGCGCCAGCGTGGCGTCGATGCCAGACTTGCCGGCGGCAGTATCGATCATCGCAAACGTCGCGTGGGCGTTGATGGTGACGGGGACGATGACCTTGTCCTTGATCAGCTGGAACGGCGTTGGCTCGGCGAGGGCGGGCATGGTGAGGCAGGCGAGCATGAGCAGCGCCGCCGCCCGAAGCCATGCTGAAAGCCTGAAGGCGCGCATCGCCGTTCCCCAATTCGCGATGGGAAGGGTCGCGCAGGACGGACGGGATGGCAACAAGCGGATCATTTCTCCTAGTCCCTGAAGGCCTCGGCCTTCTCGATGATGTCCTGTGCGTCGGTGATGTCCTTCACGACGGGCAGGAGCAGGAGCGAACTCGCAATGGCGCAGAGCGAGGAGAGTATGCTGGCGATGGACATGGCGCGGAGGACGACAGCCGGGTCGGTGTCGGGATCGTATGCGCCCTGTTGCAGCGCCGCCGAGTACAGCGCCGTGATGTTGACACCGAGCCACAGCAGCCACCAGCCGCCGAGCGCGCCGGGCGGCGAGGGCTCCTCTCCGCGGCTGGCCGGATTGTGCGAGCGGACCCAGAGCAGGCGCATGATCGAGTAGGGCTTGATCCATCCGATGCCGGGCACGAAGTGCCAGACGACCGAGCCCAGCGGGCTGTCCTGGATATGGCGCTCCGAATACTTTTTCAGGTTCGCCATCGCGCGGTAGATGAAGCGGAAATAACAGGCGGCGGCGAATACCAGCGTTGCGCTGAAGACGACGGCCACGATGGAGTCGAGAGGGCCGAGCGCCGAGATCGGCGCGGGAGCGATGTCCGTGGGTACGAGGTTCATGACGTAGGCGGCGGCGATGGCTGCGTTGGCGGCCTGCCCGATGATGAAGGCGCCGATGGCCCAGCGCAGCAGGCGCAGGACCGGGCGCAGCGGCTTGGTGGGCTCGGCCTCCTCGCGATCCTCATCTGGATCGTAAGGCAGGGCGTTGTCTGGCTGCAGCATGTCGTCGGTCAAGCGCATCCCCCCGTTGCGTCGGGCCCGATTATGCCGAGGCGGCGGCGTTCGCCAAGGGTTATGGCTTCTTTTCCGTATCCATCTGGTCCCAGACTTCCTTGAGGACGCGGCTGGCGGTGGCGCCGGTGGGCCATCCGGCATAGTGCATGACGTGGCCGATCATGGCCTCCATCTTTTCGCGGCTGATGCCGAGATTGCGGGCCCCGCGGAAGTGGACCTTCTGCTGCTCGTCGCGTCCGAGGGCGACGAGGACGGCGCATGTGAGGAGCGAGTGCTCCTGCGTGGTGAGCGCAGGATCCTGCCATACATCGCCGAACAGGTGGTCGTTGGTGTAGCGGGCGATGCGCTCGGGCATGGACGAGCGGGGCAGGTTCGGGCCCCACAGTCTGGCGCGCATCTCTGCGCCGAGTTTCGCGCGATCGTCAGTCATGGGCGGGCTCCTTTTTTGTTGACGCAGGGTGCATGGAGCGGAGCGAAATGCACCTCTTTCGTTGGCGTGGCGCGATGGCGCGTTGAGGGCGATGCCTCGACTCACCTTCGGTGTGCGCGGCGCGATGGTGCATTACGCCCTGCGGGCTAATGCACCCTACGTCACGGTTTCGCATTCAGGCCGGTGATCACCGCCTGGGATGCCTTCCGCTTTCCCCTCGCGGGCCGCAGCGGTGCGTGGCCTCCGCAAAGGAGGGCCGGGGACGCGGATGAACCGCGCTTGTGTTGGCCACGCCATTGCTGGCGCTACCGGTAG
>DASYKO010000294.1:0-6146 GCA_035995285.1 Hyphomonadaceae bacterium | reverse complement strand
TTATCCAGCATGGCATTCAGGTTGGAGTTGATGATGTCGGAGAGCCTGGAAAAAACGCCCATATCAGAACCTTTCGTCGTCGTTTCTGTGTGCTGAAGTCTTCTTATTGTTTTTGGTAGTTCGGGGAGGCTTGGATCTTGGGGGAGGTCAGAAGATGATGCGGGCGATGATGAAGCCGGCGACAAAGAAGCCCCAGCTTTCCATCGGCCTCGAGCCAAGCCAGCTTCCAAGGCGCGCGATTGTCGTCTTCGCCCGGATTTTGTCCTGCTCGTCGAAGTATCGCATCGAGATCTCCTGTGGCCGCCGGTGTTTTCCCGGCATGGATTAGGTGAGTGCAACCAGCGTGCCAGTTTTCCGGTAACTACTTAGAACCCTGTTTCAATTGTTTTTTATTAGCTGATGCGTCAGCCGTATTAGAGAATCTGGTGAAAACCGCCACGATTTTCTTGGCGTATTCCGCCAGCAAGTGGTAGCCCTCGCCATATGCCTTCGCCCTCACCTCCCGAGCTGATTGGCCAATCCAGGACCTGGCTCGAGAGCCTTGAGCGGGTGTCGCTAGCGGCCCAGGTGGAGCGCCCGATCCTCGTCATCGGCGAGCGCGGCACGGGCAAGGAACTGATCGCCGAGCGCCTGCACTATCTCTCTCCGCGCTGGGACAAACCGTTCGTGAAGGTGAACTGCGGATCGCTGTCCGCTGATCTTCTCGACAGCGAACTCTTCGGCCACGAGCAGGGCGCCTTCACCGGCGCCACCAAGCGGCGGGCCGGCCGGTTCGAGCAGGCCGACACCGGCACCCTCTTTCTCGACGAGATCGCAACCGCCTCCACGGAGGTTCAGGAGAAACTCCTGCGCGTGGTCGAATACGGAGAATTCCAGCGGCTCGGCGGCGAGGACACGCTTACCTGCGATGTGCGCATCGTGGCCGCCACCAACGTCGACCTTCCGGCCCGCGCCGCCGACGGCCGCTTCCGGGCGGACCTGCTCGACCGCCTCGCCTTCGACGTCATCACGCTCGCCCCGCTGCGCGCACGGCCGGAGGACATCGTCCTGCTGGCCGAGCATTTCGGAAGCCGGATCGCACGCGAGCTCGAAGGCGATTTCCCCGGCTGGTCCAGGGAAGCACTCGACGCGATGTGCGCCCACGCCTGGCCCGGCAATGTCCGCGAGCTGCGCAACGCAGCCGAGCGCGCCACCTTCCGCACCATGGCGGCGCAAGCCAATGGCGCCCCCCTTGGTCCCGTGACCCTCTCCGTCGACCTGCTCGATCCCTTCGCCTCGCCCTGGCGCCCGCCGAAGGATCTGAGCGACGGCGTTCCAAGGCAGGCGCCCATCCCTGCCCAGCAGGCGTTCGTTGCGGTCGACACGCTGGAGGTTACGGCATCCATCGAGTCGGCGGGAGCGACCCCGGCAAGTTTCAACGAGACGATCGAAGCGCTGGAAAAGAAGCTGATCGAAGCCGCCCTCGAGCACTGCCGCGGCCACCAGAAGAAAGCAGCCGAGCATCTCGGCCTCAGCTATCACCAGATGCGCGGTCTCTTGCGAAAGTACGGCTATGGCCGGGACGGGGCCGACGAAACGCCTGCCATTGCAGCGGAAAAGGCCAAATAGCCGGACCAGTTCTGTGAAATTTCATCAATTACCAAAACCCTAATTTCACCATGCCTCAATAAGCTCAGCGGCGATCCCTCACTGGCTCGCCCGCATGTCTGCAGCACCGCAACGCACCGCTTTTCTCGGCCTGGACTTCGATCCCATCGGAGCGGACGAGGCGCCGCGCGCCATCGCGGAGCGGGCGCGCCAGATGGCGACGTTTGCCTACGCGGCGACGCCCAATGTCGACCACATGGTGCGGCTGGAGAAGCGGCCGGAGCTGCGCCCGCTCTATGCCGACGCCTGGATGAACCTGTGCGACAGCCGCGTGCTGGAGCTGTTCGCGAAATTCTCCGACCTCAAGCTTCCCGCTGCGCCCGGCGCCGATGTGGTGGAGCGCCTTTTCGAGGATCACATCAAGCCGGACGAAACCGTGCTGGTGATCGGCGGCTCGGCAAAGATCGCAAGGACGCTGCGCTCGCGCTATGGCCTCAAGGACCTGCGCTGGATGGATGCTCCGCCCAATCTCAAGGACGATGCAAACGGCCGCTCCGAATGCGCCTATTTCATCCGGGTGAACCCTGCCCCGTGGATCTTCATCGCCGTGGGCTCGCCGCAACAAGAGATGATCGCCCACGAAGTGATGCAGGAAGGCGATGCCGTCGGCGTCGCCGTATGCTGCGGCGCCAGCCTCGAATTCCTGACCGGTGACGTTGCCCGCGCGCCGATGTGGATGCGCAAGACGCGCCTCGAATGGCTCCACCGCCTCGCCTCGCAACCCCAACGCCTGTGGCGGCGCTATCTGGTCGACGGTCCGAAGATCTTCAACATTTGGCGCAAGTGGCGCGCAGGCGCCGAATAGACAACGGCCGGAGCGTCCGCCTCGCCAACAGCCTGCAGCATGTCGCGCCTCATTGCGCTTTGAGAGCCAGCATTACGGGCATCTGGACGAAGTATCTGACATCGCCGCTTGAATTTTGCCGGATCAAGCCGTCCTTGAACGCAATTATCCGCTCGCCTTCGTCCAGGACGGCTTTCTCCGCCGAGATTGTCGAAGGGCCGGTGACCATGAGCGGTTTGATGAACTCGATCGCGCCTGCATTTCCGGATCGCCAGACGCGTTCCGCTGTCAGCGTGTAAGGCTGGCCGTTACCGTCAAGTCCTGTGAATCGCGCATCCCGAATCTCACGCTGCAAAGGGACACCCGGTATTGCCAGGGCGCCTTGCGGCGGTGGCGACGTCGGTTGAGGCTCTACCGCCCTCTCGATCACCTTTACGACAAGGTCGCCATCGCGCTGCAGGATCTTGACGTCTGCGAACAGCCCCGTGACGAACAGCGCCCGCATGGACCCCTGAACAAGGCTGTTATCAAGCCTATCGCCCGGCTTCAGCAGAAGCTTGGATCGGATAGCGCTCGCCTCGATGCGATTATTGCCTTCGATGATGATGTCGCGAATGACGGGAGACTGCTGCGGCTGGACTTGCTGCTGCGGCTGAGGTGCGGGCTGGTCCTGAGCAGGACGAGACGGCTTCACTTCGCGAGTCTGCGTCTCTTGCTGCGGCTTCTCCGCTTCCTTAGCCGCGGCCATGGCGCCTGCGATCCCGGCGGGGTCTTGCGCGACACCGCGATCGGCAAGCTCCTGTTCCGGCGATGGCGGCGCCGCAGAGATTACGGGGCGGTATTCGATCCGATCGGGCTGCGACGCCCAGGCGCCGAGCCCAGCGCCCGCGGACAGCACAATCAGGCCTGCCAGTCCCGTCATGCGGCGCACACGCCCTGGCGCGGCGCGCTTCAGCATGGCGACGCGTGTCGTGAGTGGATGGTCGGCGCCCTGCGGCCAGTAGCAACCCAACGGCAGGGCTCGCCCTGCCAACTCCGCCTTCACCATCGCCTCGGCATAGGTGCGGCGGGCCTTGGGATGCCGCTCGATCACCTGCGCATCGCAAGCCATCTCCTGGTCGATGCGCATGAGATAGGCGGCGGCATGCACCAGCGGATTGAACCAGCACACGCACTGCGCCAGCGCGACAAGGCCATTGGTTCCAGCGTCGCGCCGCGCGATGTGGATGGCCTCGTGCTCGAGAATCACGGTGCGTTCGCCCGCATCGAAAACTTGAGCGAAATTCGCGGGCGTCACGATGCGCGGATTCAACACGCCAACGACGGCCGGCCCCGCCCTGCCCCTGCGCTCGTCGGCCAGGAAGGCCAGCTGCTTGCGGATCAACCAGGCGGCCATGCCGATCGCGCCGGCGACCCAGATCGCAGCCACCACAGGCCAAGGATCCCACGCCGCCGGCGCCGATGCCACAAAGTCCATGGTGACCGGTGTTCCGACTCCCGCGGACACGGCCACGTTCCGGACAAGCGTGCGCGCCGGGATCAGCACGGCAGCAGCCGCCGCCGGCACGGCCAGCCAGATCAAATAACCCAGCCGCGCGCCGAACATCGTCCGCACCGGCTTGCGCAGCAGGATCACAGCTACGATCGCGGCGGCGGCTGCGAGGTTCGCCTTGCCCAGCGCAAAGATGAATTCACTTGTCATCGCCGTCCTCCAGTTCCGAGAGAAGCTTCTTCAGCGCCTTGATGTCTTTTGCTTTCAGCCTTCGGTTCTTCGCGAAGTTGGCGACCATCGGCGCAACCTCCCCGCCGAACAGGCGGTCGACCAGGCTTTCGCTTTCGGCGTGCAGATAGTCAGAACGCTCGATCAGCGGGCTGTACAGATAGCGCCGGCCCTCACCCTTCGCCTCGACCGCGCCCTTCTTCACCAGACGCCCGAGCAGCGTACGGATCGTCGCCTCGCTCCACGTCTCGCGCGGGGCCAACTCGAGGATCAGATCCTCGGAGGTGCGCGGATGTTTCTTCCAGAGAGCCTCCATCACGAGGCTCTCGGCATCGGTGATCTTCATGATCTACACCTGTAAAGCTCGCCATGATTTACAGATGTAGATTGTGGAGTCAACGGTGTCCGGACTTTCTGCGGAGACTTTCTTCCGCTTGTCGCCAAGACGCTTTAAGGTGAGCACGGCTGACGTGTTGGGGCGGATGGGCAGGCTTCTCCTTTACTGGGATCCCGAGATCGACAGCGCATTCCGGCGCAGGCTGGAGCGTGCGTTGGGCGAGCTGCATGTCGATTATGCCGATGCCGGCATGGTCGATCCCGATCCGGACGAGCGCAAGCTGATGAAAATGGCGCTCGTCTCCGTGCGCGGCGGTTTTGCCCCGCCGCAGGATTCCGACCTCATCGTCCTGGCCGGCCCGGGAGAGTTCCCGGAGACTCGAGATGCGCTGAGGCTCGAAGCGTCCGACATCGAATACAATTCGAAGCGCTGGACGGCGCTGCTGGACAGGCTGAGCCGGAAGATGGGCCGCAGCAGCCTTGTCGTGGCGCCGGAAGATCTTGCCATCAAGCTCGATGAAGCCACCCGCCGCGCCGACGGCGCCGAGCGCATGCGCGCAGAGTTCGAGCTGCAGAAGAACAACGCGACGCGTGAGTCGAAGCAGGCCCAGGCGGCGCTGGCCTCGGCGCAAGCACAGGTCTCGACGCTGCAGCTTGAGGTCGATCGCCTGACGGCCCTCACCGAGTCGACCGTGTTCTCGCTGTCGCATGTGAAGGATGATCTCAAGGCCGTCATAACCTCGGCGCGTGAACATGCCTGGCGCGCACGCGTCGCCGCGGCGCGGGCCGTAGAGATGGCCGAGGCGCACGCCGATGCGCTCAACTGGCCCAAGGCGCAGGCGAGCAATGCCGGCGAGACCAGGAACAAGACGCCTCATGGCCACGGCGTGATCGTGTTCCGGAAGGGCGCGGAGGAAATCGCGCGCTATGCCGGGGCGCTCGTCGACGGGCGGCGCGAGGGACACGGCGTGGCCACATCCGAAGACGGGATGATCTGGTGTGGCGAGATGAAGGAGGACGAAGCCTGCGGCTTCGGCATCCTTGAGGCGTCCGACGGCCGCCGCTTTGAAGGCGAGGTCGCCCCTGACGCAGACGGTGCGCCGCGTCAGGTGCGCGGACATCAGTGGGATGCGAAGGCTGCCATCCGGCTGAAGGCCGAGGCGCATCGGCAGCTCGCCACCGCTCTTCCCTCTCCGCGCGCCGCAGGCGGCTGACTCCAGAAAAATCGCAAAAGCCCTTGCAAAGCCTTCGTGACATGATACTTAAGTGATCGCTTAAGTATTGGATCAGCCCATGCAGGCAGCCCTCGACAGGACGTTCCACGCGCTCAGCGATCCGACGCGGCGGGCGATGGTGCAGCGGCTGGCGCGCGGGCCGGCGTCGGTGAGCGAGCTTGCAAAGCCGCTTTCCATCTCGCTGCCGGCGGTGATGCAGCACCTGCAGGTTCTGGTCGCATCGGGCATCGTGAAGTCGGAGAAGGTCGGCCGCGTGCGCACCTGTACGGTCGACCCCAAGGCTCTCTCCAGCGCCGAGCGCTGGATCGCCGACCGCCGCGGCCAGTGGGAGCGCAAGCTCGACCGCCTCGCCGACTATCTCGATGCGACCGCCAGCGAAAACGACAACACCGGAGACACCAAATGACCTCCCCGAACAGTCTCG
>DASYKO010000293.1:0-1508 GCA_035995285.1 Hyphomonadaceae bacterium | reverse complement strand
CGGTGATAGGCGAAGAAGCCGAAGAACATCCCGAGGCCCATCAGCGTGAAGGCCGTCGGGAAGCCCATCATGATGACGACAACGATTAATCCGAGCATCAAAAGCCCGAGTGCCGGATCGCTCATCGCTGCAAGTCTCCGCCCATGCCGCGCTGGCGCGCGCTTTCCTCGATATCCTGCGCGTTCGCGATGGCGTCCCTGCGCGTTTCCTCGTCGACGTGCTCGCTATGCGCCAACTGCTCCTCGACGACGTCGATCTCGTTGACGTCCTTGAGCCGGCTCGGCCAGGCCCCGGTCTGCAGGCAGACCACGCAGCGGGTGATTTCGGCGGCGCCCTGCAGCAGCAGCAGCGCGCCCGCCAGCGGGATCATGAACTTGAACTGGTAGACCGGCGGACCGTTCGCGGTCACGTTGGAATGCTCGTTGATGCGCCAGGAGTCGGAGGCGTAATCCCAGCCGGCATAGGCCAAAGCCGCGATGCCGGGCAGGAAGAACACGATGTAGAGCACGAGATCGAGCGTGGCCTGGGTGCGCGGCTGCATCGAGGAGTAGAGAAAGTCGCCGCGGACATGGGCGTTCTGCGCCAGCGTATAGGCGCCGCCGATCATGAACAACGTGCCGTAAAACATGTTGGAGGCGTCGAAGATCCACGCCGTCGGCATGTTGAGAATGTAGCGCTTGAACACCTCGGCGCAGACCATCACCATCAGCCCCACGATCAGCCACGCGGCGGCCTTGCCGAACCAGGTGCTGATGCCGTCGATGGTGTGCAGGAAGCGCTGCGCGTTCATGGGTTTTCCGGATCGCCGGTTGAAAAATTCGTCAGGACAATAGCGACAATAGAAAACATCATCCGGGATTTGGCCATCCCGGATGATGCGTTATTCGCGAAGCTTGCGACGTCAGGTCTTCTTCTTGGCGTTCGGGCCGAAGTAGTGGTTGTAGGCCATGCGGCGGCTGACCACCGTATCCTGCTCCCACTGCGTCACGCGCTTGGCAAACGCCAGTTGCGAGTCGACGATCTCCTTGAACAGCGGGTCGGAAGACTTTTTCTCGATGACCTGATCGTACACTTCGAGCTGCTTCTGCAAAATCGAGTCCGGCGTCTTGTAGAACTTGACCTTGTCCTTGCTCTGCAGCTCCTCGTAGTCCCTGGAGTAGCGGTCGAACGCCTTCCAGGCCATATCCTGGCCCGCCGCTTCGGCGGCGTTGTCGAGGATCGCGCGGATCTTGGCCGGCAGCGCGTTGTATTTGTCCTTGTTGTACATGATCTCGAACTGCTCGGCGTTCTGGTGATAGCTCTGCAGCATGCAGACCTTGGAGACGTCAGGGAAGCCGAGCACGCGGTCCGACGTGGCGTTGTTGAATTCGGCGGCGTCGAGCAGGCCGCGGTCCATCGCCGAGACGATTTCGCCGCCCGGCAGCGCGTTGACGGCGGCGCCGAGGCCGGTGAACACGTCGATCGAGATGCCGACGGTCCTGAACTTGACGCCCTGAAGGTCCTCGGCC
>DASYKO010000292.1:0-5054 GCA_035995285.1 Hyphomonadaceae bacterium | reverse complement strand
TCTGTCAGCCCCAATCCTGCAAGGCGCCGCGCTGCATCGCAAACGGAGCGGCCGCTGCACCGGAAGGTCGTGAACTCTCCCCTGAGCACGCGACCCACGCGGGCGCCCGCCGGATTCGTCCGGCGGGCGTTGCGCGGCGTTCTCACCCCTTCATCAGGAGCTCGCCCATCTTCTGGTGCAGGATGTTGATCGCCTTCAGCGGCCGCACCATCACCTTGAAGCGCGTGATCAGCCCCGCCTCGGCCGAGCCCGCCGGCGCCCACTCGATGATGTCGATCCCGTTGATCTTTATGCCGTCGATCTCGCTGTAGAATTCCAGCACCCCCGAAGTCTCCGAGAACCACTCCCCGCCATACCGGAAGTGCTCGGTGTTGAGCACCTTCAGCGCCCCGCGCAGATACTTTTCCACGATTGCCCGCCCCACCTGCGGGGTATGCACCACCGGGCTCTCGAACACCGCGCCCTCGGCGAGGATGCCCGCCAGCTCATCGGGCAGGTTCTGCAACGCGATGCGGTGCCAGTGGGCGATGGTGGGCGGGGTCATGGCGGGGTCTCCGTGGGAGCGAGGGTGGCGCGGCTTGGCGGCGAGGGGAAGTCCTTCACCGCCCGAAGGGCGGGGGAGGACCACCTAACTCGCGCGTCGGAAGCATCTTAGCCCAACTGGGAAGTCCTCCGCCGTTCGAAGGCGAGGAAGGTGGCCGCAGTGATGCGCCGAGATGGCAGGGGCCCCCAAAGTGCGTGAGCCCCCAGGGAAGTGCGTCACCGAGCCACTGGCGGTGCCCCACTAACGCCATGAAAATTCGTCATGCAGGAGCCGCTGGGACATCAACGGGACGCAACTATGACAGCGAAAACGAACACGGCGCTGGCAGCCATCCTCGCTGCAAGTCTCGGCGGAGCCGCATACGCACAGGAGGTTGGTAATTTCAGTGAACGCAACGTCAGTGAACGCAACTTCGAGCGCAGTACTGAACTGAATTCGAAAGAAGGCATTTCGGTTGGAGGACACGGGCCTGATCGAGATTCTATGGGCAGGCAGGGTGGTGGCGAGAAGCCCGGCCTGAGCGGTCATACGCCGGGGCCGGCCTATGGAAAGGGTGGCATAGGTCTTCCCTATCGCGTGCGCTACGATGGCTCGCGGCATTATATTGGTCGCGAGGCGATCCATCACCGGCCCGACGGTTCGATCACCCGAATCTGGTCTGATGAAAATTACGTGCACGTCGATCGGCCGCGTGGTCAGAGCGGCAGCCAGATCGGCTGGGACAATGGCATTAGCTTCGATGATGCTGTTGCATTTGAGGTTGATAACGATGGCGGCGTGGTTGTTGAAGCAGGTAACCGCAGGGAATCTGGCGAGGCCCGCGCCGAACGGAAGGCTGCCGAGCGACAGAAAGACTTCAGCCGCGACGGTGGTTTCGGCGCGCATAACTAGCTCGTGTTACGCGCCTGACTATCGGCGAAAGACTAGCCGACCTCATCGGGCGGATGGTTCACTTATCGGCGGAACTCTTTGGGCAAAATAATGTGGCCGCGATATCTCGCAGGTGACTCTGGATCGACTTTGTCATCCGCCATCTTTTCAATGACGATTGGCCAAGGCGCTTCGGTCTTTGACAGGGCAATCTCTATGATGGTGTGCTCTGCTAGATCGATCAGCCGCTCGACGATATTTTCGGCATTTCTCGGATAATCCATGTAGCCGGTCACAGCTTTACCGCCCTCGTGCCTGCGGAAGGTCGGAACCATGACCTTTCCGTCAGGCATTAATGTGAAGTTGCGAGTTTCAAACCAGAGAACTGCTGTCGGATGTTCGATCGCGTTGCGTGTATCCGTGACACTTTTGCAGAATGGTTCCCGTTCAAGTAGGCGCGCCGAAGCGTCGCTGCAGCCTGGAAGTTTTCCCAAGGCGTCAACGGCCTTTTTCCAGTTTCCTGGATATACGTCAGGGATGCCAAAAGCGTCGATTAGAAGATGAGTGCAGCTGGTAATCGCCACCTTCGCAAAGCCGAAAAAAGACCGACAAGTAGAATCGTATTGATCGAAGGGCTGCACGCTTACGGCCGAGCGGCCCGCTGCAACAACTTGCCCCGCGCCTTTCTCGATTGCGGTGTGGAGTTGTTCCAAGAGTGAGTCGCACATACAAATTGTCTTCGCGACAGTCAGAGCATGGCGCACCACAAGGTCGTTCACGCCCTTAAGCCATACATCCCGATTCAGAGCGTCAAACTGTCCGAGAGTTCGAGCGATAGCTGGATGGGTAGCTCCCTCGCTCGATTCTTTCTGCACAACCCAAGGAACGTTCTTCGCCGTCACGTCGGGATCGATGTCGTCCGACAGCAATACCCGATAGATGCCGTTGCTAGCCACGAGCCTCATTTCATGTTCGGTGTTAGCAAAGTACTGAATTTTGCCGCTGCCGTCGTCGGCGCTCGGTATTGAGAGATCGCCGGCGCCTTTTCTGCGCTCGATTTCTCTTTTCCTCTCGTCTTCAGTCAGCATTGCCGTCCCCTTGCCCCTAGTCGGTGACTTAAACGGCATGGAGATGGTGCAGAAAACTCAAATTCGAAAGACTTTGCGGCCCAATTCCTCAGCGCTGCGCAGATGGCTCTCATCCTGCCACCCCCTTGTCAGCAGCTTGTCACTCGCCCTCTGGCGAACACCCCATGAACGCTCCATATTGCGGGGCATGGCGAAATCTCCCTCATCGAAGGCCCCAAAAGGGGGCAAACCCTCCGCTTCCAAAAACCCGCCTGCGCACAAGCGTGGGCAGGGGATGGAGGAGGGGCCGCAGGCGGCGTTCAAGGCGAAGATGAAGGACGCCATTTCGGTGACGGAGGGCGCGCCCGCCATCTGGACGCCGCACCGGCCGGAGCGGACGTGGGAAAAATTCGAGGGCGGGCGGAAGTTCAAAGTCGCATCCGATTATGAGCCGGCGGGCGACCAGCCGCAGGCCATTTCCGATCTCGTGAACGGCATCCGCGACGATGAGCTTGACCAGGTGCTGCTGGGCGTCACCGGCTCGGGCAAGACGTTCACGATGGCCAAGGTGATCGAGGCGGTGCAGAGGCCCGCGCTCATCCTCGCACACAACAAGACGCTGGCCGCGCAGCTCTATGGCGAGTTCAAGAGCTTCTTCCCCGACAACGCGGTCGAGTATTTCGTCAGCTACTACGACTACTACATGCCCGAGGCGTATGTGCCGCGGACGGATACGTATATTGAGAAAGAGTCCTCCATCAACGAGGCCATCGATCGCATGCGGCACTCGGCTACGCGGTCGTTGTTGGAAAGGGATGATGTGATCATCGTGGCTTCGGTGTCGTGTATTTACGGCATTGGGTCGGTTGAGACTTATAGCGCGATGACGTTTGAGTTGTCGGTGGGGGAGGCGAGGGATCCGCGGCAGGTGGCGGCGGATCTGGTGGCGTTGCAGTACAAGAGGAATGACCAGGCGTTTGGGCGTGGGACCTTCAGGATGAAGGGGGACACGATGGATGTCTGGCCGGTGCACCAGGAGGATCGGGCGTGGAAGATCTCGTTCTTTGGGGATGAGATTGAAGGCATAAATGAGTTTGATCCGCTGACGGGCAAGCAGACGCGGCCGATGGAGCGGGTGAAGGTCTATGCGAACAGCCACTATGTGACGCCGCGGCCGACGCTGAATCAGGCGGTGGAGTATATCAAGGACGAGCTGCGGCAGAGGCTGGCGGTGCTGACGCAGCAGGGGAAGTTGCTGGAGGCGCAGCGGCTGGAGCAGCGGTGCCAGTTCGATATGGAAATGATGATGGCGACCGGTAGCTGCGCCGGCATCGAGAACTACTCGCGCTATCTCACCGGCCGCCGCGCGGGCGAGCCGCCGCCCACCCTGTTCGAATACCTGCCCGACAACGCCATCGTGTTCGTGGACGAGAGCCACCAGACCATCCCGCAGCTGGGCGCGATGTACCGGGGCGACTTCGCCCGCAAGTTCACGCTCTCCGAATTCGGCTTCCGCCTGCCCAGCTGCCTCGACAACCGCCCGCTCAAGTTCGAGGAGTGGGAGAAGATGCGGCCGCAGACGGTGCATGTTTCCGCCACGCCCGGCCCGTGGGAGCTCAACCAGACCGGCGGGGTGTTCACCGAGCAGATCATCCGCCCCACCCACCTCATCGATCCCCCGGTCGAGATCCGCCCCGTCTACAAGGACGGCGCCAACCAGGTGGACGACTGCATCGGCGAGGTGAAGGCCACGGCCGCCAAGGGCTATCGCTCGCTCGTCACCACGCTCACCAAGAAGATGGCCGAACAGCTCACCGAGCACATGCACGAGCTTGGCGTGCGCGTGCGCTACATGCACTCCGACATCGACACGATCGAGCGGATCGAGATCATCCGCGACCTGCGCCTGGGCAAGTTCGACTGCCTGATCGGCATCAACCTCCTGCGCGAAGGCCTCGACATTCCCGAGTGCGCCTTCGTCGGCATTCTCGATGCCGACAAGGAAGGCTTCCTCCGCTCCGAAACGTCTCTCATTCAGACAATAGGCCGCGCCGCGCGCAACAGCGAGGCGAGGGTGGTGCTCTACGCCGACACGATCACCGGCTCGATGGAGCGCGCAATGGCCGAGACCGCCCGCCGGCGCGAGCGCCAGGAGAAGCACAATCTCGAGACCGGCTCGAAGCCCATCACCGTGATCTCGGGCGTGAAGGATGTCCTCGAAGGCGTCACGTCAAAGGCGGCGCAGGGCCTCCTGCCCAAGGGGCGCGATCCCAACAAGCGCCTGCGCAATGTGGTGACGGAGGATGGCGAGGAATATCTGTCTCCCAAGGCCGGTCACAATCTCGCCCGCGTCATCGCCGAGATGGAAAAGGACATGCGCGAAGCCGCGGCGAACCTGGAGTTCGAACAGGCCGCGCGGCTGAGGGACGAGGTGCGCAAGCTGCGCGAAAGCGAGATCGGGCTGGGCGTCGAGGCCGTGCTGCCGCCGCCGGATTAGAGGCGCTGGCCGCACGTTCTTCCGGCTACCTAAGCTCCGAAAGGTGGATCGGCGCGAAACGCGGACATACGGGAGG
>DASYKO010000291.1:0-2754 GCA_035995285.1 Hyphomonadaceae bacterium | reverse complement strand
ATCGAAGTCCGCACCGGCATCGCCGAGTTCGGCCGTTCCTCGTTCAAGGCGGCACAAGCGATTTTCCATGACGGCGCATGTGCGGCGATCGGGCGGGCGACATTGGTTTGCATGGACCTGAAGACGCGCAAGGCCACGCCTATTCCCGAGGCGGCGCTGGAGCGTTTGAGCGAATGGAAAATTTGAGGCGCCTGAACGGCAGAAGCTCAGGCTTGAGACTTAGGCTTGCCGCTCGGGCGTGCGCACGACGAGGCCGTCGAGCGCATCGCTGACCTTGATCTGGCACGACAGCCGCGAGTTCGGTTTCACGTCGTAGCCGAAGTCGAGCATGTCCTCTTCCATCGGCGACGGCCCGCCGACTTTCTCGCGCCAAGTCTCGTCGACATAGACATGACAGGTGGCGCAGGCGCAGGCGCCGCCGCACTCGGCCTCGATGCCCGGGACGTCATTCTTGATTGCGGTTTCCATCACGGTCGCACCCACTTCGGCGTCGATGGTGCGGGCCGTTCCGGCGGAATCGATAAAGGTGATCTTGGCCATGAGATTTTAGAGCTGCGCATCGTCGGAAGATCCGGCCGGACGGCCGGGCGGTTTCTTCTAACGGGTCGGCTCCGGCGGCGCTAGGGTAACGGCAAGGAATTCAGGCGGCCTGCAGCAAACGGGCGATCTCGGCTTTGGCTTCCTCGAGCATCGCGGCGAGCGTATCGACCGCGGCCGTGATCTCGGCATCCCGAATCTCAAGGCGCTGGGCCTGCTCGACCTGTTCCACAGCGCGGGCGACCTTGAAGGCGCCGATGCCCACCGCCGAGCCCTTCAGAGTGTGGGCGGATGCGGCGGCCATGTCCGGCGCGCCCCGGCGGATGCGCGGCAACAGCATGTCGGCCTGCCGGTCGAACAGCGCCAGCACCTCGCGCTGCAGGCTCCGCTCGCCGAGCGTCATCCGCGCCAGGTGTTCGGTGTCGATCGCCACCCCGGAAACGGGGCCTGACGCCGCCTGATCGATGGCTCTTGCAACTGCTGCCACGGAAACCCCTCCCGAAACGACCTGTCCCCTAGACTTGTCCTTAGTCCTGCACCTTGGCCGCTCAGGGGCCAACGCCGGGTAAAAGCCGGGCCGGCCAGCGCCCGAATGGGGGTGAAGTTCGCGGAGAGTGGTTAACGCCGCCTCATTTCCGAGCCCGCGACGCGGCCTCACAGCAGCCGCAATGTGGCGTTCAGAATTCAGGCAGGGAGTGGGTTTGCTGCCCGGCAGCCTGCGGCAAAAATCGCAGTGCTTTGCAACATTAACGATGATTAAAAAAGCCTTACCGTCTGCGTTTCCTTCGATGCGCCAAGACGATAGGATTGCCGTCCAACTGGCAGATGTCCTGTGGACAATTGTGTGGAAAACCCAGGGTCAGCCGGGGGCATTTTTGTGGAATGGCTGCCCAGCCGGGCTGGCGGGGCGTCCGTTTAGAAGGCGATTAACGGTTTCCGGGGTGGTGTGGCCTGAAGCGGCAATACATTCAGGCTGAGAATTCCGGACGCCGAAGTACCCAGTAAACGAGTGAGGCGACGGCCGACATGGCGAACAACCCGAAGAAGTTGACGGATCCGACGGATGAGACCCTTACGGCCATCCAGCAGGTCCTGAGCGTCTCCGACGAGCCCACCGACGGCCGCACAGAGGCCCAGGTTGATCATCAGGTTGATCACCCTGTGGATCAAGAGACGCCGCCTCCGCCGCACCAGTACGAGGAGCCGGTCCACCATTACGAAGAGCCCATCCGTTCCTACGAGGCTCCCCGTGCCAGTCCATACGGATCGGCCCGCGCGCCGGAACGTGACCTGTTTGAAGACACCGCACCGGCCCAGCAGCAGGTGCCGCTAAGCCAGTACGGCGCTCAACAAGAGCACCAGTCGATCGCGCAAATCCTGAACACCCTGCAGCAACGTCCATCCAAGTCCTCCTACGTGGTGGCGACGCTGTTCGCGCTCGCCTGGGCGGGTTGCGGCGTGGCGCTCGCCTTCCTCTACCTGCCCGACCTTCAGTCGGTGCTGAAGCAAGGCTCGGCCGGCATCCCGGCGATGATCGGCCTCGCCGGCTTTGTGCTGGCGCCGATCGTGTTCTTTTACGTGATGGCCTACCTGATGTGGCGCTCGCAGGAGATGCGCCTGATCGCCCAATCGATGGCGAGCGTCGCGCTCCGGCTTTCCGAGCCCGAAGAGATCGCCCGCGATTCTGTGGTCACCGTCGGCCAGGCCATCCGCCGCGAAGTCGCGGCGATGGGCGACGGCGTCGAGCGCGCACTCGCGCGTGCCGCCGAGCTAGAAGCCCTTGTCGCCAACGAAGTGTCGGCGCTTGAGCGGGCCTACAACGATAACGAAATCCGCATCCGCGGCCTGCTCGAAACGCTCGCGCATCAGCGCGACACCCTGGTCGGCCAGGCCGAACAGGTGCGCAACGCCATCACTGGCGTGCATCTCGATCTGTCGCACGACATCTCCTCCGTCAGCGAACACGTTGCCTCGAAGGTCAACGACAGCGCCGACCGCATCACCCAGGCCCTGACCGAAAAGGGCGAGCACATCACGCTCGCGCTCGGCCGCGCCGGCGATTCCATGATCGGCGCACTCGGCGAGCGCGGCGGCGACCTGTTGGAGCGCCTGGAGCGCGCCAGCCAGGAAACCGCCCACGCGATCGCTGGCGCCAGCGACCGCCTCACCGCCAGCTTGAACTTCAAGACCGACCACATCACCGAAGAATTCGCCGAG
>DASYKO010000290.1:0-52984 GCA_035995285.1 Hyphomonadaceae bacterium | reverse complement strand
CGAAATCCTCACCGGTCCGCGCATCGGCATCACGAAAGCAGCGGACCTACCCTGGCGCTATGGCCTGAAAGGCTCGCACCATCTCAGCAAGCCGTTCCGGTGAGTTAGCTGAGGTCAAAGCGCCAATATTGAATGCGGCCTGGCCGCCTCTTAAGATTCAGGGTCATCAGGGATGAGATCATGAGCAAAAACGGCGCAGGCGGCGCGGCCACCATCATTCATTCGCCCTGCTTCATCTCGCATAGCTACGCGGACCGGAACCTGCGGCCCGCCCTGCGCGCCCTGCCCCGCGATGTCGAGCCGGTGATTTTCCCGCCCATCAAGGTGTCGCCGGAGGAGTTCGTCAGCGACTCGCTGATGAAAGCAATCCGCGCCTGCAAGAGCATCCTCGTTCTCGATGGCCCGACTTCGCCGCGGTCTTTCTGGGTCGCGTTCGAGAAAGACCTTGCCGCAAGAGCGCGGATGCCGATGTTCTTTTACGACGCCTCAGCTGGCGCAATCGTACAACGATCGGTCCAGCCGCCGAAGCTGGCGATTTTTCCGAGCTATATCCACGCCGATATCGAAACTGTGCGGCATGTCTGCGACTACCTGGAGCAACAGCGCAGCTTCGATCCGGCGCGCCTCATGTCTGAACACCTGTATGCTGGCGCCAGTGTCGTCGATGAAGTCTCATCCTACATGTCAGACGCGTTGAATGTTGGCGGTTACGTCATCTCGTTCGAAAACGATGCGAGCAAGAGCTTGAAGCTGGACCGGAAGATCGCAGACGGCATTGTCCAGAACCGCGTACTGCGAGTCTGGATCGGCGACCCGAAGGACAGGCCCGCTCCTCGCCGGAAGCTGTTTGGGCCGAAGGAAGTTCCCATGCTCGCGCTGATGAAGCCGACGCGGCCGGAAGCAGACGATTTTTATCGCCCCGAGCTCAACAACAACCGGCTAGACGACCTGGTCGTGCAGCTGATCGCTTTAGCCTACAAAAACAACGACATTACGTGAGTCGATGACGGTGTCGTTTTTCCGGTCTCATGGACTCTTCCAATCCCTATCTTGAGGCTACAAGAAGAGACCAAGAGATAGACAATGCTGAACCGCCTGCCCGACCACGACACGCTCTACGAACACATCCTGCGCCGCGATCCGGAGCTGGACGGCATCGTCTATGTCGGGGTGAAGACCACGGGCATCTTCTGCCGCCCGGTCTGCCCGGCCCGCACGCCGCTGTCGAAGAACATCACCTTCTACAACTCGCCGGATGAAGCTCTCGAGGCGGGCTTCCGCCCGTGCAAGCGCTGCCGGCCGCTGGATGATCCAAACTCTCCTGGCGTGCTGCTCGACAAGCTGCTGCGCCTTGTCGAGGAAGATCCCTCCCGCCGCTGGAGCGAAGAGGACCTGCGCGAGATGGGCATCGAGCCCGCAACCGCCCGCCGCCAGTTCCAGAAGCGCTTCGACATGAGCTTCTCGCAGTATGCCCGCGCCCGGCGCCTGGGGCACGCCTTCACCACCATCAGGAAAGGAAACACCGTGATCGAAGCCCAGCTCGATGCCGGCTTCGAGTCCGGCTCCGGCTTCCGCGAAGCGTTCTCGCGCCAGTTCGGCGAAGCGCCTGTGAAGTCACGCAAGGCCCTCACCTTCGCCATGGACTGGATCGACACGCCCCTTGGCCCGATGCTTGCCATCGCCGACGAGAAGAAGCTGCACATGCTCGAATTCGTCGAGCGCAAATCGCTGCAGGAGCACGTCGACCGTTACCGCAAACAGTTCAACGCCACTGTGCTGCCGGGCGACACGCCTGCGCTGCAGCTGATCCGCAAGGAGCTGAAGGACTATTTCGCCGGCAAGACCCTCGCCTTCAAATCGAAGATCGCCGACGCCGGCACCGATTTCCAGCAGACCGTGTGGGACGAACTCCGCCGCATCCCGCCCGGCGAGACGCGCTCCTATGCCGATGTCTCGACACGCATCGGACGTCCGTCGGCCGTGCGCGCTGTGGCCAACGCCAACCGGCTCAACCGCTGCGCCATCATCCTCCCCTGCCATCGCGTCATCGGCTCGGACGGCACGCTTACCGGCTACGCCGGCGGGCTGTGGCGTAAGCAATGGCTGCTGGATCATGAGCGCCGCATCACCGGCAAGACGCCCTCCCAACCGCACGCCCGGGCCTAGAGGCAGTCATGAACGCCGACACCACACACGATCTTTCGGCCATGCAATTGCCTGGGCGGATGTTCGAGGTCGAGATGGTCTACATCGCCTCGGGCGCCGGCGACCTGGGCCGCGCCTTCCATCCCGATGTCGTCGTGCACGAACCCGCAACCTTGCCCTACCCGGGCGACTGGAAGGGACCTGACGGTGTCGGCGCGCTCTTCCACAAGATGCGCGAGGTGTGGAGCGAAATGCGCGTTCAGGATATGCAGGCCGTGCGCGAAGGCGACCGCGTCTACATGGCCGGCACGATACACCTCACCTCGCGCGCGACAGGCGCTTCGGCGATCCAGCCCTTTGCCGAAGTCCTGCAGTTCAGGAATGGCCTCCTGATCGAAGGCACGCCCTTCTATTTCGACACGGGAGAACTCGACGCAATTCTCTCATAGATCCAGCGAAAGAATCGAAGTGGCTCGGCGACCCTGGGCGACATATCAACGGCAAAAATGCCGCTGTGAGCCATGAAGGGGAGAAGGCCATGAAATCCGACTATTGGAATGTCAGCGACGAACAGGTGATCGAGAAGACCGGCAAGCCCATAGCGCATTGGATCAAGCTGCTCGACAATTTCAAGGCGGCTGACAAGAAGTCGAACGACGTCGTAGCCCATCTGCAGAATGATCACGGCGTGCCGCGCTACTGGGCCCGCACTCTCACCACCCATTATCTCAAGAGCCGCGAAGACGGCTGAAAGCCAGAAGGCCCATGCCCGACATCATCCTGCACCACTACGGGAAGTCGCCCTACTCCCAGAAGATCCGCTCCTATCTCGGCTACAAGGGCCTGAAGTGGCGCTCGCACCTTGTACCGCCTGTCCCGCCCCGACCCGAACTGAACGCCCTCATCGGCGGCAACCGGCGTATCCCCGTGATGCAGATCGGCGCGGACATCTTCTGCGATTCCAACATGATCTGGCGCACGATCGAAAAGCTGCACCCCGAGCCCGAGGTGAGCCGCAAGGCCGACTATCTCATCCATCCGATCTGCCGGCTGTGGGAGCCGCGGCAGATGATCTATCTCGCCCCACTCCGCTTTCGCTCCAGAGAAGACGCCGCCTCATCCTTCTCCAGCCAGGAGGAGATGGCCGCCTTCCGCGCCGACCGCGCGCCCTTCATGGCGCCCGCCACCGACATCTCGAAAGGCGCCGAGTTCGCCCCTTCCGCCTACGCCCATGTCCGCATGCATGCCTACTGGCTCGAAGGCCTGCTTGCGACCTCCGGCCCGCTCTCCTCGCCCGGCCAGTTCCTCGCCGGCGGCAGGCCCGGTCCAGCGGACTTCTCCGCCTTCCACGGCTTCTGGTGGCTGAGGCCTTCCAGCGCGAAGGCGGACCTCTTCGCCAAGATGGATGCGTTCTGGGCCTGGGTCGACCGGATGGAAGCGCTCGACAAGGGCGGCAAGCCAACGCCGATCACCGGCGCCGAAATTCTCGCCGCGGCCAAGGCGGCCGAGCCCGCGTTCGACCTCCCCAACTCTCCCCTCGCCATGGACCCGAAGCCGGGAGTGCGCGTCAGCGTTACCCCAGACGACTACGGCAAGGACCCGGTGACCGGCGACCTCGTCTCGATCGGCGCCGACCACGTCACGATCCGCCGCGAGACGCCGGAGGCAGGCGCAGTCCACATCCACTTCCCCCGCTGGGGCTACCGCATCACCCCGGCCTGAGAGGCTGCCCGGCCAAAACTCCTTTCGGCTCGGGAACCAGTTGGGCCGCAAATCGCCCTCTGAAGTCGCTCGCTGAGCTTTGCGGCTTGAGCCCTGTATCCGCCGGGATAAGGTCTGTTCAGGCTTCGACAGC
This sequence comes from Hyphomonadaceae bacterium, assembly GCA_035995285.1. GTDB lineage: Bacteria > Pseudomonadota > Alphaproteobacteria > Caulobacterales > Hyphomonadaceae > UBA7672. The sequence continues at coordinate 48,984 of DASYKO010000290.1, read as the reverse complement.
CCGGGACGTCAGGGGATCAATATGTTGCGTTCGCTCGTGTTTCTCGCCGTGGCTATGCTCGCGCCGCTGGCCGCCAGCGCACAGCAGCCCGCGGCGCAACCTCCCATAGCCCCGCCCGCAACCACTCCGCCGGCAGCCACGGCTGCCGACGCCGCCGCCATCCGCGTCTGCTCCAGGACTGCCCTGGAAGAGGCCAACGAAAAGGACATCGACTTCATCAAGAGCTGCCAGGAGGCCTTCAAGCTGAAGGCCGAGAACGACCAGCTCAAGCAGGAAGCCCAGAAGCTCCAGGAAGAAACCCTGTCGCTCAGGCAGCGCAACCAGAACGGCTTCCTCGATGTGATGCTGGCCTTCGGTCCCCTGCTCGGCGCGCTGATCGCCCTCGTCCCGCTTGCGCTCGGCTATATGTGGAAGAGCAATTCGGAAAAGCGCCTGATCGAAGTGCAGAACGCCCACGCACGCGCCGGGCGCCGCGAGGAATACACGCTCCGCCTCATGAGCGAGCTGTCCGACAAGGATCCCGCCCGCCAGAGCTTTGCAACGGCAGGTCTCGTCTCCATGGTCCGCGAGAATCTCGACACCAGCAAGACGCATGTCGCCCACGAGACCGACCGCATGCGCGAAGCGATGACCATCATTGCCGCGCTGTTCGCCCGCCTGAGAGACGAGACGATGGAGATCCCCGAGGCCAAGTACATCGCCGATGAGCTGGGCAAGATCTTCGCCGGCCTGCCGAAGAAGAACCCGCCCTTCCAGATCAAGGACTTCAACCTCCAGCTCATCCACATGGACAAGGCCTACTGGGCCGATGTGAACTGCACCTACGCCGATTTCTTCGAGGCCAATCTCTCCGAAGTCAGCCTGCGCCGGGCGATCCTCAAGGGCACAATCTTTCGCAAGACGGTGCTCGCGAAAGTCGTGTTTGCAGACGCAGACCTCGAGAATGCCGACCTGCGGGGCGCGCATCTCGGCGGGGCGCAGCTGGACAAGGCCAAGAACCTGCCTTCAGCCAAGTTCAGCAAGGAAACCGTCTACGACGCGGACACGACCTGGCCGCCCGGGTTCGACCCCAGGGGCGCGGGCCTCACCGAAGTCCCGGTCGAGGCGTCGGCCTGACGCTTGCAATTTCGATGAAATTGCACTGATCGCGGCCACTCAGCCTTCGCCTCGCTCAGGCATTCTGGCGTGATGAGCGCTATCGCCTCCATCGCCCTGTCCGGCCTCAACGCAGCCTCGCTGCGGGTGCAGGCGGCTGCGAGCAACCTTGCCAACACAAGGTCCAACGGGGCAGTGCGCGGCGAGAACGGCCCCGCACCCTACACGCCCCTCGAAGTGCTGCAATCGTCCGTAGCCGCCGGCGGCGTTTCGGCGCAGATCGCCCCGGCCTCGCGCGAGCCCCTGCTGGCCTATGACCCGAGCGCGCCCTACGCCAACTCAGGCGGCTATGTCGCCGCGCCCGACATCGACCCTGCCGATGAAGTCGTCGCCCTCGCCATGGCGACCTACAGCTTCACCGCCAACCTCGCAGTCGTGCGCACCGAAAGCGAGATGATGGACGCGCTGCTGGATACCAAGGCCTGATACGCAGGTTTAGGGCTTCACGAAAAAGCAGAACAAGGTTCCACACCCCCCACCTGTCCGCCCCCCTTCGGGCGGGCGGGACCGTGATGCGCTTGCTTGCCCGACAATTGGTTCTGGCTGCCGCTTCAAGGATTGAAGTTCAACGTCCAACTCGCCCAACGCGGTCCCGCCCGCCCGAAGGGGGGCGGACAGGTGGGGGGTGGGCGGCCTAGCCCCGATGCATGAGAATGCGCGAAGTATCTTCTTCTCGTGCGAAGCTTGATCTCATCCACACAGATCGTCCCTACTTCCCCTCGCCCTCCGGCGCCACCTTCACCCCGCGCTTCTTCAGCGCTTCGCGCAGCAGGAACTCGATCTCGGCGTTGACCGAGCGCAGCTCCTGGCCAGCCATCCGCTCGATCGCGGCGTGGAGCGCCGGATCGAGCCTGAGGGCGAAGGATTTTTTCCCGGGCGATGGCATGCCGCCCCTTCTTTGTTTCTGGCCCGGCTTCTGGCCTGTTGCCTGACGCTACTGGTAGAGCGAACCCGTATTGACGACCGGTTGGGCCTCACGATCAGCGCACAGAACCACAAGAAGGTTCGAGACCATCGCCGCCTTGCGCTCGTCGTCGAGCTCCACGATCTTGCGCTCGGAGAGCTGCAGCAGAGCGCTTTCGACCATCGAGACTGCGCCCGTGACGATCTTGGCGCGCGCCTCCAGCACCGCCTCGGCCTGCTGCCTGCGCAGCATCGAGGAGGCGATTTCAGGCGCATAGGCGAGGTGCGAAAGCCGCGCCTCATCGACCGCCAAGCCCGCCACCGCGACACGCTCCTGCAGCCGTTCGGCGAGCATTTCGCCGACCTTCACGCCATCGGCGCGCAGGGTGGGCTCTTCTCCCTCGCCATGATCGTAGGCGAAGTGCGAGGTGATCTCGCGCAGCGATGTCTCGATCTGGATGTTGACGAAGGTGTCGTAGTTATCGACGTCGAACATCGCCTGCGCGGTATCGACCACGCGCCAGACGACGACGGCCGCGATCTCGATCGGGTTGCCCTTCTTGTCGTTCACTTTCAAAGTTTGGGACGTCACGTTGCGCACGCGCAGCGAGATCTTCTTGCGCGAATACCATGGCACCACCCAGCGCAGGCCCGGCTTCTTGTCCGTGCCCTTGTAGTTGCCGAACAGCGTGATCGCCGCGCTTTCATTCTGCTGCAGCGAGTAGAGCCCGCACAGGATCAGGATCGAGGCGAGCAGCACGATCACCGCCCCGCCGATATAGAGGAGCACCATGGCGCCATCGCCATCCGCCTCGGCGGTCGCGATGCCCTGGATGAACAGCCAGATCGTGGCGATGAAGCCGGCGAGCCCGAGTACGAGCAGGAAACCGCCCGAGCCTGTGCTCGCGGGTTTTTCCTGGGTCTTCTTGTGGGCAATCACGTGATGTCCCTCCGGATTAAGTCCCTGCTTCGATTAGTATCGAAGTGATATCACTTTGATATTGACTGCGGAGAAAGTCAAGCGCAATGTGTGGATAACGAAGGGAGGACGAGATGGCGTTGCCGTTTGCCTGGATGCTCTGCGGATTGCTCGCACTCCTTATCGGCATGCTGGGCTTCACCTCCATCCGCAGCAGCGGGAAAGCGGGAGCAAGCGAGGCCGGCGTCTGGCAAAGCGCCCAGCTGCTCTGGGCCATCACCATCATCGCTCTCTTGCTCGCCTTCTCTCTTTACCTTGGAACCAGGGGACACGCGTGATCACTGTTCAGCTTGCGCTCTGGATCGTCCTCGGCGGCCTCGCGCTGACCGTCGCCGGCCTCTTCGTCACCATCCTCGCAAGGGGCATGGAGAAGAGATCCGGCAAGACCGCCATGTCCGTAAGCGCCGAAGGCGAAGCCATCGCCGCCATGCTGCCTGAAGGCATTGTCGGCAACATGCTCAGGAAGCATGTCTTCTCCTCTTCCGAGAGCCAAAAGAAAGAACAGGTCGAAGAGGCCCAGAAGAAAGCCAAGAAAGCGGGCGGCGCCGTCGCGGCGGCAGTTGGTGGCATGGTTGCGTTCGGCGTCGTCGCCGGCGTCATCGGCGATGTTTTCGAAGGCATCGGCAGTCGCTCCACCAACGCCATCCCCGTCAACCACGAGATCACCGCGGGCGACCTGCACGGCACGCTGCTCAGCCCGGGCAAGAAATCCCCCGTCGTGCTGATCGTCCCCGGTTCCGGCCCCACCGACCGCGACGGCAACAACCCGTTCGGCGTTGGGGCCCAGTCCTACAAGCTCCTCGCCGAAGCGCTCTTCGAAGACGGCATCGCCACGGTGCGCGTCGACAAGCGTGGCATGTTCGGCAGCGCTGCTGCAGGCGACGCCAACGCCGTGACCGTCGAACAATACGCCCAGGATTACCGCGCCTGGATCGACGCCATCCGCGCCGAAACAGGCCGCAAATGCGTCTTCCTGCTCGGCCATTCCGAAGGCGCGTTGATGGTTTCGGCCGCCGCTCAGGGACGCAAGGATGTCTGCGGCCTGATTCTCGTCTCCGGCCCCGGGCGCAAGCTGGGCGACGTGCTGCGCGAACAGCTGAAAGCCAACCCCGCCAACGCCCCTCTCCTTGAACCGGCCCTCGCCGCCATCGCCGAACTCGAAGCCGGCCGCCATGTCGACACCTCGACAATGCCCGCCGCCCTGATGCCGCTCTTCGCCCCGCCCGTGCAGGATTTCCTCATCTCCGAAATGGCCGCCGATCCCGTCCAGGTGCTCCGCAACGCGAAGCGGCGGTCGCTCATCATCCAAGGCTCGACCGACATGCAGGTCAGCCTCGAGGACGCGAAGCTCCTCAACAAGGCGCCGCGCACCAAGCTCGAAATCATCAACGGCATGAACCACATCCTCAAGGAAGCCCCCGCCGACCGCGCCGCCAACCTCGCCACCTACACCGACCCCAGCCTCCCCCTGCATCCCAAACTGGAGCGCGAAATCCGCCGCTTCGTGAAGGATGATGATTGAGCTTCGGTGTGTAGGCAGGCTTCTCACCAACACCCTGCAAGGCCAACCACCCCCCACCTGTCCGCCCCCCTTCGGGCGGGCGGGACCGCGTTTCACCAATTGGACATAGAACGATCCGGGTAAGCTGCAGCAACATGGTCCCGCCCGCCCGAAGGGGGGCGGACAGGTGGGAGGTGGCTCGCCTAGTTCCAACGCAATTGATTGAGCGAAAATCTGGAGGGCGCCGCTCCACGCTTCCGCCGTGACACGGACCCAATTTGCAGCGAGAAGGCGTGGCCATCGTCGGAGCCCCGCGTGTCCCTCCTCGACTACTTCCTCCTCGCCGCCATAGCCGCGACAACCCTCTGGTGGATTTTCGCCCCGACCTACCAGCGCCGTTTCCTGCGCCTAGCGCCGGTCGCGCTCGCCGCCATCGCCGCGCTCCAGCTGCTCCTCGAGGGCTTCTACTGGCAGTTCATCCCGGCTTACGTCCTGATCGCGATCTTCGCCCTGCTCTCGCTCACCAACGCGAAATTCCCCTCCCGCCTTGCAGGCCTTGCCGCACGCGCGAGCCTTGCCATCGCCGCCCTCATCGTCATCGCCCCCTTCGCACTCTTCCTGCCCGTCCCCGTCCTGCCCAAGCCCAGCGGCCCCTACGCCGTCGGAACCGAGATCTTCCGTTGGGTCGATGAAGCGCGCGCCGAACCCGCCACGCCCCTGCTCGACGACAAGCGCAACGTCATTGCCCAGACCTGGTATCCCGTGGGCCCGGGCGCAAAGGAAAAGCATTCCGTATACATGGACGGCCTCAAGGCCCTGCCCGCCCAGGTCTCGCTCTTCCCCGGCTTCATGCTGAAGAGCTTCGGCGCCGTCGACACGCACGCCGCCGAGGACGCCGCCATCCTCAAGGACAAGCCCTGGCCCGTGGTGATCTTCTCGCCCGGCTACGGCGCCGTCCGCGCCGTCTATTCCGGTCTCGCCGCGGGCCTCGCCTCACGCGGATACTTCGTCGTCACGCTCGACCACCCGTACGAATCCGCCGTCACCGAACTTGCCGACGGCAGCATCGTCGCCGACGCCAACACCTTCCCCGCCGGCGGAACCCAGGCCGAGCGGGACGATTTCATGGCGTCCCAGCTCAATCTGCGTTCTCGCGACATCTCCTTCGTCATCGACCAGTTCTCCCGCCCCGCTGCGATCGGAGACCTGTCCCGCTACATCGATCTCCAGCACGTCGCCGTCATCGGCCATTCCTTCGGCGGCGCTGCTGCGGCCTTGACCGCCGCCCACGACCCGCGCGTTGCAGCCGCCGCCAATATCGACGGCACGCTCTACGGCGATGTGTGGAAGGAACACCTCACCCAACCCTTCCTCCTTCTCGACAGCGATCACGGCGAATCCGGCCGCTCGGAAGACAACATCGCCCACAACAAGGAGCTTCTCGCCAATCTCGCCGGCCCCGGCTGGGCCTACGAGATTCACACCGCCAATCACTTCAGCTTCACCGACGCGCCCTTGTTCTTCGCACCACCCGGCCGCTTCGCCCTCTCGCTCGTGATCGGCGGCAGCCGCGGCCCGGAAGAAACCCAGCGCGCCGCGATCGACATCCTCGATGCGTTCCTCTCCGAACCCCTCGGCCGCGAGCGGCAGGACATCAACACGGCAGTCGGCCGCTACAACGGCATCATCGGCGGCAGAACGAACGGGCCGAACTAGATCAGCCCGCTGCAGCGCCACTCCGCGCCCGGCGCATACGTGCAGGAATTCATGCCCGGACCTTCGTAGCGAAACGTCAGCGCATAGCTTTCGCCCACGCGCTCATACAGCAACTCACGGTCCTGCGGCCCGAGCGGAACATCAGGCAGATAATCCGGCGCCAGCGCCGCCAGCTGTTCGGGATACCCGCCCTTCGCAACCCGCCACTTCTCGAGCGCCTCGATCACCGGCGCAGCCGCCTTGTATCCGGCTTCGGCCTTGGGGCCCTTGCCAGCTGCCGGACCGAAGAAGCCGACGTTCGACATGATCGTCAGAAACCCCGCCACGAGGAAGCCGGCCACGACCACAAGAATAAAGATGATCGCCCGGGCGATATCGCGTTGAGCGCTATCCTGCCTGACTTCACTCACGCCGCTCTCCTGCCCCACCGGGCCAGCAATAAAAAACGAAACCGCCGGACCTTGCCAGTCCGGCGGCTCGCATGACTCAAATTTCAGCCGATCAGTACTTCTGATACGTCCCCTTGATGAACGAATAGCCGACGCTCGGCTTCGACCAGTCGCACACGCCGTCCTTGAAGACCGACTTCATCTTGGTCTGCTGCGCCTTGGAGAACTTCACCTTGTACTCGGTGAAATCCACCGGCTTCAGCTGGCACTTTATGATGTCGTTGGCGATGGGCGCGCCGGCCTCGATCCTTGGTTCGGTGTGCACGGGATAGGTCTTGTTCCAGGACGTGGTTGCATCCCAGCTCGCCTTCTCGTTCACGCGCTTGCCGTCCGGCGTCCAGTAGGCGTCCTGCGCATCGGCAGGCTTGTTCTTGACGACCTTTGCATGCGTCAGCGGGGAAGAATCCGCCGCCATCGCATCCAGCCACTTGGTCATGGTGTCGAGCGCGATCGGCGCAAGGTTCACCGTCGCCGGAGTTCCCCGGCCCGGCGCCCTGTCCGCCACCCAGATCACCTGGTTGTCGGATGCGCCTGTCGCCTTCTCCAGCCGCGCGCGGATGGTGAGGTCGCGGTGACGGTCGTGGATGTCGCCCGGCGTCAGCGTGTCGTTGTAGGTGCGGTAGTGCAGCATCGGCACCGTGTCCAGATTCTTGAACGTATTGAACAGGCCCGAGGTGTAGATCGCTTTGATCGCCTCGGTGTCGCCGACGGACCGCTTCGGCCCGAAGCCGCCATCGGGATCATTGCCGCCGATCTTGTCGTTGACCTGCAGGAAATCATCGACCGAGATCGTGCCGGCGTTGAGCGCATTCAGCCCGTACTGGATGCCGACATTGTCGATTGGCCGCCGCGCAAAGCCCGTCTTCGGGTCCTTGCCGTAGATGTTGACCCGCATTTCCTGCGTGGTGCAGCGCACGCCCTTCTTGTTCTTCTTGGGATCGTAGATCAGCGACTTGTCGTTGAGCGAGCATCCATCGGCAAACGCCGCCTGGATGGTGCGCACGAACGAACGCTCCCACGATCCGCACGTGCCGGCCGTGTATCCTTCCACCGCCGATTTCTTCTCCTGGCTCCACTTCTTGCCAGCAGCCGTCTTCCAGAAATTCTGGAGCAGGCCGCAATCCGCCGTCTGCATGGACGAATCCGGGAAGCTCAACGACGGCTGCAAGCCGTCGAGCAGCCCGGGATACATCTGCGTGATCACCATCTGCTGGATCGATCCGCCCGATCCGCCCGTGCCCACCGTCCATTTCGGAACGCCATAGGCTTCGGTGAAATGCTCCTTGATCATCATCAGCGTCTCGCCCTGCAGCACCTGGTTGCAGTGCTGCTGGTTCACCAGCTCGGTCGAGTTGGCATAGGCAAAGCCGCGCGAGAGATAGAGATCCGACAGGATCGAATTGGCCTGGTTGGTCCCCTGGTTGTACTGCGTACCGCAGCCACCGCCGAAGGTAACGCCCAGCCGCCCGTTCCAGCCATCGGCCACTGCATCGGTCGAGGGATCATCCAGCACGGCGATGCGATAGATCGAGCGGTTGATCACACCGCTCTCGACCCGAACGATATAGGGGACGCTCCGCCCATCGATCGTCGTCGCTGTGGCGACATCCGCAGGACGCGCGCCCTTGGGATTGGCCAACGCCTTGAACTGCGTCGCCGCCGCGCCCGTGCCTGTCGCGGGGCCGGTCGACTTGTAGAAATATTCGTACTTGGTCGGCGCCGAGCAGTTTTCGTCAGTCGCTGCGCCCAGCCCGCTCTCTTCCGTGCGGCACTCATAGGGCGTCATGTGCGGGCCCGAGAGGATCGGCCCCGAGATTGGATAGTTGATCAGGGGCTGGCTCACCGTAAAGCCCGAGGGTGCGGAGACCTGCAGCCAGTTACCGCCATCATCGAGGCCAGTGACGACGCCCTTCAGCGAGTTGCTCGCCTGGTCGAACTTCAGCGGCGTCACCAGCGTGCGCCCGTTCAACGTCACGCGCAGATCGCTCGCCCTTGCGCCGTCGCTCGCCTTCACCTCGACCAGAGCATCCCCGCCCGAGACGAGATTGTATTTGGTCGAAAGAACTTTCACGTCGATCTTGCCTGGCGAGCCCGCAGCCGGCCCCGCCTGCGCGAACACCGGCGCCGCCAGAGCCATCGCAACCACCGCGCAGCCGGCAAGGCTCCGCACTTTCAATTTCCGCATCTGCTCCTCCCTCGAGACGTCTTCTTTGGCCGCGAATTTACGGCTCCCGAGGGCGGCTGTCGCGCACAATTCGGTGAGTTTTTGGAGTGAAGAAGCGGAAATGCATGCTTTACCGCCGCGGAATGGTGCGGCGCGGCTAGCAGGGTCGCCGAGTTGAAAGCGGTCGCCAGAACTAGGCCCACGACCCCCCACCTGTCCTCCCCCCTTCGGGCGGGAGGAACCCTGGTGCTCTTGCTTACAATCGGTCAGGCATCTGCCGCTGCGTCGGCAATCGTCGTTCGTTGTCCAACTCCCACCGCGCGGTCCCTCCCGCCCGAAGGGGGGAGGACAGGTGGGGGGTGGTTGGCCTTGCCGTGTCGCGGCTCGATTCCAGCGGCGCCGGATTGGCGCCCCAACGGCCTCGCCGGAACGATCACTAGTTCAGCAGCGACACAGGCGTCGAAGCCGCATCGGCCATCGCAACCATCGTCGGCATGTCCGACTGCACGGCAGGCTTCTCGCCGCCGAGCTGGACCATGGCCAGCCACACGCCGCCCATCACGAGCACCATGAAGGAAAAGAGGATCGAGGCCTGGTGCATCATCGGGAATGCTCCCTCGCGCGTGTTCCAGTCTCCGGAATTTCTCCGGGGACCATTGAGCGCCCACTATGCCAACGTGTGGTGAATGTGCCGTTCAGCCGATCCGTTCAATTTCACCGATCGGCCCTCGGCCGCCCGGCTTTCTGTAACGAAGTGAAACAGCGCCGCGCGCGCAGCCAGCTTTTGGAGGGCGCCGCAGGACGTAGTTGCGGGGAACTTTACGCCGCTACGCCGCTGCCCGGCCTAATGAATCCTGCTTCGGGCCCGCGCCTCCGGGGTCAGGCGCTCAAGCAGCCAGGCCGCGAACGCCTTCCTCTGTTCCTTCGACACGAACAGCCGCTGGGGAAGAAAATTCGCGTTCGGTCCCAGCACGATGAGGATCATCTTGCCATCGTCGATCACCCGGTCGACGCCCGCCCATCTCTGGAACCCCTCGAAGAATTCCGTGCGGATATGGAAGCCTTCGTCCGTGAACTCATAGCCGATCTGCCGCCCCTCCAGCCGCGCCACGCCGGATGCGCGCTCGAACAGCCTCCTGTTGATCCGCGGCGCCGCGAAGCGGATGTAAAGCAGCACCACGACGCCGACCGCCACGATCACCGTTGTCGTCCATATCCCCATCCACGCCGTCCAGTTGGCGTGCAGCACGAAGCCGACATAGAGCGCCGCCGGCACGATGATCCCCATCGCCGGCATCCACCGCCGCCCGCCATAGAGCACGCGGTTCAGCGCCTTGCGCGAAGCGGCAGCCTCCTCGGCCCGATAGTCGATAGTGAACTGCTGGTTCAAGGACAGCCTCCGGCAGCCACACTGCCGCGCGCGATAAGCCCTGCGCAAGCCCGCCAAAAAGCAAAACCCCGGAGCCAGCGCCCCGAGGTTTGTATTGCTTCGACGGCGTTGCGCCCTACTCCAGCTTCCGCTCGATCATCTCGACGCCGAAGCACTCGATCTGGTCGCCTTCGCGGATGTCCTGGTAGTTCACGAAGGCCATGCCGCATTCCATGCCCTGCTTCACCTCGGCGACTTCGTCCTTGAAGCGCTTGAGCGTCGAGAGCGTGCCTTCGTGGATCACCACGTTGTCGCGCAGCAGGCGGACGCCCGAACCGCGGCGCACCAGACCCTCGGTGACGCGGCAGCCCGCGACCTTGCCGGCCTTGGATATCTGGAAGACCTGCAGGATTTCGGCATAGCCAAGGAACGTCTCGCGGCGTTCCGGCGCCAGCATGCCCGAGAGCACCGCCTTCACGTCGTCGATCAGGTTGTAGATGATCGAGTAGTACCGGATCTCGACGCCTTCGCGCTCGGCCAGGTCCCGCGCCTGCTTGTTGGCGCGGACGTTGAACGCGATGATCGGTGCGCCAGCGCCGGCAGCAAGCTGCACGTCGCTTTCCGAAATCCCGCCCACGCCGCTGAGCACGACACGCGCCCGGACTTCTTCGGTCGACAGTTTCTCGAGTGACTGCGTGATCGCTTCCACTGAACCCTGCACGTCGCCCTTGACGATGAAGGACGCCTCTTTGAGGCCGCCCGGGGTGGCAGGGCCGCCTTCCTTGAGGCGCGCCAGCATCTGGTCGAGCGAGGTGCGAACGCCTGCGCCCGACTTGTTGCGCTTGGTGCGGACGCGGTAGTCGATGATCTCGCGCGCACGCTGTTCGTTTTCGACCACCACGACCGCATCGCCCGGATCGGGCGAGCCGTCGAGGCCGAGGACTTCGACCGGCGTCGCCGGGCCTGCCGTCTCCAGCATCTGTCCACGCTCGTTGTTGAGCGCCTTGACCCTGCCCCACTGGGCGCCGGCGACGATGATGTCGCCGCGCTTCAGCGTGCCGCGGTTGATCAGCACGGTTGCAACCGAGCCGCGGCCCTTGTCGAGCTTGGACTCGATCACCACGCCGTCGGCGTCGCGATCCGGGTTGGCCTTGAGTTCGAGGATCTCGGCCAGGGCCGTGATCGTGTCGGTGAGTTCATCAAGCCCGGTCTTCTTCAGGGCGGAGACCTGCACGGCCGGCGTCTGGCCGCCCATCGCTTCGACCTGCACGTCGTATTGCAGGAGCTGGGTGAGGACCTTGTTCGGATCGGCGTCGTGCTTGTCGACCTTGTTGACCGCAACGATGATCGGCGCGCCTGCCGCTTTCGCGTGCTGGATCGCCTCGATCGTCTGGGGCATCACGCCGTCGTCCGCCGCCACCACGAGGATGACGATGTCCGTGGCGTTGGCGCCGCGGGCCCGCATGGACGAGAACGCCGCGTGGCCGGGGGTGTCGAGGAAGGTGATCTTCTGGCCCGACTTCAGCTGGACCTGGTAGGCGCCGATATGCTGGGTGATGCCTCCGGCCTCGCCCGACACAACGTCGGTCTGGCGCAGCGCATCCAGCAGCGATGTCTTGCCGTGGTCGACGTGGCCCATGACCGTGACCACGGGCGGGCGCGATTCGAGGTGGTCGTCGATGTCTTCCTGGCCTTCAAGCCCGGCCTCGACGTCGGATTCCGCAACACGTTTCACAGTGTGGCCGAATTCCTCGACGATCAGCTGCGCCGTGTCGGCGTCCAGCACGTCGGTCGAGCGCATCAGCTCGCCCTGTTGCATCAGGAACTTGATGACGTCCGCCTGCCGCTCGCTCATGCGGTTGGCGAGGTCGGCCACCGTGATGGTCTCGGGCAGGATGATTTCGCGGGAGACTTTCTCGCCCGCTCCACCGGCCATCTTGAGGCGCCGGTCGCGTTCACGCTCGCGCGCACGCTTCACTGCGGCATAGGAACGCTGACGTTCCTCGTCGTCTCCAAGGGCCGCCGAAATGGTCAGCCTGCCCTGACGGCGCTTGGGCTCGTCCTTGGCCGCGCGATGCGTCTTTTCGCCATCGCTGTCGCCGGTTGTCTTCTTCTGTTTGACGCGGCCGCCGAGTTCGCTGAGCGAAGGCGCTTCATCCATATCGAGCGGCGCAAGAGGACGCGGCCCGCCCGGACGCGCCGGTCCGCCTGCGGGACGCGGTCCACGATCTCCGCCCGGTCCAGCCGGACGCGGTCCACGATCGCCTGGCGGTCTCGGCCCGCCGGGGCGCGGGCCCCGGTCCTGGTCCGGCCGCACACGTACTTGTCCACCCGGCCCGCGCGGCGCTGCGCCAGCAGGAGCACGTCCTGCTCCGCCCGGTCCGCCTGGCCCACGGGGCGCAGGTCCGCCACGGCCACCAGCCTCGCGGCGGAAAGCTCCGCCGCCGCCTCGCCCGGGGCGATCATCTTCTTCTTCACCGCCCGCAACTTCGACGCGCGCAGCCGGCGCTTCGGCGCGGGCCTTCTCGGCATCGGCAAGCCGCTTGGCTTCCTCGGCGCGGCGGCGGTCGGCTTCGGCAATGGCTTCCTGCTCGGCCCTGCGGCGCTCTTCATCCACCTTGCGTTGGGCGATCGCGGCCTGGCGCGCCTTCAGCTCGGCCTCGGAGAGCGTGGATTTCTCGACGGCCTTCTGCGCAGCCGTCGGCGCTGCCGCCGGAGCTGCAGCTTTCTCGGGCTCGGGGCGGACGACCTTGGGCGCAGCCCCGGGCGTTACCACCACCTTCTTCTTCTTGACCTCGACCGACACCTGCTTGGAGCGGCCATGGCTGAAGCTTTGCTTCACGGTGCCTGTGTCCGACCGCTTGAGAGTAAGCGGGCGGCGCTGCGTGTTGTCCGTGTCCTTGGTATCGCTCATCAAGTCTCTTCTGTTGCAGCCCGAGGCCGTGGCTGAAGCGCCCGGCGGCGAGCCTTTCGAAATTGTCAGGTCCCGGTTGGCGGGGCCCATCCTTCAAGCCAGACAGGCCGGAACCCGGAAAGCCTTGCCAGCTCCCCCGCCCAGCTAGTCGCGAAACGGCCCTGTTTGAGGCATGCGTGTATCACACGCTCCCGTCCCAAGGCCATGCCCAATTCGTCAGCTGAAAAACAGCCCACGACAGGCGGAAGTCCGCGGTTTTCAAACCGTTTATCTAGTCCGGAAACCCCGTCCGGCCCAGCTTCCGGCCCGGTATCGGAACCAGACTTCTGCACCTCATCCCGCTGCCAGTCCTGGGGTCCATGGACCCCCTTGAGCAGCGCCAGGATGTTGCCGCGCCCGTCCTGAGCCCCGTCGGACGCCTCGATCAGGCAGGCAGGCCGCGCCGAAGCGATGGCTTCCCGCACCTGTTCGTACCCCAATATGAGATCGCCTGCGCGTCTTACCAGTCCCAACTGGCTCAGGGCTTTGGAAACAAGCAGCTTTTCGATGAGACCCGCCAGATCTTGCGGAAGCTTCACCTGCGCCTTGAAGGCCCGTGCGAACGCGCCCTTCTTCAGCGCCAGCTCCAGTGCGTCCCGGTTTGCCGTAACCCAAGCGCCGCGGCCGGGAAGCTGGGCTGCGAGATCGGGCGTCACCTCCCCTTCCGGGGACAGCACGAAGCGGATCATCCGGGACTGGGGCAAGCTCTCCATCGTCGCCACGCAGCGGCGATCGGGGTCACGCGATCCGTTTCCGGCCACGTTTCCCGCAGATTTTTTTTTTCCACTCGGCAGCGGCCCCCCGTCCGTTTCAGGGACGGAGGTTTCCGGCTCGGCAGGGCCATTCAGCCCACTTGGAGCCGGTTCATCATGATCAGGTGTCGCTGCCGGAGGCATTCGCACCTTTCAGGTTGAACAGGTCATCACCTCGGCTGCGAGCCGTCTCGCCAGGCGCCTCGCCGCCCGAGGCATCAAGGGCCGCCTCTTCCGCATCGAGAGCAGCCGCACGCGCCGCGAGCGCATCTTCCAGCGCCTGCGGCTCGACCCAGCCGGCCACGACCCGCGCCTTCAGGATGAAGAGCTCGGCGTCCTCGCGGCTCATCTCGCCCTTGTCGATCAGGCCCGGGACGAATTTCTGCTTGCCGTCCGGCCCCGGCTCTTTCCAGCCGACGAGGTCGTCCGGCACCAGGCCGGCGAGATCCTCGATCGTCTTGACGCCATTCTCGCCGAACTTCACCGCCATCTGCGGGGTCACGTTCTCCATGAACGCAATCTCGTCGACAACGCCGAGTTCCTTGCGCTTCTCGTCGAGCTCACGGGTGAGCTTCTCGAGATATTCACGCGCACGCTGCTGGAGTTCCGCAGCCACTTCCTCATCGAACCCTTCGATCGAGGCGAGCTGTTCGATCTCGACATAGGCGATCTCTTCGACCGTCTCGAAACCTTCGGACGCCAGCAGCTGGGCCAGCGTCTCGTCTGCGTCGAGGGCTTTCTGGAACAGGTCCGTGCGCTCCTTGAATTCGCGCTGACGGCGCTCGGAATCAGCGGTTTCCGTCATCAGGTCGATCTGCCAGCCGGTCAGCTGGGAGGCCAGACGCACATTCTGCCCGCGGCGGCCGATCGCCAGCGGGAACTGGCTTTCTTCCACCACGACTTCCACGCGGCCTTCTTCCTCGTCGATCACGACTTTCGAGACTTCTGCCGGCTGCAGCGCGTTGACGATGAACGTCGCATCGTCGCCCGACCACGGGATGATGTCGATCTTCTCGCCGCCGAGTTCGGAGACAACCGCCTGCACGCGCGCGCCGCGCATGCCGACGCAGGCGCCGACCGGGTCGATGGAATTGTCATGGCTGAACACGCCGATCTTGGCGCGCGATCCCGGGTCACGGGCGCAGGCCTTGATCTCGATCACGCCCTCGTAGACCTCGGGAACCTCTTGAGCAAAGAGCGCAATCATGAAGCTGGGGTGCGAGCGCGACAGGAAGATCTGCGGCCCCTTGGCCTCGCTCGACACTTTATACAGGTACGACCGAACACGGTCGCCCGTGTTGAAGTTCTCGCGCGGGATGCCGTCATTCCTGCGGATCACGCCTTCGGCCTTGCCGAGGTCGACGATCACATGGCCGTACTCGACGCGCTTCACCGTGCCGTTGATGATCTCGCCGACGCGGTCCTTGAAGTCGTTGTACTGGCGCGAACGCTCGGCTTCACGGACCTTGCCGGTGATCACCTGCTTGGCCGTCTGCGCCGCGACGCGGCCGAAATCGAACGGCGGCAGCTCTTCGCGCAGCTCGTGGCCGACTTCCGCCTCGCCATCAATCTTCTTGGCGTCGGCGACCGAAATCTGCGTCACCGGGTTCTCGACCAGCTCGACCACGGTCTGCACACGCCACAGGCGCTGCTCGCCCGAATCCGGGTTGATTTCGGCGCGGATGTCGTGCTCCAGGCCATAGCGCGAGCGCGCGGCCTTCTGGATCGCCTCTTCCATCGCCTCAAGGACGATGCGCTTGTCGATGCCTTTTTCCTGCGCGACCGCGTTGGCGATCTGCAGGATCTCGGCCCGGTTGGCGGAAATGCCGGCGGTGGCCATCAGCTACTCCTTCTTGTGCGACGCGGACGCTTCTTCGTCCTCGTCTGTGTCTTCGTCATCTTCAAAATCTTCGTCGTCCTCGGACTCGAATTCTTCGTCGTCATCCGCGTCGTCCGGATCTTCGTCCCCGTCTTCGGCGTCTTCCTCGACCTCGTCGAACTCCTCGGGCGTCTCACCCTCGGCCAGATCCTGCGCCGGGGCCGCGCCCCGCTTGCGCGCGTCCTGGATCAGCTTGTCCGTCAGAACGAGATGCGCCTTCACCATGTCGCCCACGGCCAGCTTCACGGCCCCGCCATCCTTGAGCGTGATGCCGACGCCATCCTTGTCTTCGCCCTCGATGAAGCCGTGAAACCGCTTGCGCCCTTCGGGGGTGGCCATCGCAAGCTCGATCTTCACCTCGTGCCCCACCCACTTCGCGAAATCGCCCTCGCGCGTCAGCGGCCTGTCGATCCCGGGCGAGGACACTTCAAGCGCATACTCCCCCGCAATCGGATCCTCGGTCTCGAGGATCGAATTGAGCGCGCGCGAGAACTTGGCGCAGTTCGCCACGCTCATCGTGCCATCCGGCTTTTCCGCCATGATCTGCAGCGTCGGCGTCTGCGAGCCCATCACGCGCACGCGCACGACCTCGAGCCCTTGGGCCTTCGCCACCGGCTCGATCATGTCGAGGATGCGGATCTCAAGTTCGCTCAACGCCCGCATGAAGCGGTCAATTCCTTCGATAAAGTCCCGAAAACACAGCCCGAAACGCGAAGCGGCGGCCCAGTTCCCGGGGCCGCCGCTTCGATGTGAGAACTAGTTCGAGCGGGCATATAGGAGGCTTCCGAAGCCCTGTCTAGTGCTTAGATGGCTAGCCCTTTGGCATTGACTGCGCCGCGCCTTCAGCAGCAAGCGCCGCACGCAATACCTCCGGATCATAGAGTGATCGCGGGGCTTCGCCGAGCAATCTCACCAGCAATTTGTCCCAACCGGGCTCGAAGACGGAAATCTTCCTGTCCGTCCGGATCGCATCGGCGAGGACTTCCATCCCGCGGCTGATGTCGACCAGTTCCTGCCGGATCGCCCCCTGCTCCGGCGCTGCGTAACGCTCATGGATACGCTCCAGCCGCGCCCGCGCTGCGCGCAGGTAGAAGAGACTCACGTCCTTGTCCTGCGCAGCGAGCGCCCCGTCATACGCCGCATGGACCGCATCGAGGTCGCGCAAGGGATCAACCCACACGGCCCGCGTCCCGCACGCCGCCGGATCGAGCCCATCCAGATAGGCGATCACCGCATCGAACACCGGCTTCGGCGCCACCTGCCCATCGAACTCCTCCTCGACCAGCCCATGCACCTTGGCCGCAAACTCCGCCCCGCGCCGATCCTTGATCTGCTTGCCATCGCGCAGTCCGACATCGGGGATCGGCTTGGGATTGAAATTCCCATCCCCCCTCACCCGCGACAGCACGCTCGAGGTCACATCCGCCATGCCCGCCTTGTCGGAGAGACCATCGAGAAAGAAATCCACATTTCCCCGCCCGTTGAGATGACAGGACGAACACGCCAGTCCCATCCGCGCGGCCGCCCCGCCCAGCAGCGCCGGCGATTCGAACGCAATCTTCCCCAGCCTGCGCTGCTCCGTCTCTCCGGCAGCCTCGCACGACGGCGGAAGCCGCGTCAGCACCGCCACCCGGTCCGAGCCCCTGGCGATCCACCGCAACTGGACAATGTCGCTGGCCTTAAGCGCTTCGCCGGTAGAGACGGGCTCAGACGAACAGGCGGCCGCTAGGAACAGAGCCGCCAACGCTGGGACGAGGTGAGCCACCCCCCACCTGTCCGCCCCCCTTCGGGCGGGCGGGACCCTGTTGCTCCAGCTTACCTTGATCGTTCTTTGTCCAATTCGCGACACGCGGTCCCGGCCGCCCGAAGGGGGGCGGACAGGTGGGGGGTGGATGGTGTCGTCCCGCTCCATCGCGAGTTCCAAAAACGAATAGACGGCCGCGAACAACGCAGCCGCCTATCCGATCCCCGTTCTAAGACCCCGCCTCAGGACTTCTCGCCCGCAATCCAGCGGCGCAGTTCCTCGGCCTGTTCGCAGCCGAACGTGCAGATCTTCTCGAGCTTCACCAGCTGGGCCTTGGCCTTCGCCATCTGGTGGGTCTCGACGAAATACTCGCCGAGATACTCGTTCGCCCCGCGATGCTCCGGATTCAGCTTCAGCGCCGCCGAATAGAAGCCGACCGCCACATCGTAGTTATGCAGCTTGCGGTTGGCGAAGCCCTGATAGGTCAGCACGTCCGCATGCGGCCCGAGAGCCAACGCTGCATTGTGCAGCGAGTACAGCGCGTCCTGATACCGCCCCTCATTGATCAGCGCCGACGCCGCAAAGTACGCCGCATCGCCATCCTTGGCCGAGGCGAACTGAACCATCTCGCCCGACAACACCAGCGGCGCCGTGGGCGCTGCAATCGCCGCATCGATCTGCGCGATCGCCGCGTCGATCTTGGCCGCGTCGGGACACGCCCCCGCACAAGCCGTCTTCATGTCGACAAGAGCCGTCTTCTGCTCGTTCGCCTTGCCCGCATCGCCGAGCTTGGCCTCCACCGCGCCGAGCCAGCCGCGGCCCTGCACGTGCTTGGCGTCATACTTGACGACGTTGCGCAGATATTTCCGCGCGTCCTTCGCATTGTCCTGCCCGATCAGCGACAGCGACATCATGAAGTTGGTGTTGGGATCCTTGCCCGCGACATCGAGCACATCGTCGAACGCCTTCTGCGCCTTCTTGTAATCCTTGGCCTGCAGCAGCTGCACGCCCTCGGCATAGCGCTTGGCTGGGTCGATCTGCTTGCCCGAAGGCATGCTGCTCGGCGCACCACCCGCTCCGCCGCCCCCGCCGTTCGAGGCAAGCGCCGGCGTTGCAATGAGACTCATCGCGGCTGCCGCGACCAGAAGCCTGTGTCCGAGTTTCATGTCCATCCTCCCAACGAGGCCAGCCGCTCGACCAGCGGCGCTAGGCGAAACCTACGCCCGCGCCGAAAGCCTGCCCACAGGCCGGAGGCAGAGTTACGAAGTAAAAGAACGTTGCCGTAAGGGGCAGCCTGGCGTTGCGGATTTGAGGCGTCATCGCTTCAATCCAGAGCGGCCGCATCGCTTCAATCGGAACAAGGCGAGCCACCCCCCACCTGTCCGCCCCCCTTCGGGCGGGCGGGACCCTGTTGCTCCAGCTTACCCTGATCGTTCGTTGTCCAACTCACGCCACACGGTCCCGCCCGCCCGAAGGGGGGCGGACAGGTGGGGGGTGTGGAACCTAGTTCCGACCTACGCGACGTCGCTTTGAAACAAGCGCCCGCGTTCTGCCCAAGCTAAGAACTCAGCCCCGCGCCCTACCCCGGCGACAGCGCCTTCAGCACGCTATCCACCAGCCGCCGCGAATAGCTCTCCGGCACCGGACCGCGCATCGCAATCAAGCGGTGCCACACCGGCCCGAACAACAGCTCGGTCGCGAGGTCAATGTCCCAGTCGCGCCGCAGCGATCCCTTGAGCGCCAGCTCCGCCAGGATATGGCGCAGCGGAATCTTCACCCGCTCCGAAAACCACGCGCGGAACGTCTCGCCCGCGTCCTGGTCGTCCGCCGCCGCCAGCAGAGCCGCGCGCCAGGCATGCGCGCCATCGCCTGTGCGTACTGCAACCAATATCGGATCGATGAGCGCCGCGATCCTGTCGCGCACATCCGTGCTCGCACTCGGCGGCTTCACCTCGCCCAGCGTTCCCAGCGCCGCATCCACCGCCAGGCACGCCGCCGATTTCCACCAGCGATAGATTGTCTGCTTCGAGGCCTTGGCGTTCTTGGCGACACGATCGACGGAAAACCCGCGCCAGCCATGCTCGGACATTTCCCGGTAAGCCGCCTCGAGCACAGCCCGTGTCGAAGCCTCCGAACGCTTCGGCCCGACGCGGCGCTTTTCGGCGTCTTCGTCCGGCGGAATGGTTTCGCTGTCGTCCATGACGGGCTCTCGACACTGCCCGCGTCCGGCTGGATGCGGGTTGGTCCTGGGCGAAAATCGCCGGATCACTTGAGCGTAGGGCGGGAGTCTTACGGAACTCTTCGTACCTTGTTCCCAAGCCGCAACATGGTCAACGGGGCGCGCTTCAGCCGGGAAAACCGCCATTCCAGCCGGGTAACCAACAATCTCGTTCCGCCCGCGTTTGCGTCCCGCCGAGTTCTTCGCTAGGGCCAGCGCACAATGTCCAGCCCTACCCAGATCGACTTCGCCGACGACGCGCAGGACCTGATTGCCGGCTATCGGCGTTTCCGCAGCAATCGCTATCGCGAGGCGCGCGATCTCTTCCATCGCCTGAAGGACAAGCAGCGCCCCGCCACCATGATCATCGCCTGCGCCGACAGCCGCGCAGACCCCGCCATGATCTTCGACGCCGCCCCCGGCGAACTCTTTGTGGTTAGGAACGTCGCCGCCCTCGTGCCGCCTTATGAAGAGACAGGCGGCCTGCACGGCGTCTCCGCCGCGCTCGAATTTGCGGTCACCCAACTCAAAGTCCCGCACATCCTGGTGATGGGCCATGGCGGCTGCGGCGGCATCGCAGCATCGCTGGCCGCCGCAGACCACCGCCCGATCGGCCGCTTCATCGCGCCTTGGGTCGAGATCGCAGCCCCTGCCCGCGACGCCGTCCTCAACGACGCCACCATTTCCAGCCGCGACTGGCAGGAAGCCGTCGAGCACGGCGCCGTCGGCCAGTCTCTCACCAACCTGCTCACCTTCCCCTTCGTCCGCGCCGCCCTCGACAAGGGCGAACTCATGATGGACGGCGCATGGTTCTCCATCGGCAAGGGCGAACTCCACTGGCGCAATCCCGAGACCAGCGAGTTCAGCGTCGTCGCCGCCGAAGACGCGCAGATCGATCAGGACAGCAAGCTCTAGCGACTGGCGCGCGGGACCGTAGGGTGCATTAGCCCGCAGGGCGTAATGCACCTCTTTCTTTCCGCAATCACCACTCTCTAGTCGATGCGTCGACAACGAAGCCCGAACGCTACACCGCGCCTACGTTGCGATGGTGCATTACGCCCTGCTGGCTAATGCACCCTACGCTCCGGGACACGTCAGCGGCTTGTCGAACGTGGCGCCGCCCGCGCCCATCTTGGTGATGCGCCAGCCGTCCGGGAATTTCGTGAGATTATAGGCGCTGGCGAGATTGGCCTGCAGCGGCGAGCCATCGGTCTTCAGCCGCGAGAACTTCATGGCCGCCCAGGCCGTATCCGGTCCCGTCACGCAGCCCTTGATCTCATAGATGTCGGAATGGTCGTAGCCACGCGCCTTGAGGTCGGCAAACGACTTCTCCAGGCTCTTCGTCTGGTCTTCGACGCTCGGCCCAAGCCGGTAGAAATTCTTCGCAATCTCCGCCGCATCATGCCTGTTCCAGGCCTCGGTATAGCCCTTCATGTGGGCCTCGACCTGCTGTGTCGGCGTCATCCCCGGCGCCAGCATCGAACAGCCGGCGAGCGCGCCGAGCGCCACGACAAGCATCATCCGCATGTTGTTCCCTCTCTCCACCGCGTCCTGTCTAAGACATCGCACCTGGAATCGGAACAGCGCGCAGAGAGCAGAATCAGGCCATCCACCCCCCACCTGTCCGCCCCCCTTCGGGCGGGCGGGACCGCGTGGTGGGAATTGGACATAGAGTGATCAGGGTAAGCTGGAGCAACAGGGTCCCGCCCGCCCGAAGGGGGGCGGACAGGTGGGGGGTGGGCGGTGTCGCTCCGGCGTTGCGATTCAACTCAACACGCAAGCTTGTCGCCGTAAGTCCCCTCGGCTTCCGACGCTACCCGCCATCCCGCCGGCGTCTTCACCAGCTCGAACAGCTTGCTCTCGTCATCGTTCATCTTGCCGCCGAACGTATAGAGCCGCGCGAAATTCATCTGCACCCGCGTCTTGTCGCCAACAACCGGACACGCCTTGAAATCATAGATCTCCAGCTTGCCGAAACTGTCGGTCCGCAGCTCCGTGAACATCTTCGTCAGCTTGCCCTCATCCGGCGCCGCGTAGACATCCTTCACCAGCCCCGCCACATCGCCCTTGTTGTAGCCCGCCACCCAGCGCTTCATCAACGCATCGACGTCGCCATCCGCGATCTGTGCGAAGGCGGGGGCCGCGAACAGCGCGGCGCAAAGAGCAACAAGCACAGGTTTCATGCGAGGAGCCTCCATCCCCCTCCGTGAAGCCGAAGCCGCCGCAAACCGCAAGCCCGCCTCACATCACGAAGATCATACCGCCGCCATCGGGAAGCCGGATAGAGCGCCCCGCCCGAGGCATGCTAGACGATGCCCGCAACCGGAGGCGACGCCCATGAGCCTTGAACAGTTCGGCGAGGATATCTGGCTTAGCCCCGGCCCCACGATAACCAGCGCCGGATTCCGCTATCCCACACGCATGGCCGTGATGCGGCTTGGCAGCGGCCTCTTCATCTGGTCCCCCGCCGGATCGCCTGCCGACACCCACGCCGAACTCGCAGCCCTCGGCGAAGTGCGCTTCGTGGTCACCCCCAACTCCCTGCACGGCGCCTTCCTGCCCGACTGGCGCAAGGCCTACCGCCAAGCCGCCTTCTACGCCGCTCCCGGCTCACGCAAGGCCCGCCCCGACATCGCCTTCGACAAGGACCTTGGCGAGGAACCCGATCCCGCATGGTCCGGCGAGATCGACCAGGCCGTCATGCACGGCAATCTCATCACCGGCGAAGTCGTCTTCTTCCACGCCAAGAGCCGAACGGTCCTGTTCACCGACCTGATCCAGCATTTCCCGCCCGGCTGGTTCAAGGGCCTGCAAGCCCTCATCGCCCGCCTCGACGGCATGACCGGGCCTGAGCCCGGCGTGCCCCAGAAATTCCGCATGGCGTTCAACAACCGCAAGGCGGCGCGAAAAAGCCTCGAGCGCATCCTCGCTTGGCCGATCGAGAAAGCCGTGATGGCCCACGCCGAGCCTGTTCGCGAAAACGGCCACGCCTTCATCGAACGCGCCTTCCGCTGGCTGCGCTAGCCCCGCGCGCCGCCGGCCTCGACCTCGGTAAGCGCGCCAGCCCGGTCCATCGCTACCATCTCCGGCCCCGCCTTCTCGCCGGGCCAGCCCTTGAAGAAGCTGGCGGTCGCCTCCCCGCGGTCGCCGAAAACATCCTGGCTGGAGAGCGTCACCGTGACGAACAGCGCATCGAGTTCCGCCAGCGGCTCGTCGCGCCAGGGCAGGCTGAATTCAAACCGCTCCTCGGACTGGGCCGGAATATCCAGAAGCCGCGCCGTGGCGTTCTGCTTGCCCTGATGCGCGCCGGCGCGGATCCAGGAATAGATGATCGACGCGTTGATTATCGAAGCCGGAGACTGGCCGACATTGCGCACGGCAAGGCTGATGCGGAAGTCCGCCTGGCCGGGATGCGGGCGAGGCTGGCAGCTTGCTTCGAGCAGGGCGAGATAGGCGCGGACCTGCGCCCGGCCGATCATGCGGGTTTCGGCGACGGCGGCATTTGCCGCATCCGCGCTGCGCCTGGCTTCATCGGCGCTGCGCCGCGCCTCACGCCAGGCAAGGCGTGCATAGTAGAGCGTCAGGATCAGGCCGAGAACGCCGACGACGCCGGTCAGAGCCTGTATCGGCGCAGCCCAGTCGGAAAATGTCTTGAGATCGAACATCTGCCCCGGCCTCCCCATCGACAGAGTTAGCCGACCGGAAACGACAGGGCTAGGCCCGCCCTACTCGCTCGCCGCTTCCTTCGAAGCCAATTCCTTTTCGGCAAGCCGCGCCTTCAGCCGCTCGCTGGCCTTCTCCTTCACGCTCTCCGAGCGCAACTGCCCGCATGCCGCCAGAATATCCCGCCCCCGCGGCGTCCGGATCGGCGAGGCGTAGCCCGCGCGATTGAGCACCTCCGCAAACGCCTCGATCGTCTCCCAGTCCGAGCACTCGTACTTCGTGCCCGGCCACGGGTTGAACGGGATCAGATTGATCTTGCTCGGCACGCCCTTGAGCAGCCGCACCAGATCCCTCGCCTCGGCCAACGTGTCGTTGACGCCCTTGAGCATCACATACTCGAACGTCACCCGCTTGGAGTTCGACAGGTCCGGATAGGCGCGGATGGCGTCGAACAGCTCTTTCAGATTGTACTTTTTATTTATCGGCACCAGCTCGTTGCGCAGATCGTCGTTCGTCGCATGCAGCGAGATCGCCAGCATCGCGCCCGTGCGCTCGCCCAGCTCCTTCAGCTTGGGCGCCACGCCTGCGGTCGAGACCGTGATCCGCCGCTTGGAGATGGAGATTCCGTCGCCATCGCCGATCGTCTCCAGCGCCTCGACCACATTGTCGAGATTGTAGAGCGGCTCGCCCATGCCCATGAAGACGATGTTGGTGAGCAGCCGGTCGCCGAGGTTCAGCGGCTTCTCCGCCGTCGGCCATTCGCCGAGGCTGTCCCGCGCCACCATCACCTGGTTGACGATCTCCGCCGCCGTCAGATTCCGCACCAGCTTCTGCGTGCCGGTATGGCAGAACGTGCAAGTCAGCGTACAGCCCACCTGGCTCGACACGCACAGCGCCCCCGCCTTGCCGACATCTGGAATATAGACGCACTCCGCCTCGGCATTCGGCCCGTACCCGATCAGCCATTTGCGCGTGCCGTCCACCGAAGTCTGCGCCGCCTGCACAGGCGGCCGCTCCAGCACGAACTTCTCCTTCAGGACGCCCCGCAGCTCCTTGGCCACGTCCGTCGCCCGGTCGAAATCCGTCACGCCATAATGATAGATCCAGCGCCACAGCTGGCTCACCCGCATCCGGGCCTTCTTCTCCTCAACCCCCGCCCCGACCATCGCCTGGCGCAGGTCCTCGCGGCCAAGCCCCGCAAGGTTGGCAAGCCCCGTTTCAACGGGTCTTCGGGAGAGATCGAGTTCGGCCATCGGAGCGGCTCATACAACAAGCCGCCAAAAAGCGCGATGGCCGACATGCATCGCGGGAATCGTCAGGCCGTGAAAGGCCACCCACCCCCCACCTGTCCGCCCCCCTTCGGGCGGGCGGAACCCTGTTGCTGCATCTTACCCTGATCGTTCGACGTCCAACTCCCACCCCGCGGTCCCGCCCGCCCGAAGGGGGGCGGTCAGGTGGGGGGTGTGGAACCTTGTTCCGATGCCAGCGCGTTACCCGAAACAAACCCTACTTCGCCGGCTCTTTCACCGCGGCTTCCACCAGCGGCTTGAACCCGCCCCAGAACATGCGTTTGCCGTCGACGCCCTCCATCCCGTTGGCCAGGCGCTTGTCGGCCATCACCTTCTTCATGACCTCGTCGCGGTGTTTCCGGTTCTTGTAGACGGCGATGCCGACCACAACCGTCTCGCCTTCCTTGCGCTTCACCGCGCGGAAGAAATCCGTCGTCTTGCCCTCGGGAACATCGTCGGCCACCGCCTCGATGTACTGGAGCGCGCCATGCTCCATCCAGACTTTCGCGCCGAGCTTCGCCTGCTTCCTGTAGGCGTCCATGCCCGCCTCAGGCACCGGTATTACGAAGGTGTCGACATAGGCCATCGGAATCCTCGCTTCTGTTGAGCGAAGAGACTGAGCGATAGCAACGCTATCAGCAAGACAAGGCGGCCTGCCTCGCGATCATTTCACTGGCTCGTCTTGTGACGCGGGATGAAGCGGCTGCGGATCGGATGTGTCCTGCGCATTCGCATTTCACACCCGAGTCCGCGCCAATCCCGGCTACTTCGCCGCCGCCGGCTCTTTGCCCTCAAGCTCCACGAACGGCTTGAAGCCGCCGAAGATCATGCGCTTTCCGTCGAAAGGCATGTCCTTCATCGAGGCCGCCAGCGCCGGATCCGACATCACCTTCTTCATCACCTCGTCGCGATGCTTGCGGTTCTTGGTGATCACCACGGAGACAGCGACCGTCTCGCCTTCCTTGCACTTCACCGAGCGGTAGAAGTCGGTGACCTTGCCCTTGGCCACATCATCGCCCATCGCCTCGAAATAATGCAGCGCGCCGTGCTTGATCCAGGCCTTGGCGCCGGCCTTGGCCATCTTCTTGTAGTCTTCCACCTTGTCATTCGGCACGGGGATCACGGCGACGTCGACATAGCTCATGGGGGACTCCTCTGATGAGAAGGAGGTAGCCCGCGCGTTCCACGCGGCAAAGCAAATTCAGATGATCGCGCGATCAATCATTCTCGTCCGCGCGCGCTACTTGCAGAGCGCCTTCGCCTTCTCGATCGCCTCGCGCGAGCCCTTGAGCGAGAAGTGGTAAGCCGTGCGCTTGTCCTTCACCGAGGCCGCCTCGATCCTCAGCTCCTGGCCCTTCTGCAGCGACGCAACCAGGCCCTTCTCTTCCCCGTCAGGAAAGAACGCCTCAGGACCTGCCGCATACATCGGAAATTTCTCGCGCCCGATGGTCGCCAGCGGCGCCAGGTCCGTGCGCAGCGTATAGCCCACCTTCAGGCTCGGCTGAGCCGACGCCTTCCCGGACTTCCACGTCGCCACGTAGAAGTTCACGTCGCCATGGTCGACATTCTTCGGCGCCATGTCCAAAGGCTCGACCGCCGCAAAGCACACGAGGTCCGAGCCCACCGTTTCGGTAAAGACGCGCCAGTCCTTGTAGCGCCCGATCGCCGTCGACTGCGCGACCGCGGGCGTTGCCGCAATCACGGCAAAGACAACGAGAGCGGCGCCGGCTCGCACCATTCGGGAATCTCCAGTCCAGGTCACACTAGACCTGAATACGGATGAATTGCGACGCAAGCCTTAAGAGCCTGACTTTCGCATTACCTGGGCTCAGTCGCTGGAGCGGAACAAGGTTCCACACCCCCCACCTGTCCGCCCCCCTTCGGGCGGGCGGGACCGCGTTTCGCGAATTGGACAATGAGCGATCAGGGTAAGCTAGCTCAACATGGTCCCGCCCGCCCGAAGGGGGGCGGACAGGTGGGGGGTGGCTCGCCTAGTTCAGGTGTTGGCGTGGATCGCAGAAACTACCGCGGAGCCCGCTTGGCCAAAATCCGCTGCAGCGTCCGTCTGTGCATGTTCAGCCGTCTCGCCGTCTCCGAGACATTGTGGTTGCACAGCTCATAGACCCGCTGGATGTGCTCCCAGCGAACCCTGTCGGCCGACATGGGATTCTCCGGCGGCTCGGGCCGGTTGCCCCTGCCCGTCAGCAGCGCATTGACGATATCGTCGATGTCCGCCGGCTTGGGCAGATAGTCGATCGCCCCCGCCTTCACGGCCGCCACCGCCGTCGAGATCGCGCCATAGCCGGTGAGGATCACCGCATGGCTGTCTTCGCGCGTGGTATGCAGCGCCTCGACAACCTCGAGGCCCGATCCGTCTTCCAGGCGAAGGTCCACCACCGCAAATGCCGGCTGGGATTTCTTCAAATGGTCGCGTGCTTCCGCTACCGAGCCGAGGGAGGCCACATCGAAACCGCGTTGTGTAAGGGCCCGGGCCAGACGCGCACGGAAAGGCGCATCATCGTCCAGGACCAGCAGTGAGCGATCTTCGAGAGCCGCAACCCGGGGGTCCGATTCAATAGACTCGTCCACCCTTCTCTCCTCTTGTTCGCGCAGTTCAATGAAACGAATATATCCGTCACTTCGAGTCTGCCAACCGCTTGACGCCCGGTGATTTGCCTAAACACCGGAAAAGTGAAGGGTTATCCCTCGATCCAGCCGCCTAACCTTCAATCCAGCCGGGCGGAGCCTCGATTATTTTCCGCGGCCATACAATGCGGATCACGGCGCCCTTTGCAGGCAATTGGCGATTGTAGGGGGTAACCTGAGCCCCGGTCCTCTCCAGCAGCGTCACGGCGATGAAAAAGCCGAGGCCCATCCCCCCGCCCCGCTGCTCGATGGACCGTTCCGAGAAATAAGGCTCGCCCAGCTTGGCGAGCACGGACGGCGCAAAGCCCGGCCCGTCGTCGGTGATGTAGATGCGCACCTCCTCGTCCGACCAGCGCGCATTCACGCTCACTTCTTTCGTTGCAAAGCTCGCAGCGTTTTCGACGAACGCCCCCAGCGCGTGGATGATTTCCGGCTTGCGGACCACGACCGGCGCCTTCTCCAGGCTCTCGCCGGAACCCGCCAGCGGCGAGCACGAACACTGGATATGGATGCCGCTCGCCTTGTGCGGCTCGGAGGCCTCTTCGATGAGAGACGGCAGCGGCGTGCGCGACATGGCGGCGTCGGTCATGTGGCGCCTCTGCGAGATCTGCTTGAGGATGGCGCGGCAGCGGTCGGCTTGTTCGACAATCAGCTCCACGTCCTCCCGCGCCGGCTGGCCCGGCTTGATCGTGCGCTGAAGTTCCTTGGCGGTGAGATGGATGGTCGCCAGCGGCGTGCCCAGCTCATGCGCCGTCGCCGCCGCCAGCGCGCCCAGCGCCGATAGCTGCTGTTCGCGCGAAAGCACCGCCTGCACCGCATCCAGCGCCGAGACCAGCTTGGCTTCATCCCGTCCCGTCCTCCACGACGAAATGGTGAAGAACACCAGGCCTATTGCCACTGCGGACAACTGTCCTGCCTGATAGATCGGCGGCAGCTGCAGCACCTCGTCGTGCCGCCATGGCAGGGGCTGGCCCCACAGCGCCATCCCCGCACAGCACGCCAGCGCCAGGATCGACAGCAATCCCGCATAGGCCGGCAGCAGCCGCGAAGCCCCCACCGTCACCGGCGCCAGGATCATCAAGAGGAACGGGTTCTGCAGCCCGCCCGTAAGGCCAATGAGAACCGACAGCTGCACCACGTCGAACGCCAGCTGCGCCGCCGTCTCCCCGGGGGACGACAGATGCTGCGACTTGAACACCGCCATCAGCGCCACATTGAGCCAGGCCGAAGCCGCAATCGCCGCCAGGCACGCCACCAGCGGCAGCTCGAACCGCAGGACATAGTTGACGAACAGCACCGCCAGCGCCTGTCCCGCGATCGCCATCCAGCGCAGCGACACCAGCGTGCGCAGCCGCGTCCGCCCGAACGCCGAGCCCACGTTTCTCAGCGTCTCGTGCGCCGGCTCCCCCGACATCGTCGCCGGCAGGTTGAAGGTCTTTGCGGCTTGAGCTTCGGTCATGGCCGGCTGCCACTCATGGGGAATGGGTTCATGCCAGTACGCGTAACGCGTCAGTGACAGCTTTGGCAAACACGACGCAGTTTGCTTTTGGCCGGACCCATGCGCATATCCCCGCCATGCGCGCCCTTATTGCCACCGCGATGCTTGCTTTAGGCATGGCCTCCGCCTGCTCGCGCGCCGAGGATGTCGATCCGGCCTGCTTCAACCGCACCTCGGAAAAGGTCGGCGGCCCCTTTGCCCTCACCTCGCACCAGGGCGTTCGCGTCACCGAGGAAAGCTTCAAGGGCCGCAAGACGCTGGTGTTCTTCGGCTTTACCCATTGCCCGGATGTCTGCCCGCAGACGCTTTACGCCGTCGGCACGGCGATGAGCATGCTTCCCAAGAACATCAAGCCGCCCCACACCGTCCTGATCTCCATAGACCCCGCCCGGGATACGCCCGAGGCGCTGTCGACCTACATCACCTCGAACGGCTTCCCGACCGACATCACCGGCCTCACCGGCACGTTCGAGGAACTCGACCAGGTCTCGAAAGCCTTCGCCGCCCCGTTCCAGCGGGTCGAGGATTCCGACAGCGCATCCGGCTACCAGATGGAGCATTCCTCCATTCTCTACCTGATGGACGAGAACTGGAAGCTCAAGACCTTCTTCACCCCCGACACCCGCCCCGCCATGATCGCCAAGTGCATCGCCGCGCTGAGCTGATCCAGAAACGAAAACGCCCGCCCCGTTTCCGGAGCGGGCGTTTCCCTAGCTAAATCCCAAACCTCAGTTCGGCTTGGCCGGCGCAGCCGCCCCGGGCGAAGGCGTGAACGTCGCCGAGAAGCCCAGCGACGTCTTCGTCGCCGGCCCGGCCTTTTCGTCCGCCAGCGCAAGCGGCGTTGCCGGTTTCATCTTGATGTTGAGCGTGCCCGGCTGCTTCACGAAAGCCGCCACCGCGTTCGAGAACTCGGACGCCACCGACTTGTCGACGCCGGGAATCCCGCCCGCCGCCATCGCCGTCACCTGGTTGACGATGTCCGCCCGGAAGGTCTCCTTGTCGGTTCCCATCCCGAGCATCGGCCCGACGCCGAGCAGGAAATCCACCAGCGACTTGTCGGTCAGCGTGAGGTCGAGATCGACCAGCTTGAGCGCCGAGAAGTCGGCCCCCGGAGGCGCCGCCGGCGGCGCCGTGGGATTGCCGGAAGCATCGACATCCGGCACCACCGCACTCGCCGCAAACATCGCATTCAGCGCCTGCGTCAAGCCAATGAACCCGCCCGTGAGCTTCACGTCGAGCCCGTCGGTCACGCCGAAATTATAGCCTTCATAGCGCGTCACGTCGGTTGCCGGATCGTAGGTTGCATCCCCGCCGCCATAAAGCTCGATCGACTTGTTGGGATAGCCCACCGCCGACAGCGAGGTGATCATCGCCGCGCCCAGAGTGCCGCCGGCCGAATCCCCGGTCAGGCTTATTGTCGCCCGGGGCATCGTGACCTTGGTCACCACGCCCTGCGCATTGCGCGTCATCTTCTGCTCGACCTTGGAGACGAGAAGCTTGGCGCCCGACGCATCGACGTTCATGCCCGACCAGGTCAGTTCGTCATAACCTGCCTCGAGCGGGCTGGTGAGGCCCGACAGCGGATTGCCCGCCGGCCCGCCCATGGCCGAGGCCATGCCCGCATTCATGACCGCAGCATAGACATCGCCGCGGATGTTCTTGATGTCGCCCGTGCCGAAGTCGAACGTGCCCTTGATCTGGGGCGATTGCATCGCCTCTTCCGGAGGCACGTCGAAATCGCCCTTGAGGCCTTCGACGTGAACCCCGCCGAAGATCTTGTCCTTGAGATTGGAGATCGAGAACTCGCCGAGCGCCACATTGTACTTGCCCGGCGCCCCGCCCATGCCGTCGGCATTGAAGGTGAGGCCGTTGACCGAGATCTTGGTGAAGCCGAGCTGTTCGAACGGCGGGGGTTCAGCCGCCGCATTGCCGCCCTTGAACGAGGCCGCCACGAACTGGCCCGTCACCGGATTGAGGCCCTCGACCTTGATGGTCTTGAGCAGGAACTTGGCCCCCGGAATCGGCTTGGCCATGGTGATGTCGCTGAGCTCGATCGAAGTCACGACGGGCTTGTCGCCCTCCATGTCGAGGCCGCCGAAGGTGAGCGTGGCAGCCTTGAGCTGATCGCCATCGGCCGCCGGTCCCAGCGTCACGTTCTTGAGCGTGATCTTGTCGCCCGAGCCCGACTTGCCCTCATACTTGAGGAGCTCCGAGGACGTGCCCGTCGACAGCCCCATCCCGTCGAGCGCGGCATTTGCTTCCTTGCTCGCACTGCAGGCAGAGATCAGCAGCAGCGCACTTGCGCCGGCAACCCACATCTTCATTTTAGCCGTCCCTCTATTGTGTCTTGTTGCGTCAGAATCCGCAGGACGATACGCCCTTACCATGATTGCTTCGGAATCCCACAACCGGGTGGTTCTGATCGCCAAGTCCGGCGTTTCCGTACCCGTGCGCGTGCAGGTGGACAAGCGCGCAACGCGCGTTTCGGTGCGGATCGATCCTGCCGCCCGCGAAGCGGTCGCTACGGCGCCCAACCGGCGTCATGCGCTCGACGCCATTGGATTTGCTTCGGAAAGGGTCGACTGGATCGCCGAGCGTCTCAGCGCCCTGCCCCCGGCGGTGACATTCCAGCCCGGCGCGCTCATTCCTCTCCGCGGTGTAATGCACGAACTGAGACACGTTCAGACCGGCCGCACCGTCCGCCTCGACTCATCGGGCCCCACTCCGATTCTCCTTGTCCCAGGCCCTGCCTCCTCCTTCGCCGACAAGACCCGCGGCTTCTTCCGCGCCTCCGCACGCATCGACTTCGCCGAACGCGTCGCCGTCCACGCCGCAACGCTGAAGGTCGAACCCCGCGCCATCTCGATCAAGGACATGCGCTCGCGCTGGGGCTCGTGCTCCTCCGAAGGCCGCCTCAACTTCTCCTGGCGCCTCGTCTGCGCCCCCACCTTCGCCCTCGACTACGTCGCCGCCCACGAGGTCGCGCACCTCAAGGAGATGAACCACTCCACCCGCTTCTGGAAACAGGTCGAACGCTGCATTCCTGATTGGCGCTCGGCGCGGGCATGGCTCCAGGAAAAGGGCTCCGCGCTGCACTCGATCGGCGATCCGTAGCGTAGCTCACTCATCCCGAACCGAACTTCACCGTCCAACTCCCACGCCGCGGTCCCGCCCGCCCGAAGGGGTGAGGCGTATGCGCCGAACGACAGGTGGCAGGTGGATGGTGTCGTCCCGCCGCACAATCTGACTCGCGCTCTGGTTTCTTGATCGACGTTGCTTCACGTGATCTCGTGAAACGGTTGGGGGCCCGTCATGCCAAAAACCGATCCGCACGTCCCGCGCATCCGCAAGGCCGGCGACCGCCGCAAACCCAAACCCGGCCGAACCCGCGAAGAAACCGAATTCGCCCGCAAGCTCCGCCGCGAAGTCTCGCGCACCGAAGACAAACTCTGGCCGCACCTGCGCTCCAGCAAGCTCGGCGCCCCGTTCCGCCAGCAGCACGTCATCAACCACAGATACCCGGACTATTGCTGCGTGCCGCTGAAGCTGATCGTGGAGATCGACGGTCCGACGCACGATCTCCACCGCGACACCGCGAGAGACCACCGCATGAACCGCCGTGGCTACGACGTCATCCGCTTCAGCGTTCAGGAGATCGACCAGAACCTGCAGGGTGTCGTCAATACGATCTACGACGCGATCCGACTGCGCCTGATGGCGAAACAGGCCGGCGAGAAAAACACCCGCCTGAACTAGGCCACCCACCCCCCACCTGTCCGCCCCCCTTCGGGCGGGCGGGACCACGTAGTTGGAATTGGACAACGAATTCCGCTTCCCAACTCAGCAACCGATGCCCGACCGATTGTAAGCTCGCCCAACAAGGTCCCGCCCGCCCGAAGGGGGGCGGACAGGTGGGGGGTGGATGGTGTCGTTCTGCTGCCTGCCGTTGCCTGAGATCGCTTTCGTTCCAACGCACAAACTACGAAAACCCCCTCGCCGCCTCCGCCATCGCCGACACGATCGGCCTCTCCCCCACCGGGATCAGCGGATTCCACACGTCGAAAATCAGCACCACCCGCAGCTCATCGCTATCATTCCGCGCCGTATGTTCGATCGTGTCGTCGAACACGAGGATCTCCCCGACCCGCCACTCGCGATGCTCGAACCCCACCCGATACGTGCACTTCGGCGGCACGATCAGCGGCAGATGCACCACCAGTCGCGCATTGGTCTCGCCATGGTGAGGCGGGATCTCCGTATGCGGCGCCAGCGCCGAGAACATCGCGTTGGGACACAGCCCCGCGATCGTCGCCATGTCGACCTCAGCCAGAGCCCGGGCCGTATGCGGACACGCCGCCAGATGCGCCTCGTCCGCCACGCCGCCGCGCCACAATGAATAGTGCGACCAGCGCGTGGAGTGATTGAGCTCCTTCCACTGGTTCACCGGATCGCCCGCACGATAGGCGATGTAGGGAGCGAACTCCTTTCCATCCTTGGCAAGCGCCGCCTTCAGCTCCTCCCGGATCACATCGGTCTTGCCTTCCAGCGCCGCCGCCCACGGAAACATCTCGCGCGGATAAAACGGTATGGCAGGCAGCCGCGGCACGGCGATCTGGTTCGCATCCGACAGGTAAGGCTTGGTCCGCCCCGCCATGATCGAGGCCGCCTCGCGCCATCTCTCCTGCGCCTCCTTCGGCAGCTGAGCCTGCAGCCCGGCCATCCTCGATGTCAGATGCGCATGAAACGCCTTGCCGTAGCTGTCCGCAAAATCCCGAGCGTGCGAAAGCTGCGGGCGCAGCGCATCCGGCCAGTGCGTCTCAGGCGGCGCCACTTTCAAGGAGTTGCGGTACATCGCAGCCGCCTCCCCCCGCGACCCGTTCCGCTCCAGCCATCCCGCCTTCGCCAGAAGTCCCGGCAGGAAGTAGGCGTCGATCGCCAGCTCCTCCTCGATCACTTGTCGTTCGGCCTCATTCTCCCCCAACCGCCCCAGCACGATGCCCAGCGTGTGCAGCACCGTAAGCTCAAGCGGGCTAGCTTCCCGCGCCGCCGTCAGCAGCCGCCTCGCCTCCTTCAGATCCCCCCGCTGCATCGCATGCACGCCCAGCGAGAACAGCGCCCGCGGATGCCGGGGCGAGACCTTCAGCAACTCCCCCCAAAGCCTCTCCGCCTCGCCCCACTGCCCCGCGCGGGCGGCATGGTCTGCTGCATGGATGATCTGGTCGGCTGTCATGGGACAACTATACGCCAGACGCTGGCGATCACGCCAATTCGGAATCCAACCGCAAGAGCAAAGCAGGCGTCCCACACCCCCCACCTGTCCGCCCCCCTTCGGGCGGGCGGGACCCTGTTGCTGGAGCCTCCTCAACAGCCGACATCCGATAGTCGTCCAACTTCCACCGCGCGGTCCCGCCCGCCCGAAGGGGGGGCGGACAGGTGGGGGGTGCGGAACCTAGTTCCAACGCCCGCGTGTCATCGCTTCATCTTCCCAGCCGGACCCGACTTCAAAACCCAAACCCCAAAACGCAAACCGCCGGACCTTTCGATCCGGCGGCTCACATTCAGTCCAACCAGTCCTAGAACTTCGCGTTCAGCCCGATCGAGAACACACGGCCCAGCGGGTCGTAGGTGCTCGGGAAGGTGTTGAGCGAGTTGTTCGTCGTGTCGGCGGCTTCGTTGCCGACGACCGGCGGATCTTCCTCGAACACGTTGGTCACGCCGAAGGAGAGGCGCACGCCATCGGTCAGCTGCACGTTGCCCGCGAGGTCGATGTAGTCGAACTCGGGGATCGTCGCGAAGGCCGGGAAGACGACGGTCTCGGGGTTGTTGTCGACTTCATAGCCGGAAGTCGCCTCGCCGAGGTGGCGCCACAGGTAGGAGAACTGCCAGTCGCGGTCGAGCAGTTCGACGTTCCAGGTCGTCCGCTGGATCCAGCGGGTTTCCGGGAGCGGCGTGCCGAAGTTGCCGCCGCACGAGGCCGAGTAGAGGCCCGAGCATTCGACGGTCGGCAGCACGACGAACGAGTGGAACTCGTTCTTCAGGTAGTGGTTGCCGTTGAACGAGACATCCAGGCTGCCGAGCGGAAGCTCGACCTCGAAGTTGACGCCAAGCTCGAGGCCCTCGGCTTCAAGGAAGTCGAGGTTCTGCGTGAAGGTTTCGACACCCGAACCGTCGACCACCAGCGAGCCGCCGACGCGGCGGATGTGGCCGCACTGCGTTGCGTCGCCGAACACGTAGCAGGCGTCGAGAACGTCCTGCGCCGGGGGGCCTTCGATGTAGTTGTCGATCGTGATGTGGTAGTAGTCCAGCGTCAGCTGCGGGGTCTTGATCAGGCCGCCGAAGTCGAACTCCGGCGTCCACACGAAGCCGAACGTCGTCGTGTCGGCAATCTCCGGCGTCACGGGCGCGGACAGGTCCGTGCCGGTGAAGACGTTGATCTGGCCGGCTTCGAGATCGCCGACCACGCCGACCTGCCCTGCAGACATGCCCGTCGACAGGCAGCGCGCAAGAAGGTCGCCCACGATCGGGTTGGGATTGCCCGCCGAGCAAGGATCGCGGAAGGCGTTGTCGAGCGTGATCACCTGCGGAGAGGCAAGCTCGCCCACGTTCGGCGCACGCACGGCGCGCTGTTGCATGGCGCGGATGCGCAGCTGATCGACCGGTTTCCAGCTGAGGCCGTACTTCCACGAGTCAGTGCCGCCGGACGGATCGTAATCCGCATAGCGATAGCCGAGTTCGAGCTGCAGGTCCTTCACGAAGGGCTGGTCTTCGATCAGAGGCATGATGGCCTCGGCGAAGTATTCGTAGGCCGAGAAGCCGCCGGAGATCGGCAGCGTGTAGCCGCCATTGCCGCCAAGACAGCTCGTCGGCGCCAGCTTGATGCACTCATCAGGCGTCGTGCCGCCGAACTCCTCGCGGTATTCCATGCCGACCGAAAGGCCGAGCGGGGTGGACGACCACGGGGTCTTGGCTGCTTCGATCGAACCGGTCGCAATGGCCTGGACGATCGTCTGCTCGTACTTGCGTTTCTCGACCGCGCTGGCGCTCGAATAGCCGACCATCGCCGGCGTGATGCCGCCGGGCGCGCCCCAGAGGTTGATGGGAACGCACGCCCCGCCGCCTGTCCGGCAGACGTTCGGATCGACCGCGTTGATCGCGTTCACCAGGTTGGCGAGGTTGGTATAGCCCGCGCTGATCTGGGTCTGCACCGACTGGCCGTGGGCGATGGAGATGTCGTAGTCCCAGCTGTCGGTGATCTGGCCGCGCATGCCGGTCTGGATCTGGAACCAGTTCGTGTCGAACGTGGTCGAACGCGGACCGAATTCCGTCGTGCGGCGCTGGTAGACGAGCTGGAGATCGTCGGCTGCGGTAACGGTGCCCGACCCGTCAAGGTCGCGCCAGTTGCCGACATTGTTGCCGTCGGTGTCGAGCGTGCCGTCTGCCAGCAGCAGGGGCGTGCCCGCCGTGCGCGCCGTTTCAGCAGCGCCGATGATGAAGGCGCGCTGCTGGGCCGAGATGAACGGGTTGGCAAGCGGCGTCCAGAACGGGCTGGTGAAGATGCCCGAGGGCGCAACCTGCTGGGTCACGTTCGTGGCGCTGAAGCTGGCCTGGGCGTAGGGCTCGAAGTTCTCGTTGATCGTGTAGTGCGCAATCGCCGTCGCGCCGAAGCGTTCCTGCGGGGTCTGGTAGTAGTTATAGGGGTTGAAATTGAACACCGAGCAGTTGGCCGCGATCGTGTTGTCGGTGCGCACCTGGCCGAGCGGGATGCCGCCGAAGATGGCGACGCGCGTCGGCGTGGTGACGCCCGATCCGCCGGCCTGCACTGCGTTCTCGCCCTGGCAGAGCGGGTCTGTCGGCGCCGTCGGCGCCCTGCCCGCCAGGAAGTCGGAGTAGCCTGCGCCGTCGGCCGAGCCGATGCCGAGCTGGCCGAGCGGGCGCTGGCCGCCCTGCACGCCGTCGCGGTCGGAGTAGATCAGCGAGAGCACCGCGTTGCCGCGGCCGCCGTCGATGTTCGCGCCGAGCGTGGCGGCGATGCTGACGGTCTCGCCGTCGTCTTCTCCGGTGATGGAGCGTTCGACGTTGAACTCGGCGCCTTCGAAGTCGCGCTTGAGGATGAAGTTGATGACGCCGGACATGGCGTCCGACCCGTAGACGGTCGATGCGCCGCCGGTGATGATGTCGATCCGGTCGATGAGGGCGGTCGGAACCACTTGCGTGTCGACCTTGCCGTCGAAGTCGAACGGCGTGATCCGCGCGCCGTTCATCATGACAAGGTTACGCTCGGGCCCGAGGGCGCGAAGGTTGACCGTGGCCGCGCCGGCGGTGCCGTTGTTGGCGTTGGCGCCGTCGCCGGGAACGGTCATCGGCAGGGTGCGGATGATCTTTTCGGCTTCGGAGGTCTGCTGGAGGATGATCTCCTCGGTGCCTACCGACGTGATCTGGCTCGAGCTTTCGATGCCCGGCGTGGTGATGCGCGTGCCGGTGACCACGATGGTTTCGGATTGCTCGTCCGCAGGCGGGGCCTGCTGGGCTAGAGCCACCCCCATGAATGCCGGCGCTGCTGTGAGCGCGGCAAGTAGAGTCGTGCGCAGAAGCTGCGCCTTTGTAAGTCTGGTCCTCACAATACACCCCTCAATTTGCGTATTTGATGCAGTTACTGGGAAAGCCGTCCCGAGGGGCCCGCGAGTTGACGACTGGCGGACCCTTGGCACGCGTAGGGCTTTACCCTCCCGTCATAAAGGTTGATGGGTCAACCGATCCGGCAATCGACTCGAAGAAATATCCCTCGAACGCCCCGGAACTGCAGCTTTTGTGCATCAGTTGGCGTGGGGGAAGGAAAACATTCCCCTCCGCTGACCATAGGGCTCAGCGACTAACCAGTATCGGCAATACATCAAACGGTAGATTTCACCGCGTCCAGATCAAGCCCACTCGCTCATCACGCGAAGTCACTGACTATTCAGGTATAACCCCAAAGCGCCCCACATTACCCAAAAGCAAAGCCCTGCCCCAAAGACATTCCGCGCACGGAAGTCTTCCTGTTCTTGCCCGAAGACTTCACCTGGACTTGGGACGGCGTCCGGTTGTTCTGACTCATTTCAGGCAAGCGCCATGTATCCGCAAGTATCTGAAGGTGCCGGCGTCCTCGGCGGCATGCTCAACAGGGTCGCGTCGAAGAAAGCGGGGGCAACGACACGCCCCCGAGCCAGATCGCACTCTATTTTTCGCCCGCCGCGTTCGCGCGGGCAGTTTCGAGGAATTCCATGTCGGGTGGCGCCAGCGTGACGTTTGCGTGCGTCGCCTCCATCCGCGCCACGATATCGGCCCAGGTGACGCCACTCTCGGGAAATACCCGAAGATTCAACATCGCTGTCCACACGTCGCGCTGCCAGTCCGCATTGTTGGGATCGGAGTCAGCCAGCCGTGATCGAATGGCCCAAGAGGCGCGAAAGCTGGCCAGCGCCTCGCTCAGGTTTCCTAGGCCCACCAACATCTCGCCGATCTGATCGTGCGACATTGACAGATCGCGCTGCCAGCCCGAATTGGCGGGATCGACGTTGGCGAGCCGCTGCGCAATGGCCATGGAGGCCCGGTAATTCGCCAGCGCCTCACTCAGGTTTCCCAGAACCTGAAACACGTCGCCAATCTTGTCGTGTGAGACCGACAAATTGTGCTGCCAGTCTGCGTTGCCGGGATCGGCGTCGACCAGTCGCTGAGCAACGGCCATGGAAGCGCGGTAGTTCTTTAGCGCCTCGCGCAGATTTCCTTGATTTCGAAGCATGTTGCCGATTTTGATGTGCGCGCCCGACAAGTCCCGCTGCCAGAGCGCGTTGCCGGGATCGGTGTCGACCAGTCGTTGGGCAATGGCCATACATGCCCGGTAGCTCGCTAGCGCCTCGCTCAAATTTCCTTGATCTCGAAGCACGTTACCGATCATGTTGTGCGTGACCAATAGATCGCGCTGCAAGAGCGCAGACTCGGGACTGGCATCGGCCAGGCGCTCATCAATGGCCATGGCGGTGCGCAAGTTCGTAAGCGCCTCGCTTAGGTCTCCCTGGCGGCGAAGCACTTCACCAATCTTTACTAGCGCCACCGACAGATCTCGCTGCCTGCCCGCATCGCGGGGATCAGCGTCGGTCAGGCGCTTTTGAATGGCCATGGAGGTCTGGAAGCTCGTTAGCGCCTCGCTCAGGTTTCCAAGGGTCTGAAGCATGCTGCCGACCTTTTCTTGCGAGGCCGACAGATAGCGTTGCCAGCCCACATTGTCGGGATCGGAGTCGGGTTCGGTCCGCGCCAATCGCTCTGCCAGACTCTGTGCGGCGCGATAAGCAACAAGCGGCGCGGCTGTCTCGCCTCGGGATACCCCAAAATCCCCAACCCGTATGTGCGTCCCTATCGTATGCTGGGCGCCTGCGCCCGACTGCTGCGCATGCGCGAGAAACGCCAGCGCCTGTGGGTGCCACTCGCTATTGCGGACAGCGCCGGTGAAGGAGTTTGAATCGTCATAGCCATGGATAACCACGCGCGCGAGGAACGCGATCACCGGAGGCGCTTGCCCACATTCAGCGAGACGGGCGCGCATCACTTCCTGCACAAGCCGGTGCAGTGACACTGCCGAGGCGCCGCTTTCCAGGCGATCCAGCGTGATCAGCGAAAGTCCGGCGAGGGCCGCCAACGCATCGCCTCTTTCAAGCTCCTCCAGCTCCTCGCCGGGTACGAGCCACAACGGAATCTGGTCGGCCGCGACATAGGCGAAGAGACTCATCAGGCGCTCTGCAGCCGGCTGCTCCGCGGCGGCGCGCTCGATCGCCAGGCTGAACGTTGCGAACACGGATGCCGGATAGGCTGCGTTCGCCGGGACCCTTTTGATCAGTTCCGGCAGATGCGCGATATACTGATCGAAACTCCAGCTCCGCGCACGGCAATAGGACCGCGCATGCGACAGCGCGAGCGGCAGGCGGTTGAGCGCCTTCGCCAGCCTCGCGGCCGCATCGGCGCTCCCCGCCTTGTCGTCCACCTGTTCGAGCAGGAAGCTGACCGCCGTCTCCTGATCGAACACATCGACCGCAAGCTCATCCGCCTCGCCATGCCATAGCGTCAGGCGCGTGGTGATCAGCACGTGCGCGTTGTTGGCTGGCGTCAGCCTGCGGATCAGCGCCTGATCATCGACGTTGTCGTAGACCAGCAGCCAAGGCTTGTCGGTGCGCGTCTGGGCGATGCCATCCAGCGTCATCAGCGCCGCCTGCTCGGGCTCCTGCCCCGCTGTCGCGAGGCCCATGCGCGCGCCCAGCGCCGCCAGGTCCTCGATCGTGGTCTCCCGCGTCTGCCCGCGGATCCACCACAGCCCGCAATACTCATCCTGGTTGTCCCAGGCATACTGCGTCGCCAGCACCGTCTTGCCGACGCCGCCCAGCCCCCGCAGCGCCAGCGTGGTCTCACCCGAATTGCGGATCGCGACCGTGCCGCGCGTCCCCGACAGTTTCTGGCGCAGCGCATCGAGCATGTCCCGCCGCCCGGCAAATCCCTTGACCGCCCGTATGTCGCTATGCCGGATCTTGCGCCCGTGCCGGCGGAAAGCCTGCCAGAAATCCACGGCCGGCCGGCTGGTGTCGATGCCAAGCGCCGAGCGCACCACCTTGCGGAACATCTCCGGATCGCCAAGCGCCGGGACGAGATCGGTGTAGGCAAGGGCCGCGAGATTGTCCTTCGCCTCGCACGCCTCGATGCGCAGCACGATCAGTCTCTCCTCCAGGTTGGAGGGATCGCGCGCGAGGATCTGGTTGTACTCCGCCCGGCAATGTTCCGACGCCTGATAGCGCGAGGACAGCAGGACGATCATGCGCGCGCCGCTTGAAAATCCCTCCTCCATGCGCCGCATGAAGCTGGCATGGCCGAAATCCTCGTTCTGGTAAAACGGCGTGAGGCCAGCCTCGCGGATGATCCCGGCGATCAGCTCGGCCGCCTGCGCATCGACGCCGGTGCGCGAGATGAAGAAGTCCCTCTCGGCCATGTGAGCTCCCCAAGCCCGCTCAAGACTGCTGGTTGCACCTCGATCCTAGAGTGAGCTCCGCCTCCACGCGACTATTTTGTGGCGTCGGCCTCCCCCGATTGCCCGCAACCGGGGGAGGCCACGGCGCCTGCGCTAGAATATCCCCGGCATCGGCCGCTTGCGCCCGAGGAGGTCGCTCAACGCCCACACCAGCGCATCCACGCGGTCGAACCTGGGATTGGCAAACCTCTCACCGGCGACGCGACCGCCCTCCCCGCCCAGCGCCATCATCTCCTCCTCCAGCGCCTTGAACGCCCCGCAGTGCACGATGCGCCCCTTCTCGTAGAGCGCAGCGATAGGCTCCGCCCGCGCCCGCTTGCCCAGCTTGGCATAGACCTCCTCGATCCGCGCCTTCATGTCCTCGCCCGCCAGCACGGCGCGCACCATGTCCCCGCCCTGATTGGTCTCGACGACGAT
Source organism: Hyphomonadaceae bacterium (assembly GCA_035995285.1). Lineage (GTDB taxonomy): Bacteria > Pseudomonadota > Alphaproteobacteria > Caulobacterales > Hyphomonadaceae > UBA7672. Next base: position 7,643 of record DASYKO010000290.1, on the reverse strand, counting down.
CCGCGCCGCGCCATGCCGCGCCGCCGTCTCCGCCACCCGGCGCGCCCAGCCCGCAGGCGAGGCCCCCGCAATGGATGCATCCTCCAGCACAAAGCCCTGCTCGCCCACGCGCCCGGCCGCCACGATCCCGCACACGCCGCCCATGCCCGCCGGCGGATCCACCGCCACCGCCACGCGCTCGAGCCGCGCCGGCCGCGCGCCCTCGACAATCCACTCCCGCCGCCACAGCGCCCCCTCGCCGTCCAGCAGCTCGCCCATCAGCTCCTGCCGCTCCAGCCGCGTGCCGCCATAGATCTCCGACAGCCCCGCCAGGAAATCCCCATGCAGGTTCGCCGCATTCGCCGCCGTCGGCGCCAGCGTGACCGCACACGATCCCTCGCCCCGCAGCTTTCTCAAAGCCGCAATCGGCTTCGGCGTCGTCGTGACCACCAGAAGCGGCCCCGTCTCCAGCCCCTTCAGCCGCAAGCCCATGCGCAGCATCGCCAGCGTATGCTCCGGCCGCGGCCACGCCGCGAACTCATCCGCCCACGCCGCCATGAATTGCGGCCCGCGCAGCCGGTCCGGCTCCTCCGCCGAGAACACATGCGCCACCGCGCCATTGTCCTTCCACGTGATGCGCTTGAGCGAAGGCTCATACCGGCACGGCGCCCGCCCCGGCAGGTTCATCAGCCCCGAAACCCCATCGATCATCACCCGCCGCACATCGTTCTCGGTGGCCCCCACCAGCGCAAAAATCCCGCGCGGCGTCTCCTCCGCCAGCCCGGCCAGCCACTCGGCGCCCGCGCGCGTCTTGCCCGCCCCGCGCCCGCCCTGGAACAGCCACGTCCGCCACGGCCCGCCATTCGCCGCCGTCTCCGGAGGCAGCTGCGCCGGATGCGCGATCGTCAGCCACGCACTCGTGCTCTTCCCATCCTCACCCTGCTCGACCTGGGCCGGATCATCCTCCGCCTTGAGCGGCGTGATCTCTCCACGAAACGTCTTGCTCCACTTTCCCTTCGAGGAGCGCTTCTTCACCGTCGCGTCATTCATCCCATACCGCTCGGCGATCGCCGGCTTGGTATAATTCCCGATCTCATAGTCACGCCGCGCCTGCGCCCACGTCTCCTCCGAGTGGTGCAGGCGTATGTCTATCTTCCCGTCGCGCTCGCGCGTCTCCACCTTCACCGGCTGCGCGCGCAACTTCTCCGCAGCCCCCTGGCAGCCCAGCGCCACGACTTCGCGAAACAGCCGCACCGCTTCCTCTTCCGTCAGCGGCCGCGGCGCCGGCGCCACGCTTGTCGCCCGCGCCTCCCTCACCTCCTTCGCCTGCGCCCGCTTCCCTCTTCCAGCCATCCGCGCATAGATCGTCTGCAGCGACATGCCGTACTTCGCGCGTATCTCTGTCGCGCGCGCTCCGCCAAAATACTCCGCCTCCGCGAGGGCCCACACCTCTTCCGGATATTTCCGCCGCCGTTTCCTGCGATCGCTTGCCTCTCCTTCCGGCCGCACATTGCCAGCCGTCGGGATGAGGACTTGTCCATCAAGCCTCTCCATCGCGGATTATAGCCGCGCACTTTTGCGTCACACAGAAAGATACTTTTAAAGCGCGCCAGAGCCTTGATTCCCGTTAGCCAACCGGTGGCGAGTTTTTTGGAATCCACCACCATTATGGGGTTGCGCGACCCCGAACGGCGCGCGCCGCACGACCCCCTCCGTCTCGCCGCGAAGACGCGGCGATCCACCTCCCCCACGTGCGTGGGGGAGGCAACATCCCAATGTTGCGCGCTGTGTTGCCTCCCGCTGTTGCGAAGCAACTGGGGGAGGTGGATCGGCGCCAAGCGCCGAAACGGAGGGGGCCGGTTCGCGAAGCGAACCGAACCAGTGGACTCATTCCGCCGCAGGAATAATGTGCCCAAAACACATAAGGGGGAATCGGGTGGATTTCGCAAAAATAGGATCGGACTTTCTTGACTCGCTTCCGCACGACTGGCCGGGCTTCGTCGCCTTTCTCGGACAACTTCTCGAAAACACGTGGGCGCGCGCCCTCGGTCTGATGCTTCTGGTCTACATCACGATCCGCATCATCGCCGCGGTTTATGGCGGAGAGAAAAACGGCGCAGAACTTGGACCTGTCGCGATCCGGCCTCACGTATCGGGCCGCCACGACGATCAGACGGTGCGCGTACCGCACAGCCTTGTTCCGATGTCGATGGACGGCGTCTCCGCGGACTGCAAGATTATCTATGCCTACACGGACACGAAGGGGAAACGTCGCCGCCGCGTCGTTAAGACCATCAAAAATTCGCGGCTCAGCATCTCGCCCGTCAACATTCCGCGAATACAGGATATCATCTTCGGGCAGGAGGTTCCTTCCGTGCCGCGCGAGTTTGTCTGCTTCCCGCTCGAAATCGAGGAGCCGTCCGACACCGTGCCGAAGTCTCCAGACGATGCGCTCGAATACGCCAGGCTGCACAAGATTCTGGAGCGCTGGCGCGAGGATGACGACGCCATCACCGTGTCCATGCACTCGGACGTGAAAACCGAAGTTGCCGAAGGTAAGACGGATTTCATCAAGGAGCGCGTGGCTGCTCAACAGAAAGCCAAGGCCAAATGGCTTTCGCGGACGACCACATTCGCAAGATTGCGCAAGAGCCGCCCTAACGTCGTCGGCAGCTACTATCTGAAGTTCGAATTCTCGCACAATCCGTTCTTTGTGCTCACGCGCCATCCCGACCGCGACCTCAAGATGACCGCGTGGCTCACCGTGCTCACCAGCATGTTCGCGCTGGTCATGGATGCCTGGCCCATTCAGGCGCCTCGCGAACGCGGCCTGGTCATGCCCGATTTCCAGAACGTTGAAACGAGCAAGCCAACGCCGCGCGTGCCTGCTATCCCGCCGTCATAGAACGAGCCGAGCTTACAAACGCGCGCCTACGCTTTCACCAGGTTGGCGATTTCCCTGCGGAGGTTCGCCAGCTCCCCGTCAAAACTCTCGATCATTGCTGGTATGAATGTCGCACGCTCGATCCGCTCAAGCACAAGCGAATGACCTGCCCGCAGGGCCAGCATATGAACGAAAGTGAGCTGTGTGCGTCCGTTCCCCTCCCGGAAGCAATGGATCACGTTGAGGTCGGCCAGGAACGACGTCACCGCATCGATGAAATCATTGCGCGCGGAACCCGGCAGGAAGGACGCATCGCCAAGCCGCCCAAAGAGCCTCGCCATTTCGTTTTCAATGTATTCAGGAAAACAGAACGGATTTCCGCCCTTGAATGTGCGGACAGTTCGATACTGCCCTGCCCAGTCGTACACATCCTGGAAGTGATGGTGGTGTGCGGCGCAATAGTGCGCTGGATCGTACACACCCTCTGGAAGCGGCTCCAGAGCGCGCAGGTTCATCATCTCAAGTTCGAAGTCATCGAGAAGGGCCTGGTCGCGCAGGCCCGCCCTGTTCTTCAAAACATCTGTGTTTTCGTAACAGTAGGGATCGTCGAAGGCTTCGTACGGATCACCGGTCATTGCGGCGAGACAGCCCGGCATAGGCCTTAAGAACTTCCGCTCGCCGCTGCTCAGGCGTCAGCGTGGAATCGTTCTGCAGCTTTTGCAGACGCTTTGTGCTTGCGGCTCCGAGCTTCAATCCTTCAACCGCATTGATCGCTGCAAGGGCCCGAGCGCCAAGAATCTTGGGACCTTTGCTCGCTTGCTTCTTGGACGACTGCATACCGACACCATAGCTGGAAAATAGTTCAAAAGCTATTCGACCTGGCCAAACGGCAATCCCCTAAGCATCCACCTGCGCATCCAGCGCGTTGTCCTGGATGAACTCCCGCCGCGGCTCGACGATATCCCCCATCAGCTTCGAGAACATCTCGTCCGCCGTGTCGGCGTGCTCCACCCTCACCTGCAGCAAGATGCGCGCGTTGGGATCCAAAGTCGTCTCCCACAGCTGATCCGGATTCATTTCCCCAAGGCCCTTGTAGCGCTGGATCTTGATGCCCTTGGCGCCGACTTCGCGCACCGCATCAATCAGCGACACGGGGCCGAACACCTGGCGGTCGCCGCCCTTCTCGCTTCTCAGCACACAGCGGCCGGCAAAGATTCCACCGAACGCATCTGCACGGTCGGCAAGGCGCCTTGCGTCGGGCGAGGCGAGCAGCGTGCGGTCGAGCGCGGCCTTTTCCTCGACGCCGCGGACGATGCGCTGGAACAGGGCAGTCTCGTTATCGAACGATCCCGTCCAGGTATCCTCGCCCTCTTCGGCGATCATGTTGAGCCGCTTGGCCGCATCCTGCGCCGCGCTCTGGCCATCGCCCTGGGCGGCGCCCGGCTTGAGCACGCCTGCCAGCGCCGCATGCTCGGCGATCGGGCCCGGCGCGCGCAGGGCCAGGCGCGAGAGCGTGCCCTTGAAGGCTGCCGCCTCGCGCACGCGCGCGGCGAGATCCTGGCCCGCGATCTGCGTGCCGTTCTCGAGGATGAGCACCTGGCCCTTCACGCCTTCGTCGATCAGGTATTCGTCGAGATCGGCGTCGTCTTTCAGGTAGCGTTCGGACTTGCCGCGCTCGGCCTTATAGAGCGGGGGCTGAGCGATATAGAGATAGCCCTTCTCGATCACCTCGGGCATCTGGCGATAGAAGAACGTCAGCAGCAGCGTGCGGATGTGGGCGCCGTCGACGTCGGCGTCGGTCATGATGATGATGCGGTGATAGCGCATCTTCTCGATGTTGAACTCGTCGCGGCCGATGCCCGCGCCCAGCGCCATGATCAGCGTGCCGACCTGTTCGGAGCCCAGCATCTTGTCGAAGCGCGCGCGCTCGACGTTGAGAATTTTTCCGCGCAGGGGGAGGACGGCCTGGTTCTCGCGGTTGCGGCCCTGCTTGGCCGAGCCGCCGGCCGAGTCACCTTCGACCAGGAAGAGTTCGGATTTGGCCGGGTCCTTTTCCTGGCAGTCGGCGAGCTTGCCGGGGAGCGAGGTGATGTCGAGCGCGGATTTGCGGCGGGTGAGTTCGCGCGCCTTGCGGGCCGCCTCGCGGGCGGCCGCCGCCTCGACGATCTTCTGCATGACGAGTTTGGCGGGGGTGGGGTTCTCCTCGAACCACTGGGACAGCGCATCGAAGATCAGCGTCTCGACGATGGGGCGCACTTCGGAGGAGACGAGCTTGTCCTTGGTCTGGGACGAGAATTTCGGATCGGGGACCTTCACCGAGAGCACACAGGTGAGGCCTTCGCGGGCGTCGTCGCCGGAGATGTCGACTTTCTCTTTCTTCGCGAGGCCGGTCTCGTTGGCGTATTTGTTGATCACGCGCGTGAGGGCGCCGCGGAAGCCGGCGAGGTGCGTCCCGCCGTCGCGCTGCGGGATGTTGTTGGTGAAGCAGAGGACGTTTTCATAGTAGCCGTCGTTCCACTGCATCGCGGCTTCGACGACGACGCCGTCTTTCTTCGAGGTGGTGTAGATCGGCTTGGGGATGGCGGCGGCGCGCTGCTTGTCGATGTGCTTGACGAATTCCTCGACGCCGCCGGTGTACTGCATCGTGATTTCCCACGGCTCGGCGCCGCGCAGGTCCTGGAAGACGATCTTTACGCCGGAGTTGAGGAAGGCGAGTTCGCGCAGGCGGTGTTCGAGCGTGGCGCGGTTGAACTCGGTCATCGTGAAGGTGGCGGGGCTGGGCAGGAAGCGGATGATGGTGCCGGTGGCGAATGTGCCGTCGGCTTTCTTCGGGGCTTCACCGGTGATCTTCAGCGGCGCCTCGGCGTCGCCCATGCGGAAGCGCATCGTGTGCGCCTTGCCATTGCGGTAGATCTTGAGGTCGAGCGTTTCGGATAGCGCGTTCACCACGGACACGCCCACGCCGTGCAGGCCGCCGGAGACCTTGTAGGATCCCTCCTCCTCGGTATTGGCGAACTTGCCGCCGGCGTGCAGCTGGGTCATCACGACCTCGGCGGCGGACACTCCTTCCTCGGCATGAATATCAACCGGAATGCCCCGCCCATTATCCTCAACCTCAGCCGACCCATCCGCATGCAGCGTCAACCGCACATAATCCGCATGCCCCGCCAACGCCTCATCAATCCCGTTGTCCACCACCTCATAGATCATATGATGGAGCCCCGACCCATCATCAGTATCCCCAATATACATCCCCGGCCGCTTGCGCACGGCGTCGAGCCCGCGCAGCACCTTGATCTGTTCGGCGTCGTAGCCGCCGTTTTTCTTCGGCTCTTTCGGCTCGCCTTCGACTTTGCCTTCAACTTGGTCGGTCATCAAAACTTCCTTGTCGCGGCTCGCTTCTCGATGCCGCTTAGTCTTCGCGGACAACACCCTCCGAGACCTCGAAACGCTGGGCGCGGTCGCCGAACGCATCGAACAGGGAGCGGTCCGTTCCTGTGAGCCAGGCCTGCCCGCCGAGCGCGGACAGTTCGTCGTAGAGAGCGGCCCTTCGATCCGAATCTAGATGGGCCGCCGCCTCGTCCAATAATAGCAGGGGAGAGGGGGCAAAATCACGCTCAAAAAGCGCTTGGGCGTTGGCAAAAATAATGCCTGTTAACAAGGCTTTCTGCTCGCCCGTCGAGCACTGGTCGGCGGGCACTCCTTTCGTGGCGTGGTGGACCTTCAAATCGGTGCGGTGGACGCCCTCCAGAGTGCGGCCGGCGATCTGGTCGCGGGTGCGCGAAAGCTTGAGGGCGGAGGCCAGATCCTGCTCGATTTCGGCGATGTCGGCGCCTTGCAGCGCGCGCTGCTCGAAGCGCCCGTCGAGCTCGACGACGGCCTTCGGGAACATCGAGTCGGCGCGAGACTGGATGGCGGCCTCGATGCGCTTCAGGGCGTCGGCGCGGTGCGTGGCCATCACGGCGCCTGCCTCGGCCATGCGCTGTTCGAGAGCGTCGAGCCAGGCGGGATCTGGCCGGCCCTGTTCGAGGAGGACGTTGCGCTGGCGCATGGCCTTCTCGTAGGCGGCGCTGGCGGGCCCATGCGAGGGGAAGTGGGCCATGACCTGGCGGTCATAGAATTTGCGGCGGTCGCCTGCGGGGCCGGCGAAGACGCGGTCCATCGAGGGGGTGAGCCAGATGACGCGGACGAGTTCGCCGAGTTCGGCCTGGGTCGCCGGGGCGCCGTCGAGTTTAGCGGAGCGTTTGGAGCGGCCCTGGTCGTCGATCTCGAGGGAGAGGTGGAGCTTGCGGTCGACTTCATTGTCGCGGAGGTCGGCGGAGAGCGCCCAGGAGCGTGAGGGTGGCTCGCCGGGAATGGCGCGGACGATGTCGGTGAGGTCGGCGCTGCGCAAGCCGCGGCCGGGGGAAAGCATGGAGACGGCTTCGATCAGGTTGGTCTTGCCCGAGCCGTTGGCGCCGTAAAGGCAGACATGGCGGCCATCGAGCTTCAGGGCCACGGACGAGTAGTTACGGAAATTCTCGAGGGCGAGGCGGGTGAGGCACACGCGGGGGCGGTGGATGGTGTCCGATGGTTCCCCGCTGCTGGCTGCTCCGTCGCTCACACCCGCAGCGGCATCAGCACGTATTGCGCGCCTTTATCCTTGGAATCGAGGACGCGGGCGGGCGAGGCTGCGTCGTTGAACTCGATCAGGGTTTCATCCGCCTCGATCTGCTGGGCGACATCGAGGAGGTATTTGGCGTTGAAGCCGATTTCGATGGGATCGCTGTCGTAATCCGCT
>DASYKO010000289.1:0-2793 GCA_035995285.1 Hyphomonadaceae bacterium | reverse complement strand
CCCGAAAAAATCGCGCCGCAGCCGGGTGATACCGGCTGCGGCGCAGCTGTTTCCGGAACCACTTCCCAAGCCCGTGCAGAATCGCTAGACGGGTCTATGGAACAGCACCCCTCATTTCAGATCCGCCAGGCCATCACGTTCGACGACGTGCTGCTTGAGCCAGGCCCGTCCGAAGTCGTCCCTGGCGACGTCGACATCCGCACGCGGCTTACCCACGAGATCACCCTCAACGCCCCGATCGTCTCCGCAGCCATGGATACGGTGACGGAAACCTCGCTCGCCATCGCCATGGCCCAGTTCGGCGGCATCGGCGTCATCCACCGCAACCTCTCGATCGAGGAACAGGCCGCGCAGGTCCGCGCTGTGAAGCGCTTCGAAAGCGGCATGGTCGTGAACCCGGTCACCGTCACGCCGGACTACACGCTGCGCCAGCTGAAGGTCCTGAAGGAGCGCCTGAAGGTCTCCGGCATCCCGGTGGTGGAGCAGGGGCCGGACAATGTCCCGCGCAAGCTCCTCGGCATCATCACCAACCGCGACACACGCTTTGCCGACGACGACAACCAGCTCGTCGGCGACCTGATGACCAAAAACGTCGTCACCGTGCGCGAAGGCGCAGACCAGTCCGAAGCTCGCAAGCTCCTGCACAGGCACCGCATCGAACGGCTGATCGTGGTGGACGACAAGGGCCGCTGTGTCGGCCTGCTCACCGTCAAGGACATGGAAAAAAGCCAGGCCAATCCCAACGCCTGCAAGGACGACCAGGGCCGCCTGCGCGTCGGCGCGGCCTCAACTGTGGGCGATGCAGGCTTCGAGCGCTCTCAGGCGCTGATCGACGCCGGCGTCGATGTGCTGGTGATCGACACCGCGCACGGCCATTCCAAGATGGTGCTGATGGCGGTCGAGCGTGTGAAAAAGCTCTCCAATCGCGTCCAGATCATCGCCGGCAACGTCGCCACCAGCGACGGCGCAAAAGCCCTGATCGATTCCGGCGCGGATTGCGTGAAGGTCGGCATCGGCCCCGGCTCGATCTGCACGACGCGCATCGTCGCCGGCGTCGGCGTGCCGCAGCTTACCGCCATCGCCGACTGCGCCAGGGCGGCCTCCTCCACCAACACGCCGATCATCGCTGACGGCGGCATCAAGTTCTCGGGCGACTTCGCCAAGGCGCTCGCCGCCGGCGCGTCATCCGCCATGATGGGCTCGATGCTGGCCGGCACCGAAGAAGCCCCCGGCGAGGTCTTCCTCTACGAAGGCCGCGCCTACAAAGACTATCGCGGCATGGGCTCCCTCGGCGCCATGGGCCGCGGCTCCGCTGACCGCTACTTCCAGAAAGACGTCTCGCAGCAAAAGCTCGTCCCCGAAGGCATCGAAGGCCAGGTCCCCTTCAAGGGCCCCGTCGGCCCCATCCTCCACCAGATGGCCGGAGGCCTCAGAGCGGCGATGGGCTATGTCGGCGCCAAGACGATCGATGACCTGCACGCGAAAGCCAAGTTCATCCAGATCACCGGCGCGGGCCTGCGCGAGAGCCACGTCCATGACGTGAAGATGACCCGCGAGGCGCCGAACTACTCGATCCAGTCGGGCTGATTGCGGCGGCAAGGAACACGGTGGACTACGCGAACCTGATCAAGCGCATCGTCCTGCCTCCGGGGTTCGTTGCGCCCGACACGCTCCGCTTCGAGGACATCGTCGCCACCGCACTCGGCCGCGAACACCTCGGCGAGGATGTCGCCGGCATCAACGCCAGCCTCGACCTGATCCCGCGCACCCGCGGCGGAGGCTGGCCGACAGAGCCCGTCACGGAGACAGGCAACTTCGTCGATCTCGTCTGGCATGAATGCGAATTCCGCGACGGGTATTCATTCAGCTACGCCGTCCATACCGACAAGGGCGAGTACCTCGGCTGCTGCTACTTCTACCCGATGGGAAAGCGCACGCCGCTCACTGAGGAAATGACCAGGTACGATGTCGATGTCAGCTGGTGGGTCACGCCATCCGCCTACGGGCGCGGCTATTACGAAAAGCTTTTCCGCGCGCTCAAGACCTGGGGAACAAGCGACTTTCCCTTCACCGCGCTGCATTTCTCCAACAGTCTCGTGCCGTCTTAGGGGGAGTAGGGTGGATTTCGCTGCGCTCAATCCACCCTACGAGTCTCCAAAAGCAAAAAGGGCGCTGTTTCCAGCGCCCTTTCGCAATTTCAGTCAGTTGAAATTCAGGCAGCTTCCGAAGCCGAGTCGTTTGCGACGACCGCAGCAGCCGGAATGCGCTTCGAGGCGCCTTCGAAATTCGCGCCGGGGTCGATGCCGATGACGTCGTGGAACACGTCGCCGCGCACGGTCGCCGTGGAGACGAGGTGCACTTTCTTGCCCTGGATCGAGCCTTCGACCGTGCCATGAACGGTGACGACGTCGGCGATGACTTCGCCGTTGACGATGCCGCCCTTGAAGATCACGAGCGCGGAGGCCCGGACATTACCCTTGATCGTGCCGTAGATGTGGAGCTCATCCGGCGTCTCGATCGAGCCGGTCAGCTGCACCGAATGCGAGATCACGGACGGGCCGCGGTCAGCGTTGTCATTCTTGATCAGCGACGGCTTGGATTCCGACGAGTTGATCGGGCGCGGCGAGTACGTCGAGGCCGGCGTCGTCTCAGGCTTGACCTTGTCGTTGCTGCCCATCAGGCCGTTGGCCATCATGCGGTTAACGTCCGACCCTTCGTATTTCATCTGTAATCCCCTTGGTTGCACCGCCGCCCATTGCGGCGGAGCGGTTGGACGCGAGGCTGCAAGTTCGA
>DASYKO010000288.1:0-5129 GCA_035995285.1 Hyphomonadaceae bacterium | reverse complement strand
TTGGCGAGGCGCGTGCCCTTGAAGTTGGGCATCGGGTTGGACTTGTTCCACACCACGTCGTTGAGGATCCAGAAGCCGAGATCCTGGATCGCCGCGCCGACGCGGAAGATGTTGTGGTAGCTGCCGATGACCCAGATGGCGCCATCGGGCTTGAGCACGCGGCGCGCGGCCTTCAGCCAGTCGCGCGTGAACTTGTCGTAGGCGGCGAATGAATCGAACTTGTCCCAGTCATTGTTGACGGCGTCGACGTGGGAGTTGTCGGGACGCGTCAGGTCTCCGCCGAGCTGGAGATTGTAGGGCGGGTCGGCGAACACAAGATCGATCGAGGCCGGCGGCAGCGCATTCATCGTCGCGATGCAATCGCCGACGATGATCTGGTCGAGCGGCAGCGCGGGCTTGTCGCCGGAGATCTTTGGAGCGGCGCCGGAGCGCAGCGGGGCCGATTTGGCCTTCGTGCTCTTCTGAGCGGGCTCGATCGTTTTGATCGCCATGGTCAACTCTCACACATGGCCCGATGAGCCGGGCCTGAGCGGTGAGAGTCGCTGACCCGGGTAAATAACGAGTTGAGTCAATGGTTAAGCGGGAATTTACCAAGAAACCCGAGTCGCGCCCGGGCCTCGTTTTGCTTGTGGTTGAAGGGGCGCGCGGCGCTGGGCGCGGATCGCGGTGTGAGAGCTCAAAAACAAATCTGCCCGGCGGGTGAGCCGGGCAGTTTCGTTATGGGAAGTGAGGCCTGAGTCAGACGGCCTCCTTCAAACAGTCGGAGGGACCGGCTGGACCGTGGCGCGGCGCAGCGTGAAGAACTTCACGTGCAGGTTGCGGTCGCGGTGATGGCCGCCGGCGCCGGCTGCAAAGAAGGCCGCAACTGCGCCGACAAGGAGAGAGGCCGCCGTGACGAAAGCGGAGAGCACCGTCAGCTTGCGCGCCAGTTCAGCACGCTGTTCGACCGTGGTCTCGTCGCGGGCGGAGGGATTGTCGCGCGGCTCGCGGGCTGCGGCCTGGTCGACTTCCGCGCCGGTTGCCTGGGCGATGCTGGCGACGAGGCTGCCATTGGCGTTGGCGGCCGCGGCAGCGCCGCCGCCGATCGTGGCGAAGGAGATGATGGCGGCGGCGATAACGCCGGCGCCCCAGACGAGCAGGCCATGCAGGCCGTCGCGCACGTCTGTTTCATGCTCGGTGTTCTCGCGGTGCGGGCGCAGGCGGGCAGCGGTATAGCCGCCTACCCAGAACGAGATCACCTGGATGGCGAGGAGCCACAGCCCGGCGCCGAAGGCGAACAGGGCGGGCGAGACGCCTTCACCCTCGTAGGGCGAGTTGACGCTGAGACCCAGGCCGATGCCGAATGTTGAAAGGACGAGGCCGATGGCGGTTGCGAGAACTGCGCCGGCGATGATCGCCGCCCAGTCTACATTGGAGCGTGCTGCTTCCATGATGCCGGTTCCTAATGGATGCCGATGAAGGACAGGACGGCAAGCACGACAACGACGAGGCCGACAATATAGATGATCGAATTCAAGGGCCGCTCCTTTGCGAGGTATCTCAAGGATTGAGGCGCCTGATGAAAAATCGTGCGGCGCAAGCGGTCTAATGGGTCCCTGATGGTTTTGTTCCGTGCTAATATGAAATGATGCCTTGTCTCCATGACGCGCCGGGCAGGCTGACCCGCAGTCGTCTCACTCGTCGAACAGGCCCATCTGCGAGCCGGGATCCTTGAGCGTCGGCGGACGGAACAGGTCGGTGCGGAGGGGGCTCCTGTCCTTGTTGAGGCCCAGGCGTTTGATGGCGTTGTTGAAGCGGGCGGAGATGAGGCGGGCATAGGGACCATCGCCGCTCTGCCGGACTTTCCATTCCGAGCGATAATCATTGCCGCGGTGCGTGGAGCGGAGGAGGGACATCACCTTCTTCGCCCGGTCCGGATAGTGCGCCTCGAGCCATTCGGTGAAGAGGCCGGCGATCTCGAGCGGCAGGCGAAGAAGGACGTAGCCGGCGCGCGTGGCGCCTGCTGCTGCTGCGGTTTCAAGGAGCGTTTCCATCTCCGGCTCATTGAGGGCGGGGATGATCGGCGCCGTCATCACGGTGACAGGGATGCCGGCTTCGGCAAGCTGGCGCATGGTCTCGACGCGGCGGTGGGGGGCAGCGCAACGCGGCTCCATCGTGCGGGCAAGCTTGCGGTCGAGCGTGGTGAAGGAGATGGCGACAGAGACGAGGCCCTTCGCCGCCATCGGCGCGAGGATGTCGAGGTCCCGCGTGATCAGCGCGCTCTTGGTGATCAGCGCCGCCGGATGATCATGCCGCGCCAGCACTTCGAGGATGGAGCGCGTGATGCGCAGCTCCTTCTCCAGCGGCTGGTAGATATCGGTGTCGCCCGCCAGCATGATGCGGCCGGGCTTGTAGGATTTCTTCGACAGTTCCTTTTCGAGAAGCGCTGCGGCCGAAGGCTTCACGAAGATCTTGGTTTCGAAGTCCAGCCCGGGAGAGAGGCCGCGATAGGCGTGGTTGGGCCGCGCGAAGCAGTAGATGCAGCCATGCTCGCAGCCCTTGTAGGGGTTGATCGTCCGGTCGAAGGAAATGTCGGGCGAGGTGTTGTAGGTGATGATCGTCTTCGGGCTCTCACGGATGGTTTCCGTCTGGATCGTATGCGGCTTGAAATCCTCGTCGGCCTCATCGCTCCAGCCATCATCGAAAGGTTCGGCATACTGCTTCTCGAACCGCCCGCTGGCGTTGGAGAGCGCGCCGCGGCCGCGCGCCAAGTCCTGCTGCTCGGACCAGTCGGCGCCGAGCGAGCGGGTTTTCCACTTGTCCTGAGGCGGCATGGAGTGAGCCCTCATTCACAGGCTCCGAGCCTAGAAACATAAAGTGAACAAGACAAGAACAAAAATGGCTTGCGCGAGCGATGATGATCGTGTGTTTTGTGGATGGTCCTCCCCGGACCGCCCCCTCCTTTTGGGGCCAAAAGGGCCGGGCGCGTAAGCGCTCAACAAGAGCCCAGAGGCGGGACAAAGCCCGCAAGCCAACCCCGCCTCGATAACAAAGCGGCGGACCGAGCGATCGGTCCGCCGTTCGTTTTACACCCACGAGTCATTCTCGGCCTTGAACCGAGAATCTCTGGGCGGCGATGGGAATGCCGAGGCTTGTGATTGTGGCCCAGAGATTCTCGGGTCGCGCTTCGCTTGCCCGAGAATGACTCGTGAAGGGTTCACGCCGCCACGAACTTCAGCGACAGGCCGTTCATGCAGTAGCGCAGGCCGGTGGGTTGCGGGCCGTCGTCGAAGACGTGGCCGAGATGGCCGCCGCAGCGGCGGCAATGGCACTCGGTGCGCACCTCGCCGAGGCTGTCGTCGACCTTGGTGGCGACAGCGTTGTCGAGCGGCTTCCAGAAGCTGGGCCAGCCCGTGCCGGAATGGAATTTGGTCGCGCTGTCGAAAAGCGGCTGCGCGCAGCCGGCGCAGTCATACCTCCCTTTGCGTTCTTCGGCGTCGAGCGGGGAGGAGCCCGGCGGCTCGGTGTTTTCGTGGCGCATGACCTGGTAGGCATCGCCGCCGAGGATCTTCCTCCACTCGGCGTCGGTGTGGGTGACCTCGAACTTGCCCTCGTCGGCAGACGCCGTCGTGGCGGCAGGAGAGCACGCGACAAGGCCGCCGAAAGCGGCGGTGCCGAGCAGGAAGTTCCGGCGTTTGATCATGGGCATACTCCGGTCCGGCAATATCCGGCGCGAAGCTCTTACGCTCCGCGCCGGAGAATGGACTACTTCAGATAAGTCGTGAACCACCGGGCCGCAGCTTCGCTCGAGATTTCGAACGGCTTGCCGGAATACATCTCGAAGTGGGTGATGTCGGGGACGACGATGTATTCCTTCGGCCCCGTCGCCATGTCGATCGCGGCCTTGCCGGCGGCGTTGTTGTTGATCAGCTCGTCATACTGCGCGACCACCACCATGAAGGGGCGGGCGCCGATGTTTTTGGCCCACTGCAGCGTGTTGTTCTCGCGATTGGCTTCGAGCATCTCCGAGTCGATCAGCAGCGAGCGGGAATAGCCGGTCCACATCTCGGCGCCCTGTCCGGTGCGGGCGCGCTTGATGGCGTCAGCCAAGATCGGTCCGGAATAGTTTTGCGGCTTCGTGCCGGTGGGATCGCCGCCGATGCCGGGGATCTGCACGGCGATCGCCTTCACGCGCGCGTCCTGTCCGGCCACGGCGAGCGAGTTGCCGCCAGCATAGCTTGAGCCCCACACGCCGATCAGGTCCGGGTTCACGCCGGGCTCGCCCTGGATGAAGGATATGGCGTTGCGGTAGTCATCCTGCTGGTCGCGCGCATCGAGCTTGGTGCGCTTGATCCAGACTGTGGCGTTCTTGACGATCTCGTGCCGCTTCTCGTCCTTCTCCATGCCGCCGCCGAGATTGACCGGAGAGATCACGCGGGCCGTACCTTCGGAATTGCCCCAGCCGCGATAGTCGATCGCCATGGCGACGAGCCCGTGCTTGGCGAAGGCCGCCGCGTATTTCTCGATCGACACATGCGTGCCGGCCCAGCCCTGTCCGAGCACGACGGCGGGCGTTTTCTTCGTTGCGTCGAAACCCTTGGGATAGAAGACCTTGCCGTAGCAGGCGACGCCCTCGGAATAGTAGACGACTTCCTTCGTCGTCACACCTTCGGGCATCTCATAGGCATAGTCCGTCGGCCCAAGGCCCTGCTTGGCGACGGGCTTGCCGGTGCGCGGATCATTGCCGACGACGGGGTGCTCCGGCTTGGGCGGCGCGGTTGGGATGGTCGCCGTCTTCTCCACCTTGGGCGGGTTCTTCGACACCGCCTCCGGATGGACGAGGGCGGCCTGTTGCATGAAGGCGATGGATACGAGCGATCCGGCGATGGCGGAAATCATGGCGTGTTCTCCCGAGCGTTGAGGTTGGTCCTCACTCCTGTTGGCGGGGAGGTTAGCGGGGTTGGGGCCCCGAGCCAATCACGAGGATGTTGGACGTAGGGTGCATGTAGCGGAGCGAAATGCACCATCGCGCCACGCCCACGAAAGAGGTGCATTCACGGCCTTCGGCCTCCATGCACCCTACGGCGGCCGTGTTATTTCAGGACATTGCTCTCTTCCGCCTGCTTCACGATGCGCTGGGCGTCGTCGGG
>DASYKO010000287.1:0-2928 GCA_035995285.1 Hyphomonadaceae bacterium | reverse complement strand
GCAGATGCGCTCGGCGCCGGCCGGGTCGCTGCGCTACGCCAGGGCTCCGCGCCCCGGCCTCTTGCCGACGACGTCAATGAAGACCCAAATCAGCAAAGGACTCTCGCTATCGCTGGATGAAAAACGGGGGTCACGTCACCGTGTCGAGCCCGGTGCGAAATGACGGGTAATGTCGCTCATTAGCTAACTCCCCTGAACGCCAGCACGGAGAACACAGCAACCAGCACCAGCGTCAGCGCCGCCAGCGGCGTGAGCGCAGGCATCAGGCGCGCGGACTGCGCATCTCGGCGGGCGTAGATCAGTTCCATGCCGATCACCGTGGCGGTGAGGACAGCGGCGAAGACCATCTTCATCCAGAACATCGCGTTGAGCGTGTAGGGCTCGGTCGCGCCCATGATCAGCGCGATGCCTGTGCCCCACAGGATGATCAGGCCGAAAAAGGACATGCCGGTGAAGACGCGGCCGATGCCCTTGATCGGGCCGCCCTTCTGCTTCTGCGATGGCCGCGCATAGCCAAGCGCCACCACGCTGCCGAAGCCGCCTGCCGCGCCCAGCATCAGGCCGAAGACATGGATGATCAGGAGGACGTTGGCCACGCGAAGCGCCTAGTGGAAGGCCAGCGCTGCGAAGACAACGGCCAGCAGCGAGGAGATCCCGGCCATCGGACCCAGCTTCGGAAGAAGGCCCGCCGCTTTCATGTCGCCCTTCTTCACCCGAGCGTAGGTGACCTCGATCAGGATCGCCGCCAGCGTCAGCGTGCCGACGAAGACCAGCTTGACCCAGAACAGCATGGGCATGTTGGCGAAGCCGTCATACTTCATCGACACCAGCGCCGGCCCCGACAGGAGCATCAGCACCAGCCCCAGCGCCGCCATCCGCGACAGCGCCGGCCCGACCGAGCGCAGCGGCCCCGCCTGTTCGGGAGGCATGGCGCGCGCCTGCGCCATCACGATGGTCGAGCCCAGCCCGCCGCCTGCGCCCAGCATCAGGCCGGCGAAGTGGATGATCAGAACAATGTCGATAACGGTCGGGTCCATGTCGCGCCTCCAGCACGGCGCGTTAGACCACGCCGCGCCGGGAAATCAAACCCTGTCGCTAGGGCGCCAGAATCGCCGCCGTATCCTCGAACCCGAGCTTGAGCGCGGCTTCCTCTGGCGTGAGACCATCCTTGTTCCGCGCCGTCCTGTCCGCGCCATGGGCGAGCAGAATTTCGACGACCTCCACAGCCGTCTCGTCCTGGTCCGGAAGGCAGAACAGCGGCGGCTCACCCCACCGCCCCGGCTTGTTTGCCAGCGACGGATCCTCGACCAGAAGCTCGCGCAGGCGATCCGCCGATCCCGACCAGCACAGGCTCGCGATATCGCGGCTGAGCGGTGCGAGGAGGGCGACCATGTCGGGACGGGCCTGGTAGGTCGCATGGCCCAGCGCGGTGGAGTTGTAGCGCCGCTCCATCGCATCGATCTGCGCGCCCCGGGCAATGAGTAGCTTCGTGATCTCGATCGCGCCGGCATGCGTGGTCAGGTGCAGCGCCCGGAAATCCTTTTCGTCCCCCACATCCGGCGACATGCCGAGATCGAGCAACGCCTCTACGACGTCCAGCCGATGGCCGTTGATGGCCGCGGACATCGCCCCGTTCATCTTCAGGAGAGCCGGATGCGCCTGCGCCATGCTCTTCAGGCTCTCGATGTCTCCCTGCGCGGCAGCCGCAAGAAAGCGCTCGGGTTCGCTTAGCTGCGGCGCCCGTGCGCCGTGGCGCGCCAGCAGATCGACTATGACCTGCTGACCGGCCACTGCCGCGTGCCTGATGACCGGTGTCTTCGAATAGAAGTTGTTCGCGTTCGCATCTGCCCCGTGCTCAAGCAGCCATGCGACCCGCCTGGGATGGTTGGGCACGGCGTTGCCGAGCAGGTATTCCAGCGGCGGCCCGATCACGTCTGGAATTGCCGTATGCCAGCGGGCGGCCATGTCGTCGCCGCGCTTCTCGCATTCGGTCCACATCAGGTCCAGCCAGAACGTGTCGTCCTCGCTGAGCGAGGTGTCGTACATCGCCTGTCCATCCAGCGGATCGGCGCCGCGTGAGATGAGCAGCCTCACCAGTGCTTCCGCCTGCGGATGCGGCGATTGCCCGGCCTCTCCGCCACCGATGGCGCCGGTCAGGTTGGTGAAGCCCTTCATGTCCTCCGCGCCTGCCGACTGCGCGCTCGCGCCCGCATCCAGCAGCATTGTGGCGATCGGCAGGGCGTTCACTTCGACTGCGGGAAGGGGAAGGCGCGCATAGCTAAGCCTCGCCAGCGGTCTCCATCCATCGAACGGATGAATGTCGTTGGCGAGCGATGCATCCTTCGTCAAGAACTCACGTACCGCTTCAATGTCGTGCGCGAGAACGGCCGTATGGATATTCTCACGCGCGATCTCCGGGTGCTTTGCCAGCAGCCGCGCCGCCAGTGTGCCGCGGGCAGCGCCGTCGCGCTCATATCCGCCCCATTTGCCGGTGCGCGGGTCCGTGCCGTAGCGATGGACACCTTTCTCGAGGAACAGTTCGACCCGCTGCGCATGGCTGCGTGCCCGATCTTCGATCTCCTGCTTCAGGAGGGCCCAGCTGGCAAAGCCGAATTCCTGGGCTAGGGCGTGTTGCACCTCGCGCAGCTTCGGAGGCGCATCGCCGGGGTAGGCATCGCGGAAACGCTCAACGGCGAGGGGGTCGCCGGCTTCGATATCCTTGAGCCAGCGCTTTGCCTGCTTGCGCAGCGCGTCCATGGTTGTGCGGGGTGTGAGTTCACGCGTGATGCGGGCATGCTTCATAGAAGACATGGGAGACCTTCCTTCCGAAAGCCGCCTGATGTCCGCTTCGCAGGCCGGAAGAAGGGTTGCGATGACTACGGGTCTGAAGACCGGGTAGTGGGTGGACCGAAGTCCTTGCCGCGGACA
>DASYKO010000286.1:0-4009 GCA_035995285.1 Hyphomonadaceae bacterium | reverse complement strand
GTTGGCCGGGATGTGCGGCGGCTTGCGCTCGGCGCCCTGGTCGTTGACCAGCGCGTTGGGGAGCGAGGCTTCCGTGTAGCGGGCCATGCGGTTCTTGATCTCGGTGATGTCTTTATCCGAGAGGCGGATCTGCGCGACTTCGACGTCCGGCTCGATGCCGGCGCCCTGGATCGATTTGCCCGAGGGCGTGTAGTAGCGCGAGGTGGTGAGGCGCATGGCGCCCTTGTTCGGGCCCAGCGGGATCACGGTCTGCACCGAGCCCTTGCCGAACGAGGTGACGCCCAGAACCTTGGCGCGGCCGCGGTCCTGCAGCGCGCCGGCGACGATCTCGGCAGCCGAAGCCGAGCCGCCATTGACCAGCACCACGACCGGAATGTTGGCCGGCAGGCGATTGCCCTTGCGGGCGTTGTAGCGCTCGACATCGGTCTCGCGGCGGCCGCGGGTGGAGACGACTTCGCCGCCATTGAGGAAGCGCGAGGCAACCTCGATCGAAGCATCAAGCAGGCCGCCCGGGTTGTCGCGCAAGTCGAGCACGAGGCCTTTCATCGGACCCTTCGAGGCCTTGCGGGCGTCTTCGAGGCCCTTGTCGAGCGCCTTCACGGTCTGCTCGTTGAAGGTGGTGATGCGCACATAGCCGACGTCGCCGACGGCCTTGGCCTTCACGACTTCCGGCCGGATGATCTCGCGGTTGATGGAGACGTCGAACGGTTCTACATTCTCGCGCACCACGGTGACCGAGATGGCCGAGCCGACCGCACCGCGCATCTGCTTGACGGCGTCGTTGAGCGGCAGGCCGACGATCGACTTGCCGTCGATCGCGGTGAGGAAGTCGCCCGACTTGATGCCGGCCTTGAAGGCAGGCGTCCCATCCATCGGGGAGACGACTTTCACGAAGCCGTCCTGGGCCGTGACCTCGATGCCGAGGCCGCCGTATTCGCCGGCCGTCTGGGCCTGCATGTCCTTGAAGTCGTCGGGGTCGAGATAGGAGGAGTGCGGATCGAGCGAGGCCAGCATGCCGTCGATGGCCGCTTCGATCGCCTTGGTGTCATCGAATTCGGTGACGTAGTTGGACTGCGCCTTGGCGAGGATCTCCGCGAAGAGATCGAGCTGGCGGAAAGTCTCGGCGCGCTTTTCAGCCGCCGTGTTGGTGACCGCGAAGGCGGAGAGCGCAGAGAAGCCGACGCCGACTCCCGCGCCGACAAGGCCCGCAACCATGACCGGGCCCATCAACCACTTGCGCATGCTGCGCTGCTCCTCATCAAAAGTCCCGCCGTGACCCACTCTGCCCGGCATTACAGCGAATTCAACCGGCCTTGTCGCCGCGCCTTGCGAAATCCGCCCGATTTAGCGTCCCCCAACTGCTTTTGAGGGTTGCATATCAGGCGCCGCGGGCCAGCCATTTCTCCGGATCGATCGGCTCTCCCTTTCGCCTTACCTCCAGATAAAGCTCAGGAGATGGCGTTTTCCGGTCGGCCGCCTGTCTATCACTCACCTGTCTATCACTCAGGGGTCGGTCAGCCATGCGCCCTATGGGTTCGCCAGCCAGCACCCACTGTCCGGCCTGGGGGTAAAGGGCGTCAAGGCCGGAGACGATCACAAGCACGTCTCCGCCGACATCAAGGATCACCATCAGGCCGTAAGTCCTGAAAACACCTGCATATTGCACCCTAGCGTCCAGCGGGGCGATCACCTGGGCCCCCGCGCGGGTGGAGAGCGTCAGCCCCTCCGCCTTCCCCTCCGGCATGGCTTGGCCGAAGCCGCGAACCTTAACTCCCGCGGCTGGCGAGACCGGCTTGGCCGACGCGACGCCCGGTGCGGTGGATGGCGCGGTAGGGCTGGTGGGCTTGGTGGAGGGCTTGGTGGCGGGCTTGGTAGGGGTGCGCGTGTCGGCGGTAGGCATGCGGGGCTTGAGGCCGGGAGTGGCGGGAGCGGCGCGCGCGAGACCGTCGAGCAGGTCGCGCAGGGTCTCCGCCTCGGCGCCGAGGCGGGTGGACTCGGCGCGGGCGGCGGCGGTCTCGGTGGCGAGGCTGGCGAAGGAGAGGCGCTTCTCGGCGGCGAGTGCGGTGATCTCGTCGCGGCGGGCGGCGAGAGCGGTCTCCTCATGGGTGAGCTTGTCCTGCTCGGTGCGTGTCTCGGCAGTGAGGCGGTTGAGGTCGGCGATGCGCGCCTTGAGCTGGGCGGCGCGGGCGTTGAGGGCGGGCGCGGCGTCCGACATGAGGATAGCCGCGCGCACGGCGGCGCCGGTATCCGCAGGGCTGGCGGCAAGAGCCGGCGGGCGGCGCGACCCGAAGGTCATGAGAGCCGCGAGCAGGTCATCGAGCGCCTTGCGGTCGCTGGTGAGACGCTGGCGCGCGAGGTCGAGATCCTGGGACAGGGAGACAAGCCGCGTCTCGGCGCTGGTGGCCGCCTCTTCGCGGCGGGTGGAGTCGGCTGCGGCTTCGAGAAGGTCGGCATCAATGTCGGAGGCTTCGCGGGCGGCGGCGCCAGCCGCCTTCTCTAGAACGCGCAGGCGCTTGAGCGCGTTGTCGCGCGCCGCCTCGACACGCTTGAGATCGTCCTGGGTATAGGTGTCGCGCTTGGCCGATTGCTGCGCTACGGCAGGCGACGCCATGAGGCACAGGACGATGGCGAGGGCGCGCATCATCCTTGGGGCTACCTCTTCTTCTGCTGGGTGGCGGGCATTGCTTCGCTCGCCAGCATCCAGCGGCGATCCGTGTCACCATCGCGTAAATGCGCCATCAGGCGGCCTGACAGGTCCTCTCGTGAGAAGACTGCGTAGGTGTAGGAATCCGCGTACGGCGCCGGGCCGCCGATGTTGGCCCAGAATTCGGGAGCGACGAACAGGACGAGCTCACCTTGCAGGCGCACCTCGATGGGCTCGGGATCCGGATCGTCCGAGGCGCGCCAGTTGCGCAGGAATATCTCGGGCGGAAGCGCGGCCTTGCCGATGCGGATGTCGGCGCCGGGGGCATAGCTGCAGGCAAAATCGAACAGGCAGAGCCACAGCGCCGCGTCGAAGTACATGTCGGTGGAATCGGGGCGATAGGTCTCCTGGATCACGGCGAAGCGGTGATCGAGCCCTGCCTTGCGGACGGCGGGCGGCGCGGGGCAGATCCCGTCGATCCCCGCCACGAAATTCACTTCAGTTCTGATTGGGCTGTCCATGCCGGGAGCCTCGGCCGCAATTGCGCTATTCGCGGTGGTAAGGTGATCCGGCTTCTATCGAAAGAGCCCGGTAGATCTGTTCGGCAAGCATCACGCGGACGAGGCGGTGAGGCCAGGTCTGGACGCCGAGGCTGATGGTGTGGCGGGCGGCCTTGGCCACGGCCGGGGATGTCCCGTCGGCGCCGCCTATGACGAAGCTGGCTGCCTCTTCGCCGCTGTCGCGCCAGCGGGCGAGGCGCTTCGACAGGTCCTGCGAGGTCCAGGCTTCTCCGCGTTCGTCGAGGCGAACCAAGACGCCGGTGTGCCTGGCGAGGAGCCGGGTTCCTTCGTCATCCTTGGAAGAAGATGGAATCTCAATTTCCTCGACAGCGCGATAGCCGAGAGACTTGCCGCTCTTCTGGGCGCGCTGGAGATAGTCATCCACGAGCTGCCGTTCCGGCCCGTCCTTGAGACGTCCGACGCACAGGATGCGGATGCGCATAGGAAAGCTGGAGATTAGCGCGCAGCGCCGGCGGCGTGCGTGGAGGGGGTGTCGCCCGCCCAGATGCGCTCGAGATTGTAGAACTCGCGCACTTCGGGCCGGAAGATGTGGACGATGATGTCGCCGGCGTCGATAAGGACCCAGTCGGCGTTGGGCATGCCCTCGATGCGGACTTTCTCGACGCCTGCTTCCTTGAGCTTGCGCGCGACGTGGTCGGCCAGCGCGGAGACGTGGCGGGCCGAACGGCCGGAGGCGACGATCATCGCATCCGCCATCGGCGATTTTCCGGCGAGGGGAATGTTGAGGATGTCCTCTGCCTTGTCCTCGTCGAGCTGCGTTTCGACGAGCTTGGCCAGGTGGAGC
>DASYKO010000285.1:0-8567 GCA_035995285.1 Hyphomonadaceae bacterium | reverse complement strand
CAGGAATTCCTCCGGCCCCCCATTCATGTAGGGCGCGGGCGAGACCGGCTTGAATACGGTCGGCAACCGCTCCGTGAGCGAGAGATAATTGAGGACGCAGCCTAGCTCCTGGACCGTATGCCAGGCGAGATCATGCTCGATGTCGATCGTGAACTTCACCCACCAGGCGCCGTCCTTGTCTTCGCCCGAGCCGAAGCCGCGGCTGGGCGTGTCGTTGCGCGCGATTGCAGGCACGCGCGAGAGAAACGCGATCAGCTTTTCGAACTTCGGATGATGCGCTTCATCGCTCATGGCGAGAATTCTCCCTTACGTCACCGTTGACCTTGCCCTGATCCGGGCCTTTGCTCCAGCCGTTGGCCAGTACTTCGGGGGCATGGGAGGGCGCATGGTTCAGCCATGGAAGAAGGGGCGCGGGAAGATGGGGCCGCTGGCGCCCATCATCGGCTGCTGGCGCGCGGAAGCGGAGACGCCGATGGGGCCCATGGCCTGCGTGCGGGATTATCGCGAGTTCGGCGATGCCTATGTCCGCCTCGAGGCAGAATGGATCTTCAGGCCGCGTACTCCGGCCAAGGCAGGCGCCAAGGCGAAGAAGGGCGAGCAGCCGCAGAAGCCCTATCGCGAGGTGTGCATGTTCGGGCCGGACAAGGACGGGAAGCTGGCCTTCTGGTCCTACACGTCCGATGGCAAGAAGAGCGTGGGCGCACTCTCCGACGGCACGGACATCCATCCTCAGGCGCTCTGCTTTGAGGCGCAGATGGAGCACGGGACGGCGCGGCAGGTGTTCTGGCCCGGGGAAAATGGCGAAATGCTCTGGGCTGTGGAGTCCAAAACCAAGAAGGGCTGGAGCCGGCTTGCGTTTCACCACTACCGCCCGGCCTGAACGCGCGCTATCTCAACCCCCATACACGTTCGATACACCCGGGAGGAATTCATGCGTCTCATCATTCTCGCCGCCTCGGCGCTCGCTTTCGCCGCCTGCAGCCCTAGTGAGCCCAAGCCTGCCGAACCTGCAGCCGCCGCACCCGCGGCCCCGGCGGCAGACGCCCATGCCGGCATGGCGATGGACGACTCCATGAAGACGTCCGACTCGAAGGATGACGCCAACACCGCCGAGACGCCCGACGGCTACATGTTCCACACCTATCCCGCGAAGGTCGAAAGCGTTCACCTGCCGCAGGGCAACTGGACGGCCACGGCTTCGGACACTGCGCTCGTCGAAGTCGGCGCGGCCACCGACGAGAAGATGCCCGACGGCTCCTCGCATCACGTCGTGAAGGTGACGCCTAAGGCCTCCGGCAACGCCGAAGTGAAGTTCGAGCGGCGCGACACAGCCGCCGCTACGGATCCGGTGAAAGAGACCCGCACCATCAAGTTCATGGTCCACTAGGCTCAACGCGCAAATCAGAATGCAGGAAGGGCGCGGGATCACTCCCGCGCCCTTCCCGTTTCCCAGCCCTGTCGGCCCGGTCTGTAAAGCTACGCCTTACTGGCCCGGCGCCGAAGCCTTGTCGGCCGGCTTGGCCATGGCCCACTTGTCGAACTCGGTTTTCGAGAGCGACTTGGACTTGTCCGAGTCAGCCTTGTCGAAGTCAGCCTGCGTGACCGCCGGATCGGCGAGTTTCACTTCGGCGATCGTCAGCGCGCCATCCTTGTTACCGTCAGCTTTCGCAAACACGTCGACCGGCTTGGCGGTGTCGGCCGGCGGGGATGCCGGGGGTGCGGACGGCGTCTGGGCGAAAGCCGGAGCGGCGAGCACCATGGCGGTGGCGGTGATAACGAGTGTCTTCATCATGTGGGTGTTCCTCTACAACGGTTATTACTGTGGTGGTCTGTGGCGGACCCAAGGAGGGCGGTGCTTCCGCAACGTCGTCCTGTCCCGACGCTGGCAAAACGATGCCTCGGCGCCACGGTTCCGGGTTCCACGATGAAACATGAGTCATGATCGCGCTGCCTCATGCGAGGCTCGCGAGGGAACAGGCTGACTCATCAGCCCTTTCGGCAATCGCGCGAGCGTGCCTCGCGCCGAAGCCTTGCAAATCTTTCATGGAAACTCGCAGCGCTGATGCGAGTTCCACGCCCTCGCATCGGGCAAGGCCATTGCGTTCCCGGAATGCAACGCTTTCGAGCAAGCGCGGTGGAACAGCGCGAGGCTGATCTCCGTTGTTGCTTCATGACAAGCCCGTCACCCCAAAACCAATCAGCAAAGAAGATGGTCGCAAAGCGCCGCGTGACTCGCCACGCATTCAAGGCCGGTTCGCGTGTGAAGTGGAAATGGGGAGCGCACACCGCCGAGGGCGTGATCCGCAAATCGTTCACGCATCGCATCGAGCGCACGATCAAAGGCGCAACCATCACCCGCGAAGCCGACCGCAGGAATCCCGCCTACCTCATCGAACAGGACGATGGCGACAAGGTTCTCAAGAGCCACTCAGAGCTGACCCATGTGTCATAGAATGGCCGGCGAGCACGCCCACATGGTTCGACGGACGCCGCCTGCGGCGGCTGCTCACCATGAGGGCTATCAGGCATCGACGATGCGGAGGAACCTCATGGTGAGCAGGCCCGAAGGGCCGCCCGTCGAACCGCGAGGTTCCGGGCTCCCCGCCGTTCCTACTTCTCCGGCGGCTTGAACATCTCCGCATCGAACAGGCTATCCTCAGCCTTTGCCTTCTTCCGCACCCGCTCCATCATCAGGCCCGGATAGTTCTTCACCGGGCTCACAGGCGCGCCGAGATAGGCCCAGTCCTGCAGCTGTTCGTACGCCACGTGATACTTCGCCTCCCGTCCTGTCCGCCCGCTGAACAGGGCGCGGGGCAGGTTCACCCATTTGGGCGAGCGCTTGCGCTCATAGCTCACCGGCGTGCCGCACGCGCCGCAGAATGAGCGGACATCGCCCGTCCCCTCCTCCGTGAACTGCCGGATCACATCTTCACCGCGGTTGATCCGAACCTTCGACCGGTACGTCCCCGCATAGGTCGCATAGGCCGCCCCGTGCGCGATCCGGCTGCGGGCCGAATGATCGTGCCAGGCCCAGAACACGGGCACATCGGTCTCGATCTCTACGGCGCCGCACAGGCACTGGCCCCGGATCACCTGCGCCGCCTTGAGCTTCGGTTTTGCGGCCTTTGCCGCTTTCTTCCTCGCTTGCGCCATGCCAATTCGCCTCATCTCGACGGACGCTAGCAAACATTAGATAGTCCCGTCCGATCAAGGACTTCGAATGGCTGACGGAACCCTTCCCAAATCTGCCGGCGTGTCCGCCGAGGGCTGGCTGACCGACAGCTGGTATTTCGCGTGCGCGTCGTCCTCGCTGAAGCCGGGCGAGCAGTTCCGGCGCATCATCCTCGGCCAGCCGGTGATGCTGGCGCGCACCGTGAAGGGCGAGGCGTTCGCGCTGCGCGACATCTGCCCGCATCGCCTGGTGCCGCTATCAGAGGGGCGGCAGGTCGACACGGATGGGCAACCGACGATCCAGTGCCCCTATCATGGCTGGCGCTTCAATACGGCCGGCCAGTGCGCCCACATGCCGAGCCTGGAGAAGCCGGAGGACTTTGCGACCGACAAGGTGCGCGTGCGGCGCTATCCGGTGCACGAGACCAATGGGATGATCTTCATCTACGCCGCCGACAATCCGCGGGAGGATGAGCCTGCCCTGCCCGCGCCGGACTTTGGCCTCGGCGCCCAGCAACCGAAATTCATTGTCCACCAGACGTTCAACGCCCACATGGACGACGCCGTCGTCGGCCTGATGGATCCCGCGCACGTGCCCTTCGTGCACGATCAATGGTGGTGGCGCCCGCCTTCCGTCGGTCTGAAGCTGAAGGAGAAGCCGTTCGTGCCCGCAACGCGCGGCTGGGCGCTGGCGCGGCACCAGCCGAGCAGCAACTCGCTCGCCTACAAGATGCTGATGGGATCGGAAGTTACGACCGAGATCGTCTTCCAGATCCCCGGTTTCCGCTGGGAGGCGATCGAGGCGAAGAAGGCGCGCATCTTCACCCTCACCTGTCTCACGCCGGTCGAGCTCAAGAAGACCCGCATCACCCAAATCACCTTCTGGAACAATGCGCCGTTCCTTGATCTTGCCCTGCCCATCCTCATCCCCGCCGCCCGCAAATTCCTCGGCCAGGACGGCCACATGGTCGACATCCAGAACGAAGGCATGCGCTTCCACAAAGGCCCCGGCATGTGGATCGACGACATCGACGTGCAGGCGAAATGGTACCTCACGCTCAAGAAGGAATGGGCGGCCTCCCGTTCCGAAGGCCGCCCCTTCAACAATCCGATAGAACCCAGAACGCTCAAGTGGCGTAGCTGACCTTCCCCGCTACACCGCGCTCGCCGCGCATCACTCGAACCACCATCGCGACGCCCAGTACCAGCAGCCAAGCTTCCCAGGCCATGTAGGCGTAGGGGATCGTCTCGATCACGGGCATCTCGGGCATCGCGGTTGCGAGCAATTCCGTCTGCCCCACGATCCAGAACGGCAGCGTCGCCAGCCCCGCGGCGCCGATCCAGCGCATCGCGCCGCCCAGGCGCATAACGGCGAGACCTACGCCGAGCGTCCACACCATCAGGAGGATCTGGCCGAGATGTTCGCCGATGCCGACGCCGGCGAAGGCGTTGAGCATGGTGTAGCTGGTCTCGATCGCCGCCCGCTCTGCCGATCCCTCGCCTGCCGCGACATAGGCCGAGGCCATTGGCGGGATGACGAATGTCCAGCGGAACAGGGCCACCGCCTGGAGCACGCCGGAGACTACGCCGAACATCGTGAAGGCGCGCGACAGCTTTCCCTTCAGCGCTTCGCCCAGCGAGGCCGCCGCTACGGCGAAGCCGACGGCGCACATCGCGAACGCCCACCATGCCCACACCAGCGGCGCGCCTGCATCGTGGAATTTGGTGAGCACGTCGCCCGGCGTGCGCCGCAGCACGTCGTCATAGTCGAACAGCGCGATCAGCGCCGAATAGGGCGCGTTGGACACCAGGGCTACCGCGCCCAGCGCCAGGCCGGCGCCGAGCCAGACCTTCTTCTCGCCTATGGCCAAACCAGAGGTCTTCCCATTCGCAGCAGTCATGTCCATCTCCGTATGTCACCGTCTGGTGACAGACATACGGGACCAGCCCGGCAAGTCAACAAAAATGTCTCCGCCCGGTGACTTGTTTTGGTATCCTCCTGGGGAATCGAGAAAACCCCGGTCCGGAAGCGAAAATGGCCAAACCTAAGAAACCCGCGCCCGAAGCCTCTTCCCGTGACCGGGAGGCGACCGAAAAGCGCATCATAGAGGCTGCAGCTCGGGTGATGGCGCGGGACGGCGCCGCCGCACTTGGGATCAACGCCATCGCGGCCGAGGCCGGGGCCGACAAGAAGCTGATCTACCGGTATTTCGGCGGGCTCGATGGGTTGCTCGAGGCTCTCGGCGCGGAAACCGGCGTGTGGATCGGCGAGCTTTCTCCGGCGGCAAAGGGCAATTATGGCCAGCGCATGCTGGCTGCGTTCACCGCCTATGCCGACAAGCTGCGCGGCGATGCCGTGTTGCAAAAGCTGCTGGCGTGGGAGTTGGCCGGGCCGTCGCCGGCGCTAGCGCGGATCGAGGCGGCGCGGTCGAAGGCGATGTTCGGCGTCATGATGAAGGTGCGGGGCGAGGAAACCCCGCCGCCGGGCGCAGATGCGCCTGCGATAAACGCCATCGTGCTGGCGGCGCTCAACTATCTGGTGCTGCGTAGCGCATCGATGGGTAATTTTTCGGGGATGCCGCTGAAGACGGAAGCGGACTGGAAGCGTGTGACCGCTGCCCTCGAAGGCATCCTGGCGAAGGTTTACGAAAAATAATCTGCGCCCTGCGCATCCAAACCAGCGGCCGCGCCCCTCTTACCCTCGAAGCTGCGAGGGAGGACAGGATGCTCCGGGCGATAAAAACAAGAAAACTGGCCCTGGGCCTCGTTCTGGCCGTCCTCGCAGCTTCCGTTCCTCCCCTGCGCGCCACCGTGCTTGACCATCTCGGCGCGAGCGAATTCCTCCCCCACTTCACTGCGACACACTTGACTGCGGATGGCTCAACGGCCGTCCGCGGGTCGTAGGATTTCCGTGGCGCCCGCCTGGGACCTTTTCCGGCAGCGCCCCTGCAATTGCGGCGTTGAATGCGCTCTCCCCGTTCACTAACCTCCTGAGGCGGAGGGAACGGGATCATGCGGGCGCTGTTTGCCGCTTCAGTCAGAATGATGCTCGCGGTTCTGGCCATGGCCGCCGCGCCGCTGCCGCTCCGTGCGGCGCATGCCGATCCCGTCATCAAGGAGACGATCACGACCTATCCCGTCTCGGGCAAAACTGCCAAAGCGGTGCGCACCGACATCAACGCCAGGCGCAAGGCGGCGGGCGGCGGAAGCGGATATGATTCCGTCAACCACTGGGAGACGCACTGGAATTTCAGGACCGTTCCCACGGCCGGCGGCTGCATGCTCTCGGACATAGTGGTCAGGCTCGACATCGAGATCGTCATCCCGGAGCTTGCTCCCTCCGCGCCGGCTGCCCTCCGCCAGAGGTTCGATGCCTACATCGAAAAGCTCATGGTGCATGAGCGCGGCCACAGCACGCTCAGCGTCGCCACCGCCCGTGAGATCGATGCAGGCATGCGCGCGCTGGGCCCGATGCCGACCTGCATGGAGATGTCCGCCGCGGCCCGCGAGCTTGGACAATCCCTCCTCAAGGAGGGCCGGCAGGCCGACAAGGATTACGACGCCCGCACGCGCCACGGCGCAACGCAGGGCGCTACATATCCCTGACTGGAATCCTCCAAAGAAGAGGCGGACGCGCGAGGCGTCCGCCAGGTTGTGCGATCGACGTATGGGAGCGCCGCCGCGGAAAACTGCATCCGTGCCCGGATCAGTGTGAAGAGGCGAGCGTCACGCCAACGCCGATGCGGCGCATCGCATCCGCGACCGCGGCCTCGCGGCAGGCCGTGTAGCCGGGGAACTGGGCGTAGGCGTGGGTCATGGGGCGGTGGCCGCAGACCTTCTCCGATGCGTTTTCCAGGCGGCTCATCAGGGTGCGGACGCCTGCCTCTTTCGACAGGTCGAGGTCGCCGTATTCGACGATCAGCTGCTTCTGGACGGGTTGCTGGGCGGTCGCGGTCATCGCGCCGAAGACGGCGACGACAGGGGCCAGGGCAAGCGCAGACACGAGGATAGCCAGGGTTTTGACGATGCGAGACATTGCAGATCTCTTTCGTTTGGTGAGTCCGGGGAGGACTTAGCTGTTATAGGTATGTGATACACCACACTAGTGTACAAGCCGTCAAGCGGCGCGTTGCAGGGTTTGAGGCCGGATAACGAAGGAGTGAGATACGCAGCTGTCGTGGCTGGACGCGCCAGCGCGGCTGCGGCCGGCGCTTACGCTGTAAGGCTGGCGGCCCATGGTGGCGGGGAGACGCGCGGCTAGCCGCCTGCTCCCGCCCATGGCATCGTTCTTTCGGCGCTGCCGGAGAAGAGCAGCGGGTATCGGGGAGACACATGAAATCGCTCATCGTATCGCTCGCCCTCATCGTAGCCTGCGCTGCGCCGGCGCTCGCCCAGCAGACGCCCGCAACGCCGGCAGCCGCCACGCCCACGCGCATCGCGGCCGATCCGGCGGTTGAGGAGACAGAGACGATCTGGGCCAAGCCCGGCAGCCTAGATCTCGCGGCGACGATCTACCGACCGAAAAGCAGTTCGGCGCCGCTCCCCATGCTCGTCGATATCCATGGCGGGGCGTGGAGTTCGGGCAGCCATGAGGGCGACAGGCTTTACTGCATCGAGCTCGCCAAGTCCGGGCTGGTGGTGATCTCCGTCGACTTCCGGCAGGCGCCGCAATTTCAGCATCCGGTGTCGAGCGCAGATGTCGCCGCTGCGGTGCGGTTTGCGCGGATGAACTCCAAGATGCTGAACGCTAACCCGCTCAAGATCGGCCTGATCGGCTCATCCTCGGGCGCGCACCTTGCTCTTCTGGAATCCCTTCGCCCCGAGGCGCCGCAGCACAAGGGGACGCCGATCTCCAATTCCCCTCTCTCGAAGACCGGCGCGAATTTCGCGGTGCATGACGAGGTGACGGCTAACGTCAACTATGTCGTCGCGATGTGGCCGGTGAGCGACCCCGCCGCCCGCTATCGCTACGCCCAGCGCGCAGGCATTGAATCGCTGAAGCGCGGCAGTGAGTCCTACTTCAAGGACGAGACCAACATGTGGGACGCTTCCATCCCCCGCATCGTCACGGCGGGCGAGGCCAAGACGCTGCCGCCGATCCTGGTCGTACAGCCGGGCAATGACTCGAACATCCCGCAGGACATGACGTTTGACCTGCTCCACGCCTGGCAGGCGCGCGGCGGCAAGCTCGACTATGTGTTCTATCCCGGCCAGCCACATGCCTTCGGGCACAGACCGAGCGAGGCGACGACGGACCTGATCAAGACGGTCGCGGCGTTCATCAAGCGGCAGAACGAGAAGTAGGCTGCCTCTGGCGGCGCGAAGCCCGCCCTCGTGGTTCGACGGACGCGAGCTTTGCTCGCTGCTCACCATGAGGGCTACTTGATGTTCGTGCT
>DASYKO010000284.1:0-15795 GCA_035995285.1 Hyphomonadaceae bacterium | reverse complement strand
GCCCTTCAGTCGCGCGAGAATGTAGTTGGCGTTCAACACCGCATCCTCCGCCACCTGCCGCAGGCCATCGGCGCCATGGCTGAGAATGTAGGTCAGCGCCCGCGTGAACATGCCCATCTGGCCGTGGAAGGCGCACATGCGTCCGAACGAATCCGGCGCCTCGTCGTGGTGCTCCACGAACCGCAGCCCCTCGCTCGTCTTCACAATGAACGGCACCGGCGCATATTTCGCCAGCTTGTCCGACAGCACAGTCGGCCCCGACCCCGGCCCACCGCCGCCGTGCGGCGTAGAAAACGTCTTGTGCAGGTTGATGTGCATCGCATCGATGCCAAGATCCCCGGGACGCACACGCCCCACGATGGCGTTGAAGTTCGCCCCGTCGCAGTAGAAATACCCGCCCGCCGCATGGATCAGCTCGGCGATCTTCACGATATCCCGCTCGAACAGCCCGCACGTGTTCGGGTTGGTCAGCATGATGCCGGCAATGTCGGATGAATCCTTCAGCTTCGCCTTCAGGTCCTCCAGATCCACGCGCCCATCCGGCGCCGCATTGATCTCGTCGATGATGAACCCGCACTGAGCGGCCGTCGCCGGGTTGGTCCCGTGCGCCGATACCGGCACCAGCACGCGCTTGCGGTTGGGCTCGCCCCGCGCATGCAGGGCGGCGCGGATCGCCAGCATGCCGCACAGCTCGCCATGCGCGCCCGCCTTCGGGCTCATCGCCACCGCCGGCATGTTGGTCAGCTTCATCAGCCAGTCCGCCAGCTCCTCGATCACCTCCAGCGCGCCTTGCACGGTCGATTGCGGCTGCATCGGGTGCACGTCGGCAAAGCCCTTCAACCGGGCCATCTTCTCGTTCAACCGCGGATTATGCTTCATGGTGCACGAGCCGAGCGGGAACAGCCCGAGATCGATCGCATAATTCTTCTGGCTCAGCCGCACATAGTGGCGCATCGCCTCCGGCTCCGAGAGCCCCGGCAGCCCCGTGCCCGAGCTACGCGTCACGCCGCCCATGCGATCCTTGCCGCCCTTGGGCGCAGGCAGATCAACGCCGGTCTTCGAGACCGAGCCGACCTCGAAGATCAGCCCCTCGGCCTGCAGCAGCCCTTTGGAGCCCGAGACGGTCTGCGAAGGGAAGTCGCCATCGACGGCGGAGATAGCGGTGGGGCGTCCTGTGGAATTCATGGTCATTGTAGGGAACCTTCGACCGGCGCTACGCCGAATGCCTTGTAGAGTTTTTCAACCGAGGTGAGACGTTCACCGAAGACGCCGATGCGCCCCGCGATGAAATCGGGCGTCTTGGCCATCACGGAGAGCGCTGCGGCGCTTCCGGCGAACACGACATCCCAGGTGTCATCGCCGAACCAGACTCGTCCGTGTGCGTAGCCGGGCCATGCTATCTCGATGCGACAACGCCACGTCGGAAACCTGCCGTCGAATTCAGGGGCGTAAACGCGAATAGCTCCCGCTTCGACGCCGTCATTTCCGTAGAATTCCAACGCGCGTTCGGCGATCACCGTGCTCACTTCAGCACCTCCGCAAGCGCCTTGGCATAGTCGGCGATATCATCCTGCGTGACGCACTCGGTCGCCGCCGCCACGATCACATTGTCCAGTCCGGAGCCGGGGAAGAGGCGCGAGGCCCGCACGCCGCCGATCACGTCGCGCTTCTCCAGCGCTGCCAGAACGGTATCGGCCGGCTTGGATGTCTCGAACGCGATCTCGTTGAAATAGCGCGGCGTCAACACCTTCACCCCCTTCACCGCCGACAGCGCATCCGCCAGGTCGCACGCCGCCTCATGGTTCAGCCGCGCCAGCTGCGTCAGGCCCTTGTCGCCCAGCAGCGTCATGTGCGCCGTGAAGGCCAGCATGCACAGCCCTGAGTTCGTGCAGATGTTCGACGTCGCCTTGTCGCGCCGGATATGCTGTTCGCGCGTCGACAGCGTCAGCACGAAGCCGCGCTTGCCGTCTGCATCGACTGTCTCGCCGCACAGCCGCCCCGGCATTTGCCGGATGTATTTCGACTTGGCCGTGAACAGCCCGACATACGGCCCGCCAAAGCCCAACGGCACGCCGATCGACTGGCCTTCGCCCACCGCAATATCCGCCCCCATCTCGCCCGGCGTCTTCACCAGGCCCAGCGACACAACCTCTGTGAACACGCTCACCAGCAGCGCGCCCTTTGCATGCGCCGCATCGGCCACCGGCGACAGATCCGTCAGTGTCCCGAACACGTTCGGTGTCTGCCCGATCACGCAGGCCACTTCGTCCGAAAGATTCTTCGACAGCTCCAGCTCGCCATCCACCGCCGGCTTCAGCTGGATCACTTTATACCCAGCCGCCTCGCACACCGTGCGCGTCGTGTCGGCATAGTGCGGATGCAGGCCGCCGGAGAGCACGACCGTCCCACGCTTGGTCACGCGGCACGCCATCATCGCCGCCTCGGCGCAGGCGGTGGAGCCGTCATACATCGAGGCGTTGGCCACCTCCATGCCGGTCAGCGCCGCCACCTGCGTCTGGAACTCGAACATCGTTTGCAGCGTACCCTGCGCGATCTCTGGCTGGTAAGGCGTGTACGTCGTCAGGAATTCAGACCGCTGGATGATATGATCCACGCTCGCTGGAATGTGGTGCTTGTAGGCCCCGCAACCGACAAAGAACCGCCCATCACCCGCCGCGCGGTTCTTGCGTGACAGCGCGCTCATGTGCCGCTCGACCTGCATCTCGCCCTGATGATTGGGCAGGCCGCCCACCGGCGCCTTCAGCCGCGCTGACGCAGGCACATCGCCATAGAAATCATCGACCGACTTTGCGCCGATCGTCTTCAGCATCGCGGACCGGTCGTCCGCCGTCAGGGGGAGGTAGCGCATGTTACGCCTTCTTCTGCATTTCGGCCGCAAGCTCTCTCGCGGCGTGATCGGGTGAATGGGCAAACGCGTTCTGCACGGAGAGGCGATCGCCCTCCGCGCGGTTCTGGCTCAGCTTGCGCGAGCCCTCGATGCTCTCGATGGTCATGCGCAGGCCGGTGATGCCGTTGAGCATCTT
Source organism: Hyphomonadaceae bacterium (assembly GCA_035995285.1). Lineage (GTDB taxonomy): Bacteria > Pseudomonadota > Alphaproteobacteria > Caulobacterales > Hyphomonadaceae > UBA7672. Next base: position 12,751 of record DASYKO010000284.1, on the reverse strand, counting down.
CTGAATGTAGTCCTCCGGCGCATCGCTCACTGCCCAGGGGGCGGCCGTCGGCTGCTCCATCGTGTCGGTCAGGCGGCTCACCATGATGCGCATGCCTGCCGCGTCGCTGAACGCCTGCACCACGCCGCGAACTTCAATCGCGACATAATTCCAGGTCGGCACGACTTTCCCGTGCTCGCGCTTGGCGAGGTAGAGCGAAGGCGAGACATACGCATCTGCGCCATGAAAGATCGCCAGCGCCCGCTGGGGTTCCGCTGTCAGCGTCCCAATCGGATTGTTGCGCGCAACATGCCCCTCGATCCCCACCGGCTGCCCGGCGGCGTCCCGAATAATGATCATCGGGATATGCGCCGCCTGCGGCCCATCCGGCCCCACAACGACCAATGTCCCGAAACGCCGCGCCTCGATGAGGGCGGCCATTTCGGACACATCGTCCATGCGGAAGTGGGGCGCAGCGTGCATCTATCTCATCTGCCGAAAATCATTGCGTTGCGCAGAACGCGTCGTAAGCCGCCTTGTCCATCAGGCCGGTGAGCTGGCCCTTGTCCGCCAGCTTCAATTTCACGAACCAGCCTTCGCCCTCCGGATCCGCGTTCACCTTCGACGGGTCATCCACGATCACGGCGTTGCCCTCGGTGATCGTCCCCGTCACCGGCGCATAGACGTCGGAAGCCGCCTTCACGCTCTCGACCACCGCCATGTCGCCTTCCTTCTTCACCGCCTTGCCCGCATCCGGCAGCTCGACGAACACCACATCGCCCAGCTTCTCCGCCGCGAACGCCGTGATGCCCACCGTGCCGATATCGCCCTCGACGCGGATCCATTCATGCTCGTTGGTGTAGTAGGTCGTCATCTGGATCCCTCTCAGCGTTTGTATTTATGTGGAACGAAGGGCAGGGCGGCGACTTCGGCATCGAGCGCCTTGCCCCTCACGATCAGTTTCAGCGGCGTGCCGGCCTTCGCATGGCTCGTCGCGACATATCCCATGGCCACCGGACCGTTCACCGTCGGACCGAAGCCGCCGGACGTAACGACGCCGATCGATGCGCCATCCACGCTCTGGATTTCCGTGCCCTCGCGCGCAGGCTGACGCCCGGCAGGCCGAATGCCGACCCGCTTCGAGGCGACGCCGTCCTTCAGCTCACCGAGAATCCGCTGAGCGCCGGGAAAATCCGCCCGCTCCCGCCGCGCCTTCGAGACCGTCCAGGCAAGCGATGCCGAAATCGGCGACTTCGTCGTATCGATATCGTGCCCATAGAGGCACATGCCCGCCTCGAGCCGCAGCGAATCCCGCGCGCCCAGCCCGATCGGCTTCACGCGCGGATCGGCCAGCAGCCGCTCGGCAAACGCCACCGCTCTGGCCGCCGGATAGAGAATCTCGAACCCGTCCTCGCCGGTATAGCCCCCACGCGTCACCGCACACTTGACCCCGTCGATCATCACCGGGCCGGACTGCATGAACGTCATGTCCTTCGTGGCCGGCGCAATCTCCGCCATGATGTCTCCGGCCTCAGGCCCCTGCAGCGCCAGCAGCGCGTTGGAATCCATCCGCGTCAGCTTCGCGCGTTGTCCTGCCTGTGCAGCGATCCGCGCGAAGTCCGCTTCCTTCGTGCCGGCGTTCACCACGATGTAGAGCGCGCCGTCGCCCTGTGCGTCCGGCGCGCGCGCCACCATCAGGTCGTCGAGAATGCCGCCATTCTCATCCAGCAGCAGCGTCAGCTTCTGCTCGCCCGGCTTCAGCCCGCGCACATCGGCGCAGACCAGCGGCTCGAAGATCTCCGCGATCCTCTGGTGCGCATCCGCCCCGCCGATCGTCGGCAGCTCAAGAAAGCACGGCCCCATGTGCGAGACATCGAACAGCCCGGCATGAGCCCGCGTCCAGTTGTGCTCGGCCATGATCCCTTCGGGATACTGCACCGGCATGTCGTAGCCGCCGAACTCCACCATGCGGCCGCCCAGGCGCACGTGCAGCGCATGCAGCGGCGTCTTCTTGAGGGGTGCAGTTGAGGCTTCCGCCATCGTGGATCTCCGACACGCCGAGGCCAGCAAGCCAGGGCTTCAACAGGTAGCGCCATCGCCTTCGCGATGCGCCCCCGCTGTCGGATGTGCCTGAGAGATTCACGCCCCCATTGAGGAAGCGCTTACTCCGTCGGCGGTGGAAATACCCTCACGGGCTCCCACTCTTTCCAGCGTTGTCGTCACTCCCGCGGCCCTTTTGCCTGAGCGTTTCCGGGGCGGTTGCGCCTTCGGCGGTGGGCCGTCCTTGAAAGTAACAAGGATACCCACTCTCTCCCGCGGGGATCGATCGACTATGCAGCCATCTGCCGTGAGGAGCACGCGAAGGTCAACTGCGACCCAGCGCAAGGCTGGGGAAAGACCTGTTTTTGCAACTTTTGTGACCGGAGAAGCGCCGAATACCAAACCCGTAGGGTGCATGGAGCGAAGCGCATTGCACCTCTTTCCAACCACGCCCACCCGCCGAGGTGCATTCCGCTCCGCTCCATGCACCCTACGTTCTCGCCCTAAAGCCCCTTCAGCCAGTCGATCAGGATCCTGTTCGTCGCCTCCGGCTGTTCCTGCTGGTTCCAGTGTCCCGCGCCCGGGATGATGTGGAAGCCGCGCAGACCGGGAACCGCCGCCCGCATCCGCTCTTCCACGCCCTGGCCGAACATCGTGATCCCGATGTCCCTGTCGCCCGCCATGAACAGGGCAGGCTGTTCGATCTTCCTGCCCGCAAATTGCTTGGCCCATTCGAAGTCGCGATGGAAATTGCGATAGCGGTTCAGCGGCCCACGGAAGCCCGATCCCCCGAACTCCTTCACCAGGTGATCGACCTCCGAATCCGGCATCCACGCGCCGAACGTGCCTGGATCATTCATGCCGAGCAGGAACGGCTCGCCATGCTTCTTGCCCACCGGCCACCCTCCCGGCGGCTTGTCGCCCGACCAGGTGTAGTAAATCCGCCGGATGCTATCGCGGACGTTGGCTTCCAGCTCCTTCTCCGCCACGCCCTCGTCCTGGAAATAGACCATGTAGAAAAAGTGGCCGTTGTCCGTGAACATCTTCCGCACGAAGTCGATCATCGGAACCGCCCCGCCGCCCGTGTGCGGGATCGACATGCCGGCCACCGCCGTAAACCGCTTGGGATCTGCGAGCGCCGAATTCCACACGATCGGCGCGCCCCAGTCGCGACCGACCAGTATCGCCTTGCCCCCGCCCAGCGCATCCGCCACCGCCTGATTGTCGGCGACGAGCGAGGCCATGTCATAGGCCTCCACCGCATGCGGCTTGGATGAGCCGCCATATCCGCGCACGTCAATCGCCGCCGCCGTGAAACCGGCCTTCGCAATCGGCCCCAGCTGGTGGCGGAACGCCGACCAGCTTTCCGGAAACCCGTGCACCATCAGGACGAGGGGCCCCGAGCCCTCCACCGCCACACGGATGTTATGTTCCCCGGACTTTACGTTTCGGAAGTCATGGCCCATATAAAAGGCTCCTTCGGCGACCGTATGTATCGGTTGCGCAAGACAGGCGTATCCCGGCTGCCATCCCCTGAAAAGGAATGGCCCAGCAAAGAGGCCGCCTTTCACCTTAACCAAGCTGGATAGCTCGGGCTATGGCCCAAGCCTTGCCAGCGCAGGGCGCAAACCTTTTACGGCAGGGAAACCCCCTCAACTGTAATGGATAGCGCGATGCCCCGAATACCATCTTGTTTGAGCAAGGTGGGGGGCGTTTGGAGGACACGTGTTCCTGACCATGATGAAGGGCAAGCTCCACCGGGCTGCCGTCACCCAGTGCGACCTTCACTATGAAGGCTCGTGCTCCATCGACATGGATCTCCTCGAGCAGGCAGGCATCCTCCCGCACGAGCAGATCGACATCTGGAACATCACCAACGGCGCGCGGATCACCACCTACGCAATCGAAGCCCCGCGCGGCTCGAAAGCCATCGGCGTCAACGGCGCAGCCGCCCGCTACTTCCAGGTCGGCGACCGCGTGATCATCGCCAGCTGGGCCCAGATGGACGCCGACGCCGCAAGGCAACACGCGCCCGCGGTGGTCAAACTCAACGACAAGAACGAAGTCGTCACCGGCATCGCCTGACGACATCGACAGCGCCGCCCGCCGATCTCGCCCTTTCAGGGGAAGAGACCACGCATCCACGCCCCTGGCGGAACGACAGGTGGGGGTGTGGGGCCTTGTTCCGGCGGAGCTGTCGCTCGATCCGCGCCTGTCGGCGTGGGGCCCCGTGCATTAATTCCCACCAGTATGCGCGAGCATTTTCGAAAATCCGCGCCGCCAACTCCTTGTCCCCATTCACTTCCCGTGGGGCCCAACAGGTGGTGGAAAAAATATTCTCCCCAGCATGCCCAAAACCTGAGTCGATAATCGCGCTCGAACAGTTGAACGAGCGCGCCGATGACCACGCCACGACCCACACGCAACTCCCTCCCCAGCCTCTGGGAACAGGCGGTCACGCTCTGGCGAGAACTCGTCCTCGGCTTCGGCCATCCGGAACAGCTCATCCGCTGGGGCTGGATGCGCGCGCTGGAGCACCGCGCGCTGGGCCACGGGCTGCGTGATCTCGAAACCCTCGTCCGCCGCGCCATCCGCGCTGACGCCCGCGAGCTTGAACTGCCCGCGCCAAAGCCTCGCGCCAAGCGGCAACCTCCACGCCTGCCTCAATCCAACGAGGACATGCCGCGCTTCCGCCGCTCCTACAGCGATGACTGCACGACCTGGAGAGTCAGCTTCCGCATGAGCACGCCGGCGCCGGGAAAACGCAGCTCGCGCAAGAGATCGGAGCCCACCGAGAAACGCCCCTGCCGCAACTACGCCTTGCGCATCGAGGCCCTGCGCCGCGCCATCAACTCTCGCGAGGCCTATGTGCTGCGCTATGCGCGCCGCCTCGCGCGCATCGCCGAGGCCAAAGTCCGCGATCTGGCCGAGGCATTGAAAGCCTACAAACCCCTACAACAAGAAACCGTCGCCGCATCTCCTGGCGCTCGGCTCCGAAGCGCCAAACACATCGAACCCGGATAGCCAAATTTCATCCTGCTTTTCAGCGCAAAACACCCCGCAGACGTCACTTGCGGGAACAATGAGTCACGCCCGATGCATACCGCAATCAAAACGCCAGTTCAGGTATCGATGCGATCGCACGAGCCGATCGCGGAGGCCGGCGCTCCGCCTGTCCCCACCTGCGTGGTGGAGGCCATCCACCACGCAGGACAGGCACAACCAACCCTACTTCGACAACTCAAACGTCACGCTCACCGTCTGCTCCAGCGAGACCTCGCCGGCCGCAACAGGCGTCGCCTCGGCCGCCTGGTTCACCTGCATGCGCATCATCATCGGTACCGGCGGCCGCGGGCCGAAGTCGGTCTCCGATACCGTCACGATCCGCTTCACCTTGTAGCCGACGGCCTTGGCATAGAGCTCGGCCTTTTTCGCGGCGTCCTGGATGGCGGCCACGCGAGCGTCGTTCTGGAACTGCTCCGGCTTGTCGATGTCGAACGAGATGCCGTTGATCGTGTTGCCGCCAGCCTTCACAACAGCATCCAGCGTCTTCCCAAGATTCTTCAGGTCGCGAACCTTGATGGTGATCTGGTTCGACGCGTTGTACGCGCGCAGGCGCGGCTTCTGGTTGGGCGGATAGTCATAGACCGGGTTGAGCGACAGGTTGCTCGTCTGCATGTCGCGCTCGGCGACGCCCGAAGCCTTCACCGCATTGAACACGCCGTTCATCGCCTCGGCCTGCTGGGTCATCGCGAGCGACGCGGTCGCGGCCTCCACATTCACGCCGACGGAGATCATCGCGATGTCGGGCGCATGATCGACCGACCCCTTGCCGGTAAGCGTGATGGTGGTCTCGGGCTGGATCGAACTCATGGGCGGGGAATTCCAGTTCTGGGGAGGGGTCTGTGCCGACGCCATTGGCGCGGTCGAACACGCGGCAAGCGCAGAGGCGCCGAGCAGGGCGAGGGCGAATGGTTTGAGAGGCCGTTTCATAGTGCAGTCCTTTCAGGAGTGCGCCTTTCGGGGAGGCAAGGCGCGCATGTGTGAATCCGCCGTCCAAATAGGGCAGGTTCGTGTCACGCCCACCACGAACTGGCGGCGTGGAATGGCAGGCTGGAGCCGCGCCCTACAGCTGACAGAAATGTCACGGCGCGCCTTGCGCATCTGGCGACCACCGCCCCGCGCGCAACTCCCCGAAAAAGCGTGGTGGGCCCGGCAGGACTCGAACCTGCAACCAGACCGTTATGAGCGGCCGGCTCTAACCATTGAGCTACAGGCCCGACCTGGCTCGCGGAGGCCGCACCATACGGATTTTCGCCCCGCTGGGAACGGCTAGTTTGCCCTGCAAATTGGCTCTCTTTACGCGACGTCCGGCTTGCCCGGCCCCAACAGGCTTCTACAATCGGCCCATGAACCTCACACCCGAACTGACAGACGTGATCGGCGGGATCGATTTCGATCCGGAGACGCTCCACGCCAAATATCTCGCCGAGCGCGACAAGCGCCTGCGCGACGACGGCATCGGCCAGTATGTCCAGGTCGAGGGCGATTTCTCGCGCTATGTCGACGACCCCTATGTCGAGCCGGGCTTCACGCGCGCGCCGGTCAACGACGAGGTCGACTTCCTCGTTATCGGCGGAGGGTTCGGCGGCCTCCTGATGAGCGCGCGGCTGCGCGAGGCTGGGTTCAAGCGGATCAGGCTGGTCGACAAGGCCGGCGATGTCGGCGGCACCTGGTACTGGAACCGCTATCCCGGCGCGATGTGCGATGTGGAAAGCTACTGCTATCTGCCGCTGCTCGAAGAGCTCGGCTACATGCCGAAGCACAAATACTCGTTCGCCCCGGAAATCCTCGAGCACTCGCAGCGCATCGCGCGGCACTACGATCTCTACAAGGACGCGCTGTTCCAGACTTCGATCACCGAACTGCGCTGGGACGGGACGGCGCAACGCTGGATCGTCTCCACCAACCGCTGCGACAAATTCCGGGCGCAGTATGTCGCCATGGCCGCCGGTCCGCTCAACCGGCCGAAGCTGCCGGGCATTCCCGGTATCAACGACTTCAAGGGCCACACCTTCCACACCAGCCGCTGGGACTATGGCTATACCGGCGGCGACAATTCCGGGAACATGACGAGGCTCAAGGACAAGCGCGTCGGCATCATCGGCACCGGCGCTACCGCCGTGCAGGCGATCCCGCATCTCGGCGAGTGGGCCAAGCAGCTCTACGTCTTCCAGCGCACGCCATCCTCCATCGACGTCCGCAACAATGGCGAGACGGATCCGGCCTGGGCCGCGAGCCTTGAGCCCGGATGGCAGCAGCGGCGCATGGAGAACTTCAATGTCCTCACCAGCGGCGGCCACGCAGACGAGGATCTCGTGCAGGACGGCTGGACCGACATCTTCCGCAACCTGATGGGCCCGGCGGTGAAGGACGCCGGCAAGAAGCTCGGCCGCCGCCTGACCAAGGAAGAGCGCGCCGACCTGCTGGAACTCGCCGACTACCGCAAGATGAACCAGGTCCGCGCCCGCGTGGATTCAATCGTGAAGGACGCCGCCACCGCCGAAGCGCTCAAGCCTTGGTACCGCCAATTCTGCAAGCGCCCCTGCTTCCACGACGAATACCTGGCCACCTTCAACCGTCCCAACGTCCAGCTGGTCGACACGGCGGGCAGGGGCGTCGAAGCGCTCACCGAAACCGCCGTGATCGCCAACGGCCGCGCCTTCGATGTCGACTGCCTGATCTTCGCCACCGGCTTCGAGGTCGGCACCGCCTACACCCGCCGCTCCGGCTATGACGTTATCGGCCGCGATGGCGTGAAACTCTCCGACCACTGGAAGGATGGCCTGCGCACCATGCACGGCCTTGCCACCCATGGCTTCCCGAACTGCTTCTTCCTCGGCTTCACCCAGACCGCCATCACGGTCAGTGTGCCAATGGCCCTCAACGAGCAAGCGAGGCAGGTCGTCTACATGGTCACCGAAGCCAAGAAGCGCGGCGCGGAGGCGCTCGAGCCCACCGCCGAAGCCGAGAAGGCCTATGTCGACGAAGTCCGCTCTCTCGCGCGCCTTGGCGTGCGGTTCTACAGCGAGTGCACCCCCGGCTACTACAATTCCGAAGGCGCCCACGGCAACCGCGCCGGCTTCATGACCGACATGTACGGCGCCGGCCCGATCAAGTTCTTCGAGGTGCTGAAGGCCTGGCGGGAGAGCGGCGAGATGGAGGGGTTGAAACTGTCGTAAGGTTCAAACCCGCTTCCCGACCCATTCCAGGATATCCGCCATCACACCTTCCTTGCCGGTGTCGGCGAGGAGGTCGTGGAAGTGGCCGTCGTAGATCTTGAGGGTCTTATCCTTTGATCCTGCGGTGTCGGCGAAGAACCTCGAACCTGCGGGAACGGTCGCCTTGTCCACAGAGCCGTGGATGATGAAGAGCGGAATGGTGATCTGCGGGAAGCTCTTCTTCAGCCGCTTGTCTGCCGCCCATAGCGCGGCCACGGTTCGCGCGGGCTGCGTCTCGTTCTTCGTCAGCGGATCGGCGTTCAGCGCGGCGACCACTTTCGGATCGCGCGAGAAGTCCTCGTTCTTCAGCTTCAGCGCGCCAAGGCGCGGGGCGATGTTTTCGCCAACGAACTGCAGCACGTTCAGCGCCAGCTCCGGGGCTGGCACCTGGAAGGCGAAGCTCTCGCAGATGAGGCCCGCGAGTTCGGTGGGATGGTCGAGCGCGTAGGTGCAGGCCACCACGCCGCCTGCGCTGTGCCCCAGCATGAAGACCTTGAGGCCGGGCTCGCGCGACTTGGCCAGCTGCACGGCGAGATCGACATCGCCGACATAATCGCCCGGCTTCTCGACCCAGAAGCGCTCGCCTTCAGACTTGCCGCGCCCACGCAGGTCGGCGGCGTAGACGGCGTAGCCCGCTGCTGCGAATTGCTCAGCCGCCCAGATGTACTGGCCAGAGTGCGAATTGAAGCCGTGGCTGATGACGATGACGGCCTTCGCCTTGCCCGCTGCAGGCCACGACCTGATATGGATCTTTACCCCGCCTGCGCCTTGAACTGTCTCTTCCTTCATTGCCGACCCCTTGCTCTGTTGATGACAGTCTCCTCTACGCGCGCCTCGTCCCGCCAAGGCGTGCGAAGACCCTACGCCGTCGCGGGGCAATTGCTATCACCAACCAGCTAGGATGAGGTTGCTCTTTCGCTGTGCGCATCTTCGCGGCGCCAAATGCACGAAGCCCGGCCTTTGCGGGCCGGGCTTCGCATTTCAGATGTTGGTCAGCCCGCTAGAGAACCGAGCGTCCCTGTACCGCTCTCACCACGAAGGCGAGGACCGTCAGGGCAAGGAAGACGACGAACAGGATTTGAGCGATCGAAGCCGAGACGCCGGCGAGCCCGCCGAAGCCCAGCGCAGCCGCTGCAAGCGCGAGAACAAAGAAGACCAGGGCCCAGCCAAGCATGGCGCACCTCCACTTGTATTTACCGTGACTGCCCAACGCATGTGGGTGCAGGGACGTTCCCTCGCCAGGCGTTCATCGTTTCGGGCGCGGCTCATTCGGCAGCCGGAATTCCATGAGTTGGGGAACATCCCGTAGGAGGGGACGTTGTCCGAGAGGTCGGCTGCTAGCGCCGACGGGACATGTGGAGACTTTCAATGAAACTGACTTTCGCAGCGTTTGCCTTCCTCCTCGCGGCCGCAGCTGCGGCCTGCAACACTGTCGAAGGCGTCGGCAAGGACACTGCAGCCGTCGGCGACGCCGTATCGGACGCGTCCAAGGACGCCCAGCACTGACCGTCCACAACCTTTGAGACGACTAATCGAACGCCGCGCCGGTAACATTGCTGGCGCGGCGTTTCGTTTCGGCGCCGCTCATGCATAGTAATGGGGCTGGGGCCGAACGACGTATGTGGTAACCATGATCCGCACTCTCGGCATATTGGCGGCTATCGCCGGCATTCACCTCGTTTCCGCAGCTGCCGCGGCGGCGCAAACGGTTGAGCCCGCAACGTCTTCGGATGCTTGCCCGCGGAACATCCTCAAGATCTATTTTGCTTCAGGCGATGTAAATGCATCGCCTGAGACGGAAGCCCTGATCGGGCGGATCGGCGAGACCGCAACTACCTGCGGGCCTGATAACCTTGATCTGGTCGCCCATTTCGACGTGAGCGTGGATGGCGATCGTGCCGTATCCCTCGCGCTCGAGCGCCTTGCGCGCGTGGCCGACGATCTCGTCGCCAAGGGCATTTCGGCGGACCGTATCCGCGTCGCCGCCCGTGCGGTGAAGGCAGGGGAGGCGGCAACCGCCAGCCTCAACCAGGTGGATGTCCTCTTCCGTAAGGCCGATCAGGCTGAAACTTCGGTTGAGCCGCCAGCGCCAGTCGTGCGCATCCCGAGCGACTCGATCTAGCCCGACAAATTGTTGAAGCGCTGGTTGGCGATCAGCCGATCGCGATGCCGCCGTACTCGCTGTTGGCATCGCCGCAGGGCATGCGTTTGATCTGCTCCACTTCGCGCTCGGATACCCGTTGCGAAGCGATGATCTCGCCCTTGAGCCGGTAGACAACCACCCAGGAAGGCGCGCCGCGCACGTCGAACGAGACAGGCGCGAGTTCGACCGTCTGCCGGAACATGCAGGTCCATTTCCCACCTGATGCGCTGGCGGATGCAATCTGCGACTTGGGAGCGGATGCCCCTTTTGCAGTTTGCGCGTGGGCTGCAGGTATCGCGAGCCCCAGCAGCGCAAGCGCGCCGACAAACGGGAAAATCTTGCGGAATGCACTCATGACCAAAGCCCCTTCTCCAGCGAGTCAACGCCGAGGCTTTCCGGTCGTTCCGGTCAGGGTAGGGTTTTCTTAACCAACCGGCCGCGTAGGGTATTACCCCAGCGCGGCCGGATAAACTTACGTCAGCTGAAGCGAGTTATGTCGCTTCAGGCAATCACTGGCCGCTCGACGTGGAAGAACAGCGCCTGACCGATCGCCGCTTTCACCGTTTCCGGCTGGAAGGGCTTCGTGATCAGGAAGGCGGGCTCGGGCTTCTCTCCGGTCAGCAGCCTTTCCGGGAAGGCCGTGATGAAGATCACCGGCACGTCCATGCCTTTGAGAATGTCGTTCACCGCATCGATGCCCGAGGAGCCATCGGCGAGCTGGATGTCCGCCAGCACGATGCCGGGGCGGCGTGCGCGCACGGCGGCCACAGCTTCGGTGCGCGTGGTGGCGACGGCCGAAACGCGATGGCCGAGATCGAGTACGAGAGCTTCGATATCGGCGGCAATGACGGGTTCGTCCTCGATGATGAGGACTTCGGTCGCCAGTTCCGCCTCGATGTCGCGCTGGGCCCGCGCGATCAGGTTGCGGACGCCTTCGGTGTTTTCATCCAGAATCTGAGATGCTTCGTCGATCGTGAAGCCTTCAAGCGCCGTCAGCAGGAAGGCCTGACGGTGACGCGGCGGAATGCGCATCACTCGCTGGGTAATGGCGTCGCCCGTCTGTTCCGGCGCGCTTTCCAGCTTCGCGCCGGTTGCGCCCCAGATGACCTGGAACAGCTTGTAGAGAGCGACCTTCGGCGGCAGCTCCTCAAGCTCGGCTTCCCCGGCCGCCAGCGCCTGCAGCGCCGCTTTGACGTAGGCGTCGCCGCTTTTCTGGTTTCCGGTCAGGGCCCTGGCGTAACGCCGCAAATACGGCAGATGGGGTCCCAGCTGCTCAACGAGGCTCATGAAATCTCCCGCACGTCTTCAATGGACTATGTCTATGTCCCACAGGCAGCAAAACGCCGCTATGGAACCCGGGTTCCATGTTTTTTACAATTCTAGGGAACCTTTCCGCTTGGACAGGCGTTTTGGGCCTGAAGCGGGGAATTTCTGCGAGCAGCAGCAGCAAGAAGTTGTATCGAAAGATGGGACACGACAATTCCAGTGAAGGCAAAGGCGGAAAGCCTGTGGACGCCCGCGTGGCGCGCCGCAGGCAGGACGCTATCGGGCGCAGGCTGCGCCAGATGTACGACGACGTCCTCGGCGAGGACGTGCCCGATGATTTCCTTGCGATTCTCGGCGAGGCGGACGCCAACAAGCGCCCAAAGCCTCCGGGTGACGGGCCACCCATACCAGAGCCCGTAACCGGCGCCGGCGGATCCGTTGGCGCAGACAGGTCGGCCCACATGGGCCGGACTGTCAAATCAGACCACTGAGTGGCGGCAGGGTAATGACGGTTCAGGAAGCAGAAGACACCTTCAAGACGGAGCTGGTGGCGGCAATCCCCCACCTGCGCGCCTTCGCGCGCTCGCTCTGCAACGACCCGACCCAGGCGGACGACCTGGCGCAGGAAGCGCTCGCTAAGGCGTGGAAGGCCCGTGATTCCTTCGAGCCGGGCACGTCCATCAAGGCGTGGACCTTCATGATCCTGCGCAACCAGTTCTATTCGGAAAAACGCCGGTCCTGGCGCTCGGCCCCGCTCGACGTGGAGATGGCCGAGAACACGCTGCTGGCGAACGATGATCCGACGGTCCCGATGGATCTGCTGGAGCTTCGGGCGGCGCTTGCCAAATTGCCGGACGACCAGCGTGAAGCGCTTATTCTGGTCGGCGCGGGCGGAATGGCGTATGAGGAAGCGGCGCAAGTTTGCCAATGCGCGGTGGGAACAATCAAGAGCAGGGTGAGCCGCGCTCGGCGGGCGCTTGAAGTGCTGCTGTCCGAGGCGGGACCGAGACACGCGAATGGCGACCACGACATCCCTGCTGAG
>DASYKO010000283.1:0-7787 GCA_035995285.1 Hyphomonadaceae bacterium | reverse complement strand
GCGAGGCCGCCCACCATCGAGGCCTCGGCAAAGGCGCGGACATAGCCCCAGAGCCAGCGGGCGGTATCGCCCTCTGGGCGCCAGACATGGCTCGCCACGAACAGGACGGTCATGGCCAGAAGCAGCCCGGTCGCCCAGCGGCGCATGCGGATGAGGCCCGCCGGCTCTCGCGTCCGCGCCGCCTTTGCCTGGGCGGGCTTGTCCTTCCCGCGTGTGTCGGGGACGGTCTTGGTCATCGGGCAGCGGCGCAGGGTCTCATCATCATGCCTTCGGGACATGATATAGAGCGTTCGGCGCGCGAAGAGGAATCGCGTTGCACGGGAAGTATCTGGGGAAGGGATCTCGCAAGCTCATGGGCATGGTCGAAATCATCGGCTTCGCAGCTGCAATACTCTCTACCGGCGCTTTTCTTCCGCAGGCGATCCATGTGATTCGCTCGCGCGATACACGGGCGATTTCCCTGCTGATGTATTCGATGGCGACGGTGGGGGCGGCGTTGTGGGCGACATACGGTTTCTACAACATGCAGTGGCCGATCATCATCGCCAACGTGGTGGCGTTCTGCTTCATCTCGGTGATCCTCGTCATGAAGCTGCGCGACGTGATGAAGGGCAGGGTGGCGCCGAAGGCCGCGGAGTAGACGATGGATGCTTGGCCGTTCGACCAGAGCCCGAATGCCGAGGCCGTGACTTGCCAGGCCGTGCTTGACGGGGCCCCGGAGCTGATCGTGGTGCACTATTCCGACGACCGGTCGTGGGCGTTTCTCGAACCTGCATCGCTTGATCCGGACGAGAGCCGCGTCGTTCACATGGGGGCGATCCTGCGCCTCCACCCCTCGCTTGCCTCCATTGCGGAGCTGCCGCCGGGGTGGCTGGCGACCCGGGAGTCGGCCGCAGCGCCGTGGGTGCGTGCGGCCGATCCGGAGATCTGAGCGTCTAGAACTTCGCAGACGCTGCTTCCTTCATCATCGCGCCGCGCACCAGCGGGATGGGCGGGCCGCCATAGGCGAGGAAGGCGTCGTGGAAATCCTTCCAGCAGCCCTTGTCGGTTTTCGGATCGGTGGCCGCGCGCGAATGTTGCGAGCACCAGTCGTCGCGCAGCTTGCGGATCATCAGCTTGCCCATCGTGTAGTTGAGATAGGCCGGATCATAGGCGCCGCGCGCCGATTGCTGCTTGGCCGTGCCCAGCGCCTGATAGCCCTCGTCGAGGAACATCTGCTGCGACTGCGCCAGCGTCATGCCCTTGGCGTGCATGCCGATCGCGGAGAGGAAGCGGACGTTGCGCAGCGTGGCGTTGATCAGCTGGCCGATATGGGTTTCGGAATCGCCATCGCCGAGGCCCTCTTCCCACATCATCTCCTCGGCATAGTGCGCCCAGCCTTCGGCGAAGGCGTAGCCGACATAGACCTTGCCGAACATGGATTCGGACCGATTGGAATGGAGGAACTGGAGGAAGTGGCCGGGCCAGACTTCGTGGACTGACGTGAAGAGCAGGTTGGCCTTGCCGGAGATGTAATCGAGCTGCTCCTTCTTGCTCCACTTCGGATCCGGCGCGGCGATGTTGTAGAAGGCGGGCAGGTTTTTCGCGAAGGGCGGCGAGGGATCGATATAGGCGCCGTTCTGCGCGTTATAGGGCGGGGATTGTTTTACCATCGCCTCTTCCTCGCCCGGGACCGTCACCACGTTGTGGTCGATGACGAACTTGCGCAGGTCGACAAGCTGCTTGCGGGCATAGGCGACGAAATCGCCGCCTTCCGGCTTGTGCGATTCTTCCAGGGCGACGCAGTCCTGGATCGACTTGCCCGGCGCGTACTTGTCGCATTCGGCCTTGAGCGCCGCCTGGTTGCGCTTGAGGTCTTCCATGCCGATGCGCTGCAGTTCATCGATGGGCGTGTCGACGCGCTCGTTGGCGTAGATCATCTTGGCAAAGAGATCGGCGCCCATCGCGAAGTCTTCGGTCTGCGTCTTGCGCAGGCTCTTCATGTGCGCGTTGAGATCGTCGAAGGCTTTCGCGGCGAGTTCGTTCTGCTTCTTGAACTCGGCTTGCGCCGGGGCGTCCTTAACCTCGGCGAAGACTTTCGGAACATCCGTGCGGAGGAAGCCCGCCATCGGGCCGAACGTGTTCATGCCCATGTCGATATAGGCGCGCGGCATCGGGCCTTTCAGGTTGGCCTTGATCTGGGCCGCAGCCGCCGGAATGTTGGAGGCCCATTTTGTGTAATCGGCCAGCCGCTCGGGCAGCTCGGCATAGGGGCGGTCGAGATAGACGCCGGGGTCGAGGCCGTACCAGGTCGGGTTCTTGTGCGGCCAGTCGGCGGTCTCGCGCCAGAACAGCTGGCCGTCGAGGACGGCGACGAAATAATCGCGCTCGAATTTCTGCGCCTCGTCCAGAGTAGCGGCATCAACCGCCTCAGCTTTCGACTTCCAGTCGTGCAGGCGCGCGATCTCGGCCTTGAGGCCATCCTCGCCCCAGTTCGGCATGACGCCGGCATATTCGGCGCGGCCGGCGTAGAAGGCGGAGGATGGGTTCGCCTTCGAGTCATCGTCGATGAAGTCGTTGACCAGCTTGGTCCACTCGGCAGAGGCCACGGGCTTGGCGGGCTCCGCGGCTTTCTGCGCGGGGGGCGAACAGGCGGCCAGCGCAAGCGCTACGGCGCCGTATGAGATCAGGGACCAGAGGCGAGTCTTCATCGTGATATCCTTCGCAAAGTCTCCCAAGTAGGAACGAGGGTTGCGCCTCGGGACATCGAAAATCAATACACATCTGCCCGACTGGCGCTGTCCAATATGAGGGCGTGAGGGATCGTTCTCGCAGGCGGCGCCTGCGAGGGTGTTTCGACTGAAAGTGGAGAAATTGAGCCGGCTATCCCGGCTCGACATGCTTTGCGTTTCGCGGCGTGGCTTCTGACAGCGCCGTGTCGGTTGCCGGCGGCGAGGGATCGTAGGCCTTCAATGCCTCAGTGAGAGCACGGACGTTGGCCTCGGCGATGCGTGCGAGGCGGCGCGCATAGCGCAGCGCATGGTCCGCGCGATGGTTGATGGCGCGGCGCAGGGCCTCGATGCGGAAGGCCAGCGGCCGGCAGCGGCGTTTCTCTGAAGGCTCCGATCGCTTGCGCGGGCCGCGATGTTTTCCCGGCGCGGCCGCGCTCATGCGGAAACTCACCTTCCAGGTCGTGCAGTCATCGCTGTAGGACCGGCGGAAGCGCGGCATGTCTTCGTTGGCCATGACTTCGCTTGATTGGGGCGGGCCGGGCTTCCGCCGTCTTGCGCGGGTCTTGAGCGCTGGCAGGTCGAGCTCGCTTGCATCCGCGCGGATGGCGCGGCGGACGAGCTTTTCGAGATCGCGCAGCCAGTGGCCCAGCGCGCGGTGCTCCAGCGCACGCATCCAGCCCCAGCGCATGAGATCATGGGGATGGCCGAAGCCGAGGACGAGATCTCGCCAGAGCGTGACCGCCTGCTCCCAGAGGCTGGGGAGGGAGTTGCGTGTGGTTGGGCTCATCGGCGCGCTCGTGCAGCTATTTGAGCGCGAGTATCGACTCAGCTTTTGGGCATGCTGGGAGAATTATTTTTGTCCCCACCAGTTGGGGAGTCTGCGAGTCGAATAGTTTCAAAGCGCTGGACGGCCGAAATGGCTGGGATCGGGCGCGCATTCTGGTTGAAAGAATTTCCGGCCCCATGCCGTCAGGGCGGGTCCTGATCGGGCGGAGCCTGGAGATCGTCGGGCAATCCGGGCCTGGCCCCGTCCGCGTTTCCTTCGGCCGGGAAGTGATGCAAAAGGCTGACGAAGGCCGAGTTCATCTGGTTGGGGCGTTATGCGTTTTGTAGCCGGTTTCCTGGGCGCCTGCCTGATGGCGAGCGCCGCCTGTGCGGCCGATGCGCAGAAGGCGACGGAGCGGGAGCTGCAGTCGCTCGAAGATATCGCGCACATCCTTGCCGTGATCGAAAAGCGTTGCCCCGCGAACCGTGAATTCCTGATGCGCGGCGTCGCAGACCGGATCAATCGAATGCCCGGGCTAAGCGCCTCGAAGCGCATTGAGATCAATACCGATGTCTACAAGTTCCTGGATTCAATCGCCGCGGCCATTTACGACCTGACCCGCCATCAGCCCGGCGAACGGGCCGAAATCGTGGAGCGCGCGTCGGCTGAAGCCATCAGCGGCATATTCGATGCGGTCGATCCCCAGGCGCTCTATCATGCGTCCTCCTATTTCATTGCCGCGCCAAGGCGGGTGCTCAACAGCGAGTCCCTGGGCATTACGCTCCAGCGGGTCTTGCCCCTGCCTGTCGTCGTTCAACTGTCTCCATCCTATGAGGCTGACCCTTCAGGCCTCCGGCTCGGTGACCAGATCGCCTCCATAGACGGACAGCCGACGGAAAACCTTTCGCAGGCCGACCTGATGCGGTTGATGGAAAACGGGGCGACCGGCGTGGCGATGCTGACGGCGCGCCGCAGCGGGGTTTCCGGCGACATGACCATTCTGGTTCGCCGCAAGGCAAAGGACATGCCGGGCATTCAGCTGCGCGATGGTCTCGCCATCATAACGATCCCGGCAATGACCGTGACAACGCCTGACGCAGTCCGCAGCGCCGTGAAGGAGCTGCGCGGCCGTGTGCAGCCGAAGGGTTATGTCATCGACGTGCGGTCCAATGACGGCGGGCGGCTTGAGGGGTTCACGGGGCTGGCCGATCTTTTCCTGTCGCAAGGCGCGATGGGCTCTATGGCCAGCGTCAATGCATGCCCGCCGGAGGCGCCCGTGGTCTACAAGACCACGCCCGATGACATCACGGACGGTGCGCCGATCGTCATCCTGAGCGATTCACAAACCGCCGCGGGAGGGGAAATGTTCGTTGCCGCCCTGGTGGAGAACGGGCGCGCGCGATCGGTCGGGCAGGCAACGTTCGGTGATGGCGCGATCAGGACGGTCATTCCCAACACGCAGGACAAGACCCCTTTTGTGACGCTGACCACCGGCCGGTATCTGACCCCTCTCGGCGGCTCGCTCGATGGCGGCTTCAAGCCTTCGGTGACTGTATCCGCCTATGACGGCCGGAATGATCATCCGCTGGAGCGCGCACTGGAGCTTTTGAAACAGCCCAGCTAGCCGCCGCGCCTTAACTTGGCGTTCGTTCCTCAAGTGTTCCCTTGGCCGCCGAAATGGTGCAGAAGGCGCCCATGGCGAAAGACACTGCACGCGAAGGCGACGTGACCGACCCCGAACGCCAGCCCGGCGAGACGGCGGATCGCGCGCTGCGTCCCAGCCGGTTCGATGAATTCACCGGGCAGCAGGCGGCCAAGGCCAACCTCAAGATCTTTGTCGAGGCTGCCCGCAAGCGCGGGGATGCGCTCGATCACGTGCTGCTCTCCGGCCCGCCGGGGCTGGGCAAGACGACGCTGGCGCAGATTCTTGCCAAGGAGATGGGCGTCGGCTTCCGCTCCACCTCCGGACCGGTGATTGCCAAGGCGGGGGACCTTGCGGCGCTGCTCACCAATCTCGAACCGCGCGACGTGCTGTTCATCGACGAGATCCATCGGCTTCCGGCGCATGTGGAGGAGATCCTTTATCCAGCGATGGAGGATCACGCGCTCGACCTGATTATCGGTGAAGGCCCCGCCGCAAGATCGGTGAAGATCGAGCTTCCCGCGTTCACGCTGATCGGCGCCACCACGCGCGCGGGGTTGCTGTCGACGCCGCTGCGCGACAGGTTCGGCATTCCGATCCGTCTGGAATTCTATACGCGTGAGGAACTGGGCTCGATCCTGCGGCGGGCAGGGCTGAAGCTCGGCGCTGCGATCTCGCAGGATGGCGCTGAAGAGATCGCCGGCCGATCGCGCGGCACGCCGCGGATTGCCGTGCGCCTGCTGCGCCGCGTGCGCGATTTCTGCGACGCCGACGGGACAAAGATCGACCGCAAGACGGCCGCCAAGGCGCTCGCCCGGCTGGAAGTGGACGAGGATGGCCTGGATGCGCTCGACCGCCGCTATCTCGAGGCGGTGGTGAAGACCTATTCCGGCGGCCCTGTCGGCGCCGATACGCTCGCGGCAGCACTTTCCGAGGCGCGCGATGCGGTGGAGGAAGTGATCGAGCCCTACCTGATGCAGCAGGGCTTTATCGCGCGCACGCCAAGGGGGCGCGTTGCGACGCCCAAGGCGTGGGAGCGCGTGGGGATGAAGGCTCCGGCCGCATTCCAGCAGCCGCTGTTCGAGGACGACAGCGAGGACTAGCTAGCGTTAGGGAAGGGTGACCTCTCTATCGCTTGCCCAACCTCTTTACTTGCATGGGCCGGCTAAGCCGCTATCGATGACTGAACGATTCACGGGAGGATCTGACCCTATGTTTGCTCGTACCCTCGTTGCAGCATCCGCGCTTGCTGCGCTCTCAGGCTGCGCCGGCGCGCCTGAAGCCACATCAAGCGCCAAGCCCGATCCGACATACGCCGCCCCGATGGCCCAGCCGGCGCCGCCGGCCCCGGTCGTCGCCGCGGCCCCGCCTGCGCCGGCCGCTCCTGCAGTCCGTGCGCGTATCGAGTCGGTTGAGAAGCCGAACTATGTCTCGATCCCGATGGAGATCACGGTCAACAAGCCGGCCAAGGATGTCTGGGCGCGCATCGGCAAGTATTGCGATATCGGCGAATGGTTCCAGATCGCAACGGGCTGCACCATCACCGCCGGCAAGGACGGCGAATTTGGAGCGGTGCGCACGGTCGGCTCCGAGATCCTGATCGGCAAGACAGAGCTGTCCTACGGCTACACCCAGCCGGTGCGTGACGGGCGCCCCTACAATCTCTATCACGGCTATCTCGAAGCGCGGCCGATCAACGCCAAGTCGACCAAGCTGGTCTACACGCTGATGTACGACAACTCTCTGGTTCCGGGCGATCAAGCCGCCAAGGATGCCGAGATCGCCGGCCGCCGCACACGGTTCGAGCAGGGCCTCGCGAACATGAAGATCCTGGCGGAGGGCGGAAAACTGCCGCCGCCGGCAGCGCCTGCCGCGCGTCCTGCCGCTCCGGCCGCTGCTCCCGCGGCGCCGGCCGCAGCCGCGCCGGTACGCGCGCGCATCGAGTCGGTGGAGAAGCCGACTTACGTCTCCATCCCGATGGAGATCACGATCAACAAGCCGCAAAAGGATGTGTGGGCAAGCGTCGGCAAGTATTGCGATATCGGCGCGTGGCTGCAGATCCCGGCCGGCTGCCAGATCACGGCGGGCAAGGACAATGAAGTCGGCGCCGTGCGCACGGTCGGCGGCGAGGTCCTCGTCGGCAAGACGCCGTACTCGTACACGTATACGCAGGCGGTTCGCGATGGCCGCGCCTACAACCTCTATCACGGCACGCTTGAGGCCCGCGCGGTCAACGCCAAGACCACGAAGATGGTCTACACGCTGATGTACGACAACTCACTCGTCGCCGGTGACCAAGCTGCGAAAGACGCTGAAGTCGCTCGCCGCCGTACAACGTTCGAGAACGCGCTCAAGAACATGAAAATCATCGCCGAAGGCGGCACGCTTCCCCCGCCGCCTCCGCGCCCGGCCGCTGCGCCTGCAGCTGCCCCGCCTGCGCGACAGTAGGCATCTTTAGAAATCTAATTGGGCCTGCTCCTGCAAAGGGGCGGGCTTTGCTTTTCGAGGTGGCTCGGGTGCGTGAGCCCGCTGACGTGACCCCCGTTTTTCATCCAGCGATAGCGAGAGTCCTTTGCTGATTTGGGTCTTCATTGACGTCGTCGGCAAGAGGCCGGGGCGCGGAGCCCTGGCGTAGCGCAGCGACCCGGCCGGCGCCGAGCGCATCTGC
>DASYKO010000282.1:0-5701 GCA_035995285.1 Hyphomonadaceae bacterium | reverse complement strand
GTCGTCACTGCAAAGGACTTCCCAAATGGCAACTGGCACCGTGAAGTGGTTCAACACCACCAAGGGCTATGGCTTCATCCAACCGGATGGCGGCTCGAAGGACGTGTTCGTCCACATCAGCGCCGTCGAAGCGGCCGGCCTTCGTGGCCTGGTCGACGGCCAGAAGATCCAGTTCGAAGAACAGGCTGACAAGCGTTCGGGCAAAATGTCCGCCGTGAACCTCAAAGCCGTCTAAGATCAACGAGGCGCGCAAGCGCTTTGCTATCGAAATGGAAAGGCCGGCTCTAACGAGCCGGCCTTTTTCTTTGCGGTCGAGTCTCACGCCTTATGGATCGGATCGATCCACGCAACGTTCTCCGGCTTCTCGGCCGGCTCGATGTCGAGGTTGACGACGACGGCTTCGTTGTCGGAGCGGACCAGCACGCATTCCAGCACTTCGTCGCGGCTGGCGTTGATTTCCTGGTGGGGCACGTAGGGCGGTACAAAGATGAAATCGCCCGGGCCGGCTTCGGCGGTGAACTCAAGATTCTCGCCCCAGCGCATGCGAGCCCTGCCCTTCACGACGAAGATCACGCTCTCGAGCGGCCCGTGATGATGCGCGCCGGTCTTGGCGTTGGGATGGATGGCGACCGTGCCGGCCCAGATCTTCTGCGCGCCGACGCGGGCGTAGTTGATGGCCGCCTTGCGGTCCATGCCCGGGGTCTGGGCCGTGTTGGGATCGAGCGAGCCGCCGGGGATCACCCGAACGCCGTCATGCTTCCACTTGCCCTCCTGGTTTTGGGGTTCGTGGCTGTGATCGCCTGAGTCATCGTGGGAATGGTCGTGCGGATGATCGCCGTGCGCCATGAGGGCCTCCTGCGCCGACGCTAGCGGTGCGGCTCCGCCGCAGCAACCGACCTACCCTTCAAGCGCCGCTTTCAGCTGCGCAATGGTCGCGATCTGCTCAGCCTCCGGCGGGGTCGGAATCGGACCGGCTGAGTAGCGCTGCGAGGTGATATCGCCCTTCTCCACCAGCGGAATGACATGCGCATGCACATGCGCCACATCCCCGCCGGTGAAGGCGAAGCCGACGCGCGGCACGCCATAGATCTGCTTCATAGCCTTAGCGATCCGCTGCCCCAGGCCAAGAATGTGCGAAGCGGCTTCGGGTGAAAGATCCTCGAAATAGGGCACATGCTCGCGCGTGATGATCTGCGTGTGGCCGGGCCGGATCGGGCCATTGTCGAGGAAGGCCACCACAAGCTCGTCTTCATGCACGACATGCGCGTGCGCATCGCCCCGGGCGATCCGGCAGAAGATGCAATCGGCCATGAGTCCCCCCGTAAGTCTCCGGCCTAGGTCGGTTTCTTCTCGTCCAGCGGCGAGTTGCAGAGATACTGGGTGAAGGCGCCCCAGCATTCGACCAGCACCTTGTCGCCGGCCTTGGCGGTGTATTTGGTGGCGACGATCATGTCCTCGAACGCATCATTGCGCTGCGCGCCTTCGATCAGCCCGCCGATGAGATCGCCGATGTCGTCGCCATCGCGCGCGCGGCGGTCGGCGAGGAACTTGTCGGCATTGGCGAGCTGCTGCTCCTTCGTTGGCTTCGACATGTAGGCGCCGACGCCGAGTGCGGCGAGCAGCAACAGGACAAGCAATGACCTCATGGACGTCTCTTCCCTCCGACACTGCGCCGTCCGGATCCGTCCGGCGCTTCCCCGTGTTGTTGAACCTAGCACATCTACTAGCTGGGTGGCGCGCCCGCTGAAACGGCCGGCATGTCGACCTTCGTGGTCCCGCCCGGCTTGAGGCAGAGGAAGCGCGTGAAGGCGCCCCAGCATTCGGCCCGCGCCTGCGCCTCGACGCTGAACAGGTATTTTGTCGTAACGTAGTAGTCGGTGAATTTGGCGCTGCGCTTGGACAGCTCGCCGCCGTCGATGTCGCCGTCGCGGATCAGGGCGGCCACCGTCTTCCAGTGCGCATCGGCATTGGGCCGGGTGAAATAACCGGCGACGCCGGCTATGATGATCAGCAGAAGCAGGAACCTCACGCCGAAATCCTCCCCTTCCCTCGTCCCCTGCGAGGCCGCTTCTTGGGCGGGGGCTTCTTGGGAACAGGCGGCAGGGTCTCGCCTGCCTCCCGCGCCTTCAGCCACTTTGCCGGCGCGTTATGGCGCCACTGGCGAGTGAGATAGCCCTTCAGCGTCCTCGCATCGAGCCTTTTCAGCCGTGCGAGCACATAAGGGAAGTTCCGGTAGTGATCGGTGACGTGGAAAGTCTCCGGATCCGCCTCGCAGATGACCTCGCTCATCGAGCGGCACCTGGGCCAGGACGACGCTGTCATTGTCCTTTCGCAGGCGGGTGAAGAACTTCCCGAACGCCTTGTAGGCGGGCTCGCCATAGGAGGTGGTGAGTTCCGTTTCGGGAAACGACATGACCGTGTCGTGAAACTGTTTTGGCGTCATCGCGTTAGGTCTCACCGCGGGCCCACCCGCCCTGAAACAGGATGGGCCGGTAGCATAGGACTGAACCGATGTTCATGAAAACAGGGCGAAAAAACCTTGTCCCGGTCTTGTTTTCGCCGGTTGGTAAGCCGAGGTTCGCCAGCATGAGAAACCGCATTTCGGCCTTCCTTGTCCCCCTCGTCCTGTCCAGCGCGTTTGCCGGATCGCTTGCGCTCGCCTCTGCGCAAACGCCTCAGGCGCCCAAGGCGCCTGTCCCGGCGGTGACGCCTGCGGTTGACCGCAACGCCATTGTCGATCGCGTCAGCAAGGAACTCACCGCGGTGAAGACCGCGCAGGGCAAGTTCAGCCAGATCGATGCAAGAGGCGTCCAGCAGTCCGGCAATTTCTACATCAACCGCCCGGGCAAAATCCGCTTCGAGTACACCTCGCCCGAGCCCATGTTCATCATCTCCGACGGTACGACCGTCTCGATCCAGGAGCCGAAGCGCAAATCCTATGATTCCGCGCCGCTGAAGGCCTCCACGCTGAATCTCTTCCTGCGCACCAACGTGGATCTCAAGCGCGACGGCAACATCGCCGATGTGACTTCGTCCAACGGCTCGCACTTCGTCACGCTGGTCGACAAGAGCGGCGAAGCGCAGGGCAAGATGATCCTCGAATTCCGCGCGTCGGACTTCGAACTGCTCGGCTGGCGCGCTCTCAATGGCGGGGAGGAGACGCGCGTGCGGCTGTCGGACACCCAGCGCAACGTGTCGCTCAAGCCTGCGCTGTTCGTGGTGACAGCCCCGGCGGACAATCGCGACGATCGCCGCTGATCTGAGGCTTCCCGCCTTACTCACGCGTCAGGCGAATCACGGCCAGCTAGATTGCCGGCCAGGAGGGTCAAGGCCTGACGTAGCGGGACGGCAACACACAATTTTTAAGGTTCATTAAGTTGCCAATCTTCGCGCCAGTGGCGTAATTGCCACGTGGTTCGACTCAGTTCGCGCCTGAAGCTTCCCCCGCAGGCGCTTAGAGCGGGGTTGATTTGCCGGAGCTATCCCCCGGCCCCATCGCGCCCCCGGGGCGCAAAGCGCGCCTGGCCGTCCCCGCGGCCGGGCGCGTTTGTGCCGGGAACCCAAAACAATCGCTGATCTCGCGTGTTTGCCGTTGATTTGCCGGGCGGCGCGCGTGAATCTGGGTCTCGACCTTCCGCCCCTGGACAATCCGCGCCTCATGAACCGCCTCACCCTGGCGACCTGGAACATCAATTCGGTTCGCCTCCGCATCGACCGCGTGATCGCTTTCCTCAAGCGCGAGAAGCCCGATGTCCTGTGCCTGCAGGAAATCAAATGCCTCGAGGACCAGTTTCCGCGGAAGGCGTTCGAGCAGGCCGGCTACAAGCACATCCACCTCTCCGGACAGAAGGGCATGCACGGCGTCGCCATCGTCTCGGGGCTGCCGCTTGAGCAGACCGCGCCGCCCGAGTTCTGCATGCATGGCCACGCCCGCTGCGCGACCGCAAAGGTCGGCGGGTTCGAGCTGCACAATCTCTACGTGCCTGCCGGCGCCGACATTCCCGATCCTGCGCTCAACGACAAGTTCGCGCACAAGCTCGATTTCATCGAGCGCATGCGCGAGACCTACGCAACACGCGCTGGCAAGCGCTCTGCCCCTCCCCTGCTTGTGGCAGGCGACATCAACATTGCGCCCGAAGAGAACGACGTCTGGTCGCACAAGCAGCTGCTGGATGTGGTGAGCCACACACCCGTGGAGACCGACGGGCTCAAGCGCATCCTCGCCGAAGGCAAGTTCATCGACATCGCCCGCGCCAAGCATCCGGCGAACGAGAAGCTCTATACCTGGTGGAGCTATCGCGCCGCGGACTGGAAGCTGTCGAACCGCGGACGGCGCCTCGATCACTGGTGGGCGGACAAGAAGGCGACGCCGCTTGTCGACATTGCCAGCTACCGCATCATCACCGAGGAACGCGGCGGCGAGAAGCCGAGCGACCACGTGCCGGTGATGGTAAGCGTCACTGCTCCAACCTGAGAGGGATTATGAAGACGCTTCGCTATGCCATGTTCGCGTCAGTGCTTGCATCTGGGCTCGCAGTCATCTCCGCGCAGGCTTTCGCCGATGCGCGCACCGCCGAGATCGAAGCGTTCATGAACGAGTATCTCGTGCTGTGGAACAAGCACGATGCGGCGACCATTTCCGCGCGGGTCTATCGTCTCGACGGCGATCATCCGTGGAACACTCGCGAGGGCCTGCAGGCCGAGTTCGACCGGCTGAAGGCGCAGGGCTATGACCGATCGGACATCGCAAGCGTCAAAGGTTGCATGCTTGGGGCCGACACAGGCCAGGTCGAGCTGCGCTTTTCACGACTCAAGACGGACGGCACGGCCATGCCGCCGAAGGACCGCATCAGCCTCTACAAGCTGAAGAAATTCCCCGATGGCTGGCGCGTCACGGGCATGAGCGCCCTGCCCGCGGGCGGGAAGATGGACTGCCCCACCAGCTGATGTCCGGATCGGACTTTGGGAACATAACTGCGGCTCATGCTATTGTTCCCGAAGCTTGGGAGACCATCATGCGCAATACCCTGATTTTGGCTGCCACCTGCTTCGCGGCGCTTGCCGCCTGTTCACCGAAGGAAGAAGCGCCTGTCGCATCGACCGAACTTGCACCTGTCGAGTCAGCCGCTGCGCCGCCTGCCGAACCGGCGCCCGCGTCTGGCGACGCGCTGCGCGCAGATGGATGGGGCCCGCTCAAGATCGGCATGACGAAGGCCGAGGTGATCGCCGCGGTCGGAGACACCAGCACGCCCAACGCCGCCGGCATTCCCGGCAGCGACTGCACCGAGTTCAAGCCGCAGCGTGCGCCGGGTGACGATTTCTGGGTCATGCTCGAGGGCGGCAAGCTCACCCGCATCACCGTAGGCGAGGCGTCGAAGGTGAAGACCGACAAGGGGCTTGGCGTTGGCGACACGGCCGAGGCGGTCAAGACTGCCTATGGCGCCGAAGCGAAAGCCACTCCGCACAAATATCAGGACAAGCCCGCCGAATACGTCACGGTCTGGTCGGGCGGCCCGCGCGCCGAGCAGTACGTGCAGGACGAGGCTGCGCGCGGCATCGTCTACGAGATCGGCAGCTCGGGGAAAGTCAGCTCGATCCACGCGGGTGGGCCGAGCATCCAGCTGGTTGAGGGATGTGCGTAAGCCGCAACAACTGTTTCCAGTCTGCAGCAGCAACAAAACTACGCCAAAGCTTTTCGTTT